>JAJTFN010000043.1 GCA_021298285.1 Verrucomicrobium sp.
CCGCGCGGCGGCGTCGTAGCTGGCGGAGATGGAGTTGTACTCGTAGGCGCCCTGGTAGCCCCAGCTGTTGTTCGAGATCAGGGCGTTGGTCATCGCCGCCTGTTCCTGGAGGAAGGCGTCCGAGATGGTGGGTCCGGTCTGGAGGTCGATCGGCAGCACGAACAGCCGGGCGTTGGGAGCCAGGCCGCGGAATCGCGCGTTGGTCACCGATCCCTGGACCGGCCCGGGCACCTGCAACGAGGCGGACCCGCTGCCGGCGATGGTCGCGGCGACATGCGTGCCGTGGCCATCGGTGTCGGTCAGGAGGTTGGTCTGCGTGCCCACCGTGAAGACCCGGTTGGTGGTCAGGTCGGGATGGGTCCAGTCGATGCCGGAGTCGTTCACGTTGACCACCACGTTGCTGCCGGTCAGCCCGCGGTAGGGCGCGGTGTTGGTGATGTCGGTGGCGCTGCCGAGCAGGTAGGCCGACCGGTCGTTGAGCAGTTCGCGGCGGTGGGCCTTCTCGATGAGGTGGATCTCGGGCGATCGGGCCAGCGGCACCAGGGCGCCCGGGGGCGCATCGACCGTGACCAGCGTGCCGAACGGGCTGCGCTGGCGACCGACCTCGCGCACCCCGAGGGCCTCGAGGCGGGCCATGGCGTCGGGATCGGCCAGCGACAGCATGAGGCGTTGACCGGCCTCGAGCGGGCGACCATCGACGGCGCGGACCAGCAGGTCGGGCTCGAGCTTGAAGGCCGGGTGCCAGGGCGAGACCGACGCGATGTCGGCGTCGAGGGCCAACCGCTCCACCGAGGCGTCGGAGCCCTCCACGAGGAAGGCGTTGACCGGCAGGTAGGACACCACCTTCAGGTGCTGCTCCTCGAGCCGCCGCCGGGCGTCGGCGTCGGGCTCCCGGGAGAACTGGACGATGTGGAAGCCCGGCTCGGGTCCCGCCACGAGCGCCTCGGGCAGGGGCAGCGGCTCGCCCGAGCGGGTGTCGATGAGGGCGTTGCGCAGCACGAGGGCGCGGGAGTCGGCACGGAGCTGGTCGACGGTGCGCGGCGTGTTGCGGGCGCGCCACGGGAACTCGGGGTCGCGGTGGGCCGGTGTCCGGCCGGCCTCGAGGGGGCGCACGCGCACGCGCTTGGCGTCCACATGGGCCGAGACGGCCAGCGAGGGAGCGAGGGCCGGCGCGGACGGTGCCGCGGCGACGACCGGCGACCCGCCCGGGGGCACGGGGTCCGATGCCGGCGGCTGCACCCAGCGGTACAGCCCCAGGGAACCCACCGCCAGGGTGATGGCGACGATCAGGCTTCGAGACGGGCGCATGACGAAAACGGGTTGGCGACGTTCAGTCCGTGGTCAGCACGCGGTGCTCTTCCACCACGGGACGCAGGGTTTGGGTGACCGGGGCGTTGGTCGAGAGGGCCCCCTCGAAACGCAGCACGGTCTTGGTGGCGAATTCGCCGGTGACGACATAGTTGGTGGCCATGCCGAAGAAGGGACCCGGGGCGGTGACCACGGCCCCGGCGGCCGGCCGCAGGGTCTGGGCCCAGGAGTACACCACGTAGCGCGGTTCCTCGGCCTTGAGCAGCGAGAGGATCTGCTGCGGGAGACGCTCGACGACCTCGTCGGGGACCGCGCGGAACGGGCGGTCCGGGTTGTTGGGGTCCGGGAGGATGTTCTCCAGCAGCGGGGAACCGGCCGACAGGGTCTCGACCGAGCAGATCTCGCCGACCGACCGGAATCGCGGCAGGGAACGGCGGGGCCTCTGCTGCCGAACGGGGTTCCCGTCCAGGCCGACTCCGATCTCGACCAACGGGTCGCCCGGCCAGACGTTGGTGTGCACGAAGCCCGAAACGATGCCACGGACGGCCTGGCCCTGCGCATTGGTGTACCCGGAGACGATGCGGTGCAGGTACGAGGACCCGTTGCCGCCGGCCGGGTCGAGCACGGTGGCCACGAGGTTCGTGCCGTCGGAGGCCAGGCGCCGCAGCGCGGGAACCCCGGAAAGGATGGCGGACCAGGCGGCGAGATTGGTCTGGTTCACGCCCACCTGGCCGCGGGCGGCATTCTCGGTGAGGGCCGTCGAGAAGGTGTCCAGCAGGGCCCAGTCATTGGTCGGGTGGGTGCCGTAGCTGCCGGACCACCAGCGCCAATGGTGCCGGTCGCTGATGTGCCCGGCATCGTCCGTCTCGATGTTGGCCACCGGGCTCTTGAGGTAGACCGTCTGCCAGGGCGTGCCCCGGTGGATCCGACCCAGCTGGCCGATCGAGGCGAAGGCGTTGGTCGGCGTCGGGAACGACCAGGCGGCGCTGTTGGTGATCAGAGGATCTTTGTAGGCCATGTCCACCGCGAGGATCGGGGTCGGGATCCCCGTGCCCAGGTTGGCCGAGATTCCCCAAGGGGCGTAGGCGTTGATGAACTTGTACGGAGCGGCGACGCGGTTGGTCCGATAGATGGTGGTCACCAGGAAGTCTCCGCTCGCCTCGGCGACCCGGCTCTCGGCGATGCCGGGGTCGAGCTGGAGGCCCTGGAACATGGATGGGCGACGCTCCGGGTGGACATCGGCGTAGAACTTCCAGTAGCCCTCGGGATGGGTGTAGACCAGTCCGCCAGGTTGCAAATCCTCCTTGGTGTAATGGACGAAGGGATCGTTGGCCATCCGCCGCTCGGTCAACTGGACCTCGCCCACGGGATTGAAGCCCACCTGGATGCGGTTGCCGTTGACGTTGCCACCGGAAGCCAGGAGCCGGTCGAGTTCACGACGGGCCACCACCTGCGCGCTGCGCGGCACGGAGTTGATGCCGTAGAGGAAGGCCCTCAGGCCGAGGCTGGCGTCGACCCGCGGATCCCCGGTGGTCTGCACCCCGGGAAGGGTCGCCGCCTCCCAGAACTGGAGCACCCGGAGCGGGTTCACCGAGGCGGAGAACTGGTTTTCAAAGCCGAGCGGGATGACCCGACCCGCCAGGAAGTTGGTCTGCCACAGTTCCGCCATCCGCAGCGGACGGTTCGAGGTGGCCCCGCCCCCCAGGTTGCCGCCGATGTTGTCGAAGCCCTCGTTGACGCCCGCGTCGCCGGCGACGCCGGGGATGCCACCGCTGGCGGTGTAACGGAGGTTGTCCAGCAGGTTGGTCTCCACGGTGCCGCTCTTGAGGTTGACGAAGTCGAGCAGCCGCGGGGGCACGAAACTGTCATCCACGATGGCGAAGACCAGCCGGTTGGTGACCGCCAGCGTGAGCTGCGGCACCAGGCGATCCGGCCGGGTTCCCGGCATCGGGAACATCGCCAGCGGGTTGTTGGTCTCGTTGAGCGGGAAAACCCGGCCGAGCACGGGGTTGTACACCAGGCCGAAGACGGCGTTGTGGTTGAGGGCCGGGAGGTACTCCTGCGCATCCCACCGCGCACGGAATCCGGTGTTGCCGGTGCCGACGCGCACCACGTTGCCGACCTGCACCGAGTAGTTGGTGCGGTTGAAGACCATCGGGTTCTGCGGGCTCCACGGCAGGGACGGGTTGGCCGGCTGCGGGATGAACAGCGGCTGGCCCAGCGGGCGGGCGGCATCGGCCAGGCTGCCGTCATAGAGGCAGACCTCGGTCCAGTTGGTGGCGATGAGGCGCAGCGGGCGATTGGCGGGAAAGGCCTGCAGGTAGGCGTTCCAGGCCTCGACGGCCGACTGGTTGACGATCTGCAGGGTGTACTGCCCGTACTTCACCACGCCGAGGGCGCTCAGGGTGGTCTCGTTGGTGGGCCGCACGGCGCCGTTGGGCGGGCGCTCGAGCAGCAGGCGGCGGCCGGTGCGCACGCGGGTCTGCCAGAAGGCCTCGTTGAACTTCGGCAGGCCCAGGGCGTTCGGACCGGTCTGGTTCTGCTTGGTGCCCACGATGAACGGGATGCCGAAGACGTTGGTCCGGGTGGGAACCCTCGGATCGGCGCTGAGGTTGGCCACGTCCAGCGGGTTGTCGAAGTCCATCCAGTTGGTCCAGGCCGTGTTCAGCACCTGCGCGACGGCGTTGGTGACCTCCTCGAGCCCGGCCAGGCGGACGACCGGCAGCCGGCGGCCCGGGTTGCGCGGATCCTCACGATCTTCCCGGTAGAAGGTCGGACGATAGACATGCGGCGGGAAGGGCTCGGTGCCCAGGCCACCGGCGAGGTTGGTGCGCACCTCGTGGATGTTGGCCGAGAGCTGGAGCAACCGGTGCAGCTTGGCCGTCCAGGTGTGGTTGGTCAGCGAGACCACCTGCGCCTGGGCGCGGGAACCCACCGCGTTGGTCACCCAGTGGCCGCCGGCGATGGCGATGCCATGGGCGGCCTCCTCGCGGGCCGTCACGTTGGCGGCATCGAGGTAGGTGAAGTTGGCCAGCTCGGGCAGGCCGTTGGAGAACTCCTTGCGCAGCAGCCGGTCGCCGGCCAGTTGCATCCACGACCGCGCGGTCCACGGCACCAGCGCGGTGGCGCGGGCGGCCGATCCGGCCAGGCCGTTGGTGGTCACCACATTGGCGCTGTGGGGCTGGGCCCCGTCGGCATCGAGGACCTGGTAGTTGAGGTTCAGCTTGGACCGCCGGAAATAGCGGTTGGCGAGGTCGACCCCGACCTCGATGCGTCCGTCGGAAGCGTCGGTGCCCAGCGATCCGAGCAACCGGTAGAAGGTGTAGGCGTTGTAGGTGGCGTTGGAGGCCTGCGCCGGGGAGAACAACTGGGCCGCGAAGCCGCTGCGCCGCGTGTCAAGGTTGGTCCAGATGACCCGGTTGGGCCCGAGGGGCAGGAGGCCAGGGTCGGTGAGCAGCTGGAACGGCGTCAGGTAGGGCCGCGCGACATCACCACCCGACCAGAGGCGCGTGACATTGTCGCCATCGGTGAGCAATCGCGGGTTGCGGACCTGGGCCAGGCTCAGCACGAGCGGTCCGTCGGAGAGGTCGTCGATGCCGTTGGAGGGCAGCACGCGGCCGGCGGCCGCGATGTCGGACGCGCCACCGACCTGCAGGAGGGTGTCGCCGGCGAGGATCTCCTGGGCGGACGCGCGGCCGGCCAACCCGCCCACGCGCCGGTTGGCCCAGAGGTTGAGGGCATGATCGAAGGCCAGGCCGGAATTGTCGCCGTTCGTCGAGTAGGCGTAAGTCTGCCAGAGGTTGGTGTTCAGGTCGCGGAACAGGCCGGCCAGGTTCAGCTCCCACGGGGCCACGCCCTGGTTGCGGAAGAACAGGCTGGTGGTGGCCTCGGGGTTCCGGGCCTGGTTGTGCGCATGGTTGAGGTCGACCGTCTGGTCGGCCGGGACCACGAGGTAGGCGATCCGGTAGAGGAAGCGGTTGTTGCCGGAATGCGGCCGGTCGGGATCGGACAGCACACCGATCCATTCCGGGTCGCCGACGTGCCACACGCGGTTGGTGCCGATGGCGACGCCGAGACCATTGCGCTGGAGCACGAACCCGTTGGTGTCGAAGCGGCCGTTGCGGTTGAGGTCGAGGTAGAAGCGATCCTCAAAGGAATCGGGCCGGGCATCGAGGCGACCCGTCCGCGCGACGACCGGCACCCGGGGATCCAGGTACAGGTTGGCGAGCATCCGGCGGTACTCGAGGATCTCCGCCGGGTTGTTCAGGTCGAAGGGCCTGCCGCCGTACAGGTACGACACGTTGGTCAGGGCCGAGAACCAGCGGTTCGACTGGACGATGGTCTGCGGGTCGCCCAGCCCGGCGACCGAGAGACCGGGAAGGTAGAACGGAGCGATGAGGTTGGTGGAGACCAGCAGCGTGGGGGCCTCACGCAGCCCGGAGGCCTCGATCTGGGCCAGGATGCGGGCCCGGGCCCGGTTCAGGGCCGCGTCGGCGGCGATGCGCACGTCGGCCTGCTCGCCGGCGGCCGCGACGGCGGCGCGCTCCCGGCGGGCGACGGCCAGGAAGGCGACCGCCGTGATCGTCACCACCGAGAGCATGATCAGGGTGATGACCAGCGCCACACCGCGCCGGCTGGATGGGGGGTAGAGTCGTTTCATTGGGGCGCGGTGCGGAGGACGACCCGCTGGCGGAGGGTCTGGAGGGCGCCGGCGTTGTTCGCCAGCCACCGGTTGCGGGCCTGCAGCGTGTCGGGAAGGGCGCGGAACTGGTCCAGCTGCTTGCCGTCCAGCAGCGTGATCTCGATCTCGAGGGACGACGGGAGGTTGGGCCCGCGGAACAGGGCGCTCACCTGGCCGGTGTCGGCGTCCACCGACAAGACCTCGATGGGCAGCGGCCGGGACACGTTGCCAAGCCGGTTGGTGGCCAAGGCCTGCCAGTCGGCCGGGGCGACCGGGAAATGTCGGGGGGAATTGGTGTTCACGCCGACCCTCGGGAAGAGGACGTCGAAGCGGACCGGGTGGTTTCCGTCAAAGGGCCTGCCATCGGCATCGAAGGCGGTGACACGGCACTGGATGACGCCCTCCAGCAGGCGGGCGGCGTCGAGGCGGGCCGCGCGGGTCGACGCCGTGGGGTAGGCGGCGGTGGAGAGGCGGGAGGCGATGAGGTTGGTTCTCAGGGCGGGGGCACCGCTCAGGCGGTAGGGAGAGACCGTGGATGGCGCGGCCAGGCCGCCGTCGAGGAGACCGAGGTTGCCAAGCACCTGCACGAGGTTGGAACTCGGGAGGGCCTCGTCATAAAGGTAGAGAGAGCCGAGACCGGGAATGGTCCCCGGGGCCACGGGCCCGGCGTCGAGCGTGCCGAGGAAGATCCCGGCCACATGCCAGCGGCCGCCACCGACCGGGTAGGTGAAGAACAGCTCGTCGAAGCGCAGCGGCTGGGTCCGGTTGGCCGCAGGACCGTCGCCGGGGAAGACCAGGTCGTAGCCGTTGGCGTCCGACGGGCGGATCACCAGGTGCAGGGCGTCTTCCACCTGGGGAGAGGCCGCCCGCTCCACGCTGCGAACCACCAGATCGAGGGCCGAACGACCGCCCTCGGACAGATCGGCCTGGTTCAGGCTCTGCCGGAAGGCCTTCTGGGTCTGGTCGAACATCGCATAGAGCGCCAGGATGATGACCGTCAGCAGGCCGACGGCGATCATCAGCTCCAGGAGCGAGAACGCGGAAGCCAGGCGTCGGGGGCTCCGGCGTCCAGTCGCTCCCGCGATCCCGGCGGGGGCCAGGCCGCGGACCGGGAGAGCGCGGCGCTCCCCGGCACCGGCCGGGCCGGCGACGCCGGCGGCACCCACCTCGAGAGGGAAAGGCTTCATAGGGGTCACAGGGAACCCGGCGGGAACCGGTAGAACAGGACGGCCCCGGGGCCGGGGGTCTCGGTGGCGGGGTTGAACGGGTAGGCGATGTTGCCGAAGTACGCCGGATCCTGGGGCACGTTGCCCCGCAAGGGCGCCGGCCGGCCGAGCACATCGGTGCGGAACTCCCGGCGGTTGAGGCCCAGCCGGTATTGGTCGGGCTCGGCTCCGGTGCGCTGCAGCGGCCACTCGAGGATCATCCGGACCTCGGACACCTCCGCACCCGGGCTGCTTCCCGGGCGGGTCACGGTCTCGAGGGTGACCCGGTAGCGGAAGGCGAAGTCGATCCGGGGATCGTTGGGGTTGCCCCGGCGCTCATTCCAGCGGATGACCGGGTGCTCGGCCATGGATCCGCTCATCGAGCGCATCTCCAGGCGGACGATGTTGGTCACGGTGACCGCGGTGCTCCGGCTCGAAGGCGACGGTTCCAGGGTGTACTTGGGGCGGCTGATGAGGCCCACCAGCTGGAAGGCATCTCCGAAGGGGTCGGAACCGGACGGGGTGCCGGCGACCATCGGTCCGTGGAAGTGGTTGGTCCGCGTGGGCGAACGGTCGCGGTACTGGCGGATCAGGGTCACGCGGTCGGCGTAGTTGAGCAGCTCCTGGAGACGGGTCTGACCGCCCCGCACGGCGTTGAGCAGCAGCTCGGCATCCTGGGTGAGCAGGGACTCCTCGCGGTTCTGCTTCTGGACGTTCAACCCCGCCGGCAGCACGCCGATGATCGCCACCATCGCGATGGCCACCACGGCGATGCACAGGGCGATCTCGATGAGCGTGAAGCCCGAACCGGGGCGCACCCGACGGGCGGGCCCGATGGGCCGGGGCGAGGTCGGTCCCGGGGGGGCGGATGGGCCGGAGAGTCTCATCAGGGAAGGGCGGGTTTGAGGATCCGGGACCGGCCGGTGAGGCTGGAAACGATCACCCGGTTGTTGGTGGCGTTGTCGCGGGGCGTCTCGATGGCGTCGGGCGTCACCGACGGATCGATGCGGCCGGCGGCATCGCGGGCGATGAACACGCTGCCCTGCCCCACGCCGAGGGCCAGCTCCGACATGGGGGGCAGCTGGAGGTCGCCCCGGCCGTTGAGCACCCAGGCCCGATTCATCTCGTCGAGGGCCAGTCGCCCGTCGGGCCCGAAGGCCACGAAGTGCATGGGGATGGCCGGGAGCGTGTCGCCCGGGAACTCGGCCAGGGGAAACCGGAACGGGCGCCGCGGAAGCTGATGCAGGGCGAGGTCGCGCCGGTCGGTCGGTCCCAGGGGCGCCGGCAGGAACAACCGGGGCGAGAGGATGACCCCCTCGGGCAAGGTCTGCCAGCCGGGCCCCAGGTAGCGGGTGTGGCTGCGCCCGGGCTGGGCACCGGTCTCGCGCTCCACCAGCAGCGCGTACGAATGGTACACGCCCAGGGCGATGTTGGTGAAGCTGCGCAGCGCCTGTTCGCGGAATCCCTGTGGCGCGAGCTGCCGGCCGACGATCATCGCCTCGACCTGCGAGTCGAGCTCCGGCCGGGCCACCCAGACGTTGGTGGGCGCGAAGACCACGTACACGGTGGTCCGCAGGCGGAGGGCCTCCTGGCGGGCGCGGTTGAGGTCGTCGCTGAGCTGCCGGTGCCCGCTGGCCACGGTCTTGCCCTGAACCATCCCGCGGATCGCCGGCACGGTCACGCCGGCCAGGAGCCCGATGACCGCCACCACCACCAGGAGCTCGAGCAGCGTGAAGGCCCCGGACCGCCGGCTTGGAGCGGCGGGGTCCGTGCACCCGGGGGATCCTTGGGGCTTCATGGGGTGGCCTTGGTGGGGGCGGCTGGCGCGGGCGGTGGCGTCGGGCGATCCGACGTCGTCACTTCCAGCTGTAGATGTTGTCGCGGTTGTTCGGGTGGTCCTGGTCGGCCGTGAAATCGGCCTTGCCGTCGGGCCCGAGGGACATCACCAGCGTGTTGCCGGGGATGAACCGGGGCTGGGCCGGGCGGCCCGGTGCCACCAGCGGGAAGGGGCTCAGGACCCGGCTGTCGTAGTCGAGGTCCAGCACGATGATGTAGGGGTGTCCCCACGGGTCGCGGTACACGCCCAGGTCATCGACGCCGTTGGGCTGGTTGCGCCCCACGGTCTTGGTGGCCAGATACACCGTGCGCTTGGGGTTCTGGTTGTTGTTCAGGTTGACCGCATCGGCCACCCCACCCTGGATGTCGGCCACGCTCTGTGCGGTGAGGATGGCGATCACCTCGGAGTTGTTGGCCTCGCGGCCGCTGTTGCCCAGGTCGCGGACCAGCTGGTAGCCCGTCTTGGTGGCCACGGTCGGCGTGGGCAGCACGCCCTTGGCGTCGGGCGTGTTGGCGTTGCCGAAGATCCAGTCGGGCGCGCCCGCCGGGCGGCCGGGCAGGCCGTGGGCGTCGCGGGTCCGCTTGGTTGCCGGCAGGCGGGAGTAGTCGGCCTGGTACGAGTTGATCGCGCCCACGATGCCCGTGACCTCGACCTTGGCCTTGGCCGACTTGGCCTTGGTCGTCGCCGAGGCGATCGCCGGCAGGAGCATCGCCGCCAGGATGCCGATGATGGCGATGACGACGAGGAGTTCGATGAGCGTGAAGGCGGCGTGGCGCCGGGCGGTCGTTCGGGTCTTCATGGGTTCTCTGACGCGCGGGTGGGATCGGAAAGGGGCGTTGGTCGGGGCGATGGGCGTAGGCCGGATGGCGGGGTCTGGGATCGTCGGGCGATGGGGTCTAGTTGGATTCCTTCCAATTGCCGATGACCTTGACGCGGTCGCGGCCGACGGGAATCTCGGCCCACAGGTCGAAACCGCCCGGATTGTTCGTCGGGTTGGTGGACACGTAGCGCCAGGGGTTGAGCCCCCGGTTGGTGGGCACGGGATGATCGTCGCGGTTGTTGGGCCAGGCGAAGCCGCTCGAACGCTTGCCCGAGGCGTCGGTGGCGAAGCCGACGGCCAGGACCTCGATGTCGGCGTAGCCGGCGTCGCCGCGCCGGCGGAACACCTCGGCATACTGGCCTTCCTTGAAGTCGGTGGCGAAGAGCCGGTTGCGCAGCTCGGGGGGCTTGGCGTTCTGGATGCCCTCGCGGCCGAACCACTGCTGGAGCTCGACCGAGCGGATGCCGTCGCCGTCGTCGGCATCGGCGCGCGGGATGAAGAAGCCGTCGGCCCGGGTGGCGTTGGTGAGGTAGACGCCCGACAACTCGTAGAAGAGGGGGCTCAGGGCCGGAGTGGAAAGGGTCTGGAACCCCTGCCCCGGAACGGCAACCCGGCGGATGCCGTCGGGCGGATACACCCCGAACCGCGCCTTGTAGGCCTCGATCAGCGTCACCAGTTGCTGCAGCTCGGCCCGCACCCGCGACTCCTTCATCTTCGTCGCGGCCGCCGGGGCCAATCCGACCACCATGCCCGCGAGGATGCCGATGATGGACATGACCACCAGCAGCTCCAGCAGGGTGAACGCGGCCCGGCCCCGGGTGGTGACCGGGGTGCGTGGGGACGATGGGCGGCAGGATCTCATGGGTTCACGCGGGAGCGGCGACTTTCCCGAAGGATCAACGGTCCTTCAATTCCTTTTCCATGCGCTCGCTCAGCCACTGCTTGATCATGCTCTGGTAATTGAGGAACCGGGAGCGGGCCAGGCGCTTGATGCGGCTGAGCATCCGGGGATCCATCCGCAGGGTGATGGTGATGGATTCGGACTGCTCCGAACCCGCGGTGGCCGACAGGTCCATCAGGCGCGGATCGACCTGGTTGTCCGCCCAGAAGTCGGCCTCGGCCTGCTCGCTGTCGAAGAGCGGGACGTCGTCCCAGGACTGGATGGTCTGCTGGTTCATGGAACGCGGGAGCGCGCAGGTCGGCCGGGCTCACCCCGCCAGGGCCTGGGTCAGCCGGCGCTGGTAGAAGTACGCCTCGGCGTCGGTGAAGGGCCGGGACAGGATGACCCGGATGACCTTGCCGTTGGTCCGGTACACGCTGAAGAGGCCCTGCCCCCCGGCCGATTGGCCCAGGTTGAAGAACCGGGCCTGCACCCCGAATCGCGGCGAATCGGGCAGCAACCGGATGGCGAAGGGATCCTCGAACGATTCCTCGATCGCCGGGATGGAGACCGATCCGTCCAGTTCGAAGGGCAGGTTGTTCCAGTCGAACTCCATTGAGCCCACCCGTCAGTCCATTCGAGTATGGCCGATGCGCATTCAATGTAACTACTTTGTATTTACACCTGCGCAGCACCCCGGTCAAGCGGCACCCACCGTTCGATCAAAAAAGGCCATCGGCACCGGCCGATGGCCCGGGGAAGGCCCCAGTCCGCCTAGTCGCCACCGCCACCACCGGTGTCACCACCGAGGGTCTCCATCAGCTTGATGAGCGGCAGGAACATCGCGATGACGATGGAACCCACCACCACCGCGAGGAACACGATCATGATCGGCTCGAGGAGCGAGGTCATGGCCGAGACGGCGTTGTCGACCTCCTCGTCGTAGTTGTCCGAGATCTTGAGGAGCATCTCCGGCAGCGCGCCGGTCTGCTCGCCGACGTCCACCATCGAGACGACCATCGGCGGGAAGACCCCCGACTTCTCCAGGGGCGCCGTGATGGTCTCGCCCTCCTTGACCGACTCGTGGATGTCGAGCACCGCCTTGGCGACGACCACGTTGCCGGCCGTTTCGCGGACGATGTTCAGCGCCTGGAGGATGGGCACGCCCGACTGGACCAGGGTGCCCAGGGTGCGGGTGAACCGCGCGATGGCCACCTTGCTGATGACCGGGCCGAGGGCCGGCATGTGCAGCTTGAACTTGTCGAAGTACCAGAGGCCGAGCTTGGTCTTGATGGACACCTTGAAGGCGATGACGAAGATGACGATGCCCCAGACCACCTGGCCCGGGAACGGCATGCCGCCGAAGAACCAGTCCGGGAAGATCACCGTGTTGTCCTTCAGGGTCTCGGAGATCTTCAGCACGAAGAGGGTGAACTCCGGCATGCCGGCGTCGCCGCCCAGCAGGTCGGCGAAGATCATCTTGAACTTCGGCACGACGACGATCATCAGCAGGGCCACGATGCCCACCGCCACGACCATGACCGCGATGGGATAGAACATGGCGGCCACGACCTTGCCCTTGATCTTCTCGGCCTTCTCCATGAACTCGGCCAGACGCTTGAGGACGACCTCGAGCACACCGCCCAGCTCGCCCGCCTTCACCATGTTGACGAAGAGCCGATTGAAGACCTTGGGGTGCTGGGCCAGGCCCTCGGAAAAGGTCGAGCCGCCCTCGATGGAGAGCGACAGGTCGCTCAGGATCTTCTTGAGCGTGGGGTTGCGCTCCTGCTTCTCAAGCACGCGCAGTCCGCGCAGCAGCGGGAGACCCGCCTCGACCAGGGTGGCCAGCTGACGGGTGAAGGTGGTGAGCACCTTGGCCTTCACCTTGCCGCCGAAGCCGGGGATCTTGATGTTGATCTGGCCGGCCCCCTTCTTCTTGCCCTTGCCCGCGGCCGCGCCGCCGGCGCCCTTGCCACCCTTGGCGTCGGACTTGGGCGGAGCCACCTCGGTCACCTTGGTCGGCAGAAAGCCCATCTCCTTGAGGCGGTTGAGCGCCTCGGCCTGGCTGCCGACCTCGAGGACACCCTTGGTCTCCTTGCCGCTGCTGTCCATGGCGACGTAGTTGAATTTGGCCATATCGGTCTCCTCGGGAATGGGGTCGAAAAAGGGTCGGAAAAAGGGGTTGGATTGCCCGGTCGCCGGGTAGGGTCGCGGGGACGGATCAGGTGTACTTCAGCACTTCCTCGACGGTGGTCTCGCCGGCGTAGATACCCCGGAGGCCGTCCTCACGCAAGGTCACCATTCCCTGCTCGATGGCCTTCTGCCGGACGACGACGGTCGGCGCGCGGTCGTTGATGAGGTTTCGGATCGGATCCGAGACGGCCAGCAGCTCGTAGATGCCCTTGCGACCCCGGTAGCCCGTGTCGTTGCAGGTCCCGCAGCCGCGGCCGTAGTAGAAGGTCTTGTCGCCGATGTCGTGGGCCGAGAGGTTGAGGTTCTGCAGCTGCGACTCGCTCGGCTCGAACGGGGTCCGGCAGGTCGGGCACACCCGGCGTACCAGGCGCTGGGCCAGCACGGCCAGGAGGGTGGACGAGATGAGGAAGGGCTCGACGCCCATGTCGACCATGCGGGTGACGGCGCCGGCGGCGTCGTTGGTGTGCAGCGTGGAGAGCACCAGGTGGCCGGTCAGCGAGGCCTGCACGGCGATCTGGGCCGTCTCGAGGTCGCGGATCTCACCCAGCATGATGATGTCGGGGTCCTGGCGGAGGAACGCGCGCAGTGCCTTGGCGAAGGTCATGCCCGCACCCTCGTTGACCTGGACCTGCATGATCCCCTCGATGTCGAACTCGACCGGGTCCTCGACCGTCAGCAGCTTGGTGTCGATCTGGTTGATCTGCCGGAGGCACGAGTAGAGCGTGGTGGTCTTGCCGCAGCCGGTGGGCCCGGTGACCGTGAAGATGCCGTTGGGCTGGTTGATGGTCTCGATGATGTAGTCGTAGCCGTCCTTGGGCAGGCCCAGGGTGTCGAGCTGCAGCTGCACGGCGCCGCGGTCGAGCACGCGGAGCACCACCGACTCGCCGAAGGCCGTGGGCAGGGTCGAGATGCGGAGATCGACCTGCTTGCCCGAGATCACCGTGCTGATGCGCCCGTCCTGCGGGAGCCGTCGCTCGGAGATGTTCAGGTTGGCCATGATCTTCAGGCGCGAGGTCACCGGCGTCGACAGGTGCCGGGGCGGCGGGGCCATCTCGTAGAGGGCGCCGTCCACGCGGTAGCGGATCTTGAACTCGTCCTCGAAGGGCTCGAAGTGGATGTCCGAGGCCCGGTCCTGCACGGCCTGCATCAGGACGAGGTTCACGAACTTGACCACCGGGACGTCGTTGACGGCATCGTCCAGCGAGATGGACATGCCCTTGGGCCCTTCCTCCTTGACCACCTCGCCGTCACCCCCGAGCTCCTTGAGCAGCTGGGCGTACCCGAGGTCGGCCTGGGCGGGGTAGAACTTCTCGACGCAGGCGGCGATCTCGACGGGGTTGGCCACCACCAGCTGGAGCGTGTGCTTCAGCGAGAAACCCAGCTCGTCCATCGTCTGGGGGTTGAGCGGGTCGGCCAGGGCGATCTGCAAGGTGTCGCCGTAGAGGGCCACGGGCACCACCTGATACATGCGGGCCGTCTCGGTCGGCACGGCGGCGATGGCCTCGGGCGGGATGGTCTCCGGCTCGAGGGTCACCACCATGGTGCCCAGGTGGTCGGCCATGATCTGCAGGATGGAGTCGAGGTCGAGCAGCCCGTAGTCCTGGAGGATCTGGGTGACCGGCTTGCCGCTGCGCTGCACCTCCTGGGCGATCTCCTCGATCTGGAGGTCGTCAAGCAGCCCGCGCTCGCGGATGAGCGCGACCAGTGGGTGGGAGATGGCTTCGGGCATGGCGTGGGTCGGTCGGGGTTACTTGCGGGCCTGGGTCTCGGCGCGGGAGGCTCGGATCTCCTCCAGTTTCTGGTGGATGGTCATGGGATCCAGCGCCTTGGTCACGACCTCCTCCTCGGAGATCATGCCGGCCTGCCACTTGTCGAGCAGGAAGCCGTCGAGGGTGACCATGCCGTATTTCGAGCCCGTCTGGATGTCGGACTGGATGCGGAAGGTCTTGTTGTCGCGGATGAGCGCCGCCACCGACGGCGTGTTGATCATGATCTCGAAGACGGCCACGCGGCCCGGCTTGTCGATCCGGGGCACGAGCAGCTGGGAGATCACGCCCTGGAGCACCGTGGAAAGCTGGATGCGGATGGTCTCCTGCTGGTTCTGCGGGAAGGCGTTGACGATACGGTCGATCGTCTTGGCCGCGCCGGTGGTGTGCAGGGTGCCGAAGACCAGGTGGCCGGTCTCGGCCGCGGTGATCGCCGCCTCCATCGTCTCGAGATCGCGGAGCTCGCCGACCAGGATGATGTCGGGGTCCTGACGCAACGCGCGGCGCAGCGCCTCGGCGAAGGTGGGCACGTCGACGTTGACCTCCCGCTGCGTCACCACCGCCTTCTTGTGCTTGTGGTAGTACTCGATGGGGTCCTCGATGGTGATGATGTGCGCCTCGTCCTTCTCCTCGTTGAGGATGTTGAGGAGCGAGGCCAGCGTCGTGGTCTTGCCCGAGCCGGTCGGGCCCACCACCAGCACCAGGCCGCGGGGCTTGTTGATGAGCGTCCGGACGCTGCTGGGGATGCCGATCTGCTCCATCGTGAGGAGCTTCGAGGGGATCTGCCGCAGCACGAGGGCGAAGTTTCCCTTCTCCTTGAAGGCGCTGACGCGGAAGCGGGCCAGCTCGCCGAAGGCGAAGCCGAAGTCCGCGCCGCCCTTCTCGCGGATCTGCTGGATGTGGTCTTCCGAGGTGATGGAGCGCATCAGCTCCTCGGTGTCCTCGGGGCGCAGCGGCGGGCCGTCGACGCGCTGGAGGATGCCGTGGATGCGGATGACGGGGGGAATGTTGACCCGGATGTGCAGGTCGGCTCCGCCCTCGGAGACCATCAACTGCAGCAGGTCGGACATCTGGTAGGACATGGGGCGTTTCTGGAAAGGGGGTTCGGGATCGGTGGGCTGGGGGGCTCTGGGACGGACTCAGCCCGCACGGACACAAGCCGCCGGGGGCGTCACCGCCACCTCGTACAAAGCAACTCCGGGGCCATTCATGGTCGCAATCGGTGGGGTCAATGCTCGGAAACGGTGGCCCGGACGACCTCGTCCACCGTCGTCACGCCGGCCAGGACCTTGCGCATGCCGTCCTCCCGGAGGGTGCGCATGCCCATCTCGCGGGCCCGGTTGCGCAGCACGTTGGACGGGACCTTGTCGTAGATCAGCTTCCGGGCCTCGTCGTTGATGTTGAAGATCTCGAAGAGGCCGAAACGCCCCTTGCAGCCCGTCTTGTTGCACTCGGGGCAGCCCTTGCCCTTCCGGGGGGTGGCCGATGCCACCTGCTCGGGGGTGAAGCCCAGGCCGGCGATCTCCTGCTCGGTCAGGACGTGGGGCGCGGCGCACTTCTTGCACACCTTGCGGACCAGGCGCTGGGCCATGAGGCAGCGGGCCGACGAGGCGACCAGGAAGGGTTTCACGCCGATGTCGATCAGACGGGCCACGGCCGACGGGGCGTCGTTGGTGTGCAGCGTGGAGAAGACGAGGTGGCCGGTCAGCGACGCGTTGATGGCGATGGTCGCGGTCTCCATGTCGCGGATCTCACCCAGCATGATGACGTTGGGCGACTGGCGGAGCATCGAGCGCAGGGCCGCGGCGAAGGTGAAGCCGATGTGCTCGTGCACCTGCACCTGGTTGATGCCGGCCAGCATGTACTCGACCGGGTCCTCGACGGTGATGATCTTGCGGTCGGGCCGGTTGATGTAGTTGAGGCAGCTGTAGAGCGTCGTCGTCTTGCCCGAGCCGGTCGGGCCGGTGACCAGCAGGATGCCGTCAGGCAGGCTGGTCATGCGCTCGAAGGTGGCCTGGTCGTCGGCCATGAACCCCAGCTCGGCCAGGCCCAGCCGGAGGCCGGACTTGTCGAGGATACGCATGACGATGGACTCGCCATGCGAGCAGGGGATGACGTTGACGCGCAGGTCGATGACCTTGCCTCCGACGTTGGTCTGGATGCGGCCGTCCTGCGGGATGCGCTTCTCGGCGATGCTCATCCCCGAGGAGATCTTGAGGCGGGCGATGACCGGCGCCTGGAGCCGCTTCGGGATGTCCTTCATCTCGGTCATCATGCCGTCGATGCGGTAGCGCAGGCGGAATCGCTTGCCCATGGGCTCGAGGTGGATGTCCGAGGCCCGCAGCTTGAAGGCGTCGACGATGATCTGGTTGACCAGGCGGATGATCGGCGCGTCGGCGTCCAGCGCCTCGCTGTCGGCCCCCACCTCGCCCTTGAGCGCCCCGACCTCGACCTCACCCTCGGTGATGTCCTGGATCATCTTGGCGATCTCGGAGTCGCCGCGACCTCCGCCGCCGCCCGAGTTGCCGTAGTACTTGTCCAGGGCCGCCTTCAGGTCGTCTTCGCTGGTGACGCGGTACTCGAGGGTCTTGCCGAGGGATACCTGGAGGCCGTCGATGGCCTCGATGTCGGACGGGTCGGACAGGGCGACGACCACCGTGCCGTCATGGGCGGCGACCGGGACGGCGTTGTACTTGCGGGCCACGTGCCGGGGGACGGCGTTGATGACCTCGTCGGTGAGCCGGGTCTCCGCGAGGTTGACCATCTCGACGCCGAAGTAGGTCGACTTGGCCATGACGACCAGCGATGCCTCCAGGCGGCCGGTCTTGACCAGGGTGTCCACCACCCCCTCCCCCGAGGCCTCGGCCTCCGGGCGCACCTCGGCGACGGCCTCCTGGGTCGTCAGACCCATGTCGAGCATGGTTTCGAGAAGAAAATCGTCTTTGGCAGCCACGGTGTCCTCGGGATTTTCCGTCGGCCCAGCCCAGGGGGAGCGCAGGTCTCGGGAACAAGTGCCGGTGAGTTAAGGAAGGGGCGTTCACAATGTCAAACGCGGACCTGCCGAAAGATTCGCGGCGAACGGGCGGCCTCGTCGGACAGAATGCGCTGGACCGACGGGAAGCGTTGATTAGCTTGGACTGAGCCCCGGATCGTGACCGGCGGGCCTGACGCCGCCGGGCCGGTGGCGTCAGGCCCGACACCGGCCCAAGATCGGCCGGACAGCCGAACCACCCCCCGGAAATCGCAGAGATCCCAAAACCTCAGACACCCCAAAACCTCAGCCATCCCCGGAACCCGAGCCCTCCGCCCGGGCGACCGGCACCCGAACCCGTGATCGACATCCACTTCGGCGACAACCTCGAAATCCTCAAGGGGTTTCCCGACGCCTCGTTCGACCTCATCTACATCGACCCCCCGTTCAACACCGGCAAGGTCCAGGCCCGGACGCAGATCCAGACCGTCCGGGATGACGAACACGGGGACCGGACCGGCTTCCAGGGCCGCCGTTACCGGACGGTGAAGGTCGGGACCAAGGGTTACGCGGACACCTTCTCGGATTATCCGGCGTTCCTCGAGCCCCGCCTGGAGGAGGCCCGGCGGCTTCTCAAGCCCAACGGCTCGTTCTTCTTCCACATCGACTACCGGGAGGTCCATTACTGCAAGGTGCTGCTGGATGGGATCTTCGGCCGGGAGTCGTTCCTCAACGAGATCATCTGGGCCTATGACTACGGGGCCAGGGCCACCCGGCGCTGGTCGCCGAAGCACGACAACATCCTCTGGTACGCCAAGGACCCTGAGAACTACACCTACCGCTTCGACGACATCGACCGCATCCCGTACATGGCGCCGGGGTTGGTCGGCCCGGAGAAGGCCGCCCGGGGCAAGACCCCCACGGACACCTGGTGGAACACCATCGTCAGCCCGAACGGCAGGGAGAAGACGGGCTACCCCACACAGAAGCCGCTGGCCATCATCAACCGGATCATGCGGGTGCATTCCAACCCCGGGGACCGGGTGCTCGATTTCTTCGCGGGCAGCGGCACCATCGGGGAGTCAGCGGAGCGGCTTGGCCGGTCGGCGGTGCTGGTCGACAACAACCCGGAGGCCATCGGGGTCATGGCCAGGCGCCTCGGCTTCGCCCAACCGCGCTTCCACGGCATCGACGCGCCCCCCATGGCGCCCGCCGGGGACGACGGCGATCTCTTCACCGCGAAGCCGCCGACCCCTGAGCCGTCCTGAGCCGTCCCGCCGACCCAAGTTCCACCGCCCTGCACCACCCGTCCGCTGAACCAGGCCGGATCGTGGCGTGGAAGTCGTGCACGTGGACCCGGTCGCTGCCCACGCGGATGCCCAGGTCGTCGGAGGCTCCGTACACCGTGCCGGCCCGGACGCCCGCCCCGGCCAGCCACGATGAGAACACCCAGTGGTGGTGCTCCCGGCCCCGGTGGTCCGCCGTGGCGTTGAAGGGGGTGCGGCCGAACTCGGTGGTCCAGACCACCAGGGTGTCCTCCAGCATCCCGCGCTGGCGCAGGTCCTTCAGCAGGCCGGCGATGGGCCGGTCCACGTTGGCCGCCAACGGGCCGTGCTGGGTCATGTCGCCGTGGGCATCCCAGTTGTCGGACGAGCCCGAGTCGATCAACTCGATGAACCGCACGCCGCGCTCGGCCAGTCGCCGGGCCACCAGGCACTGCCAGGCGAACCCCCGGGTGCTGCCCCGCTCCAGGCCGTACAGCGCATGGGTGGCGTCGCTCTCGCGGGACAGGTCGAAGAGCTCCGGCAATTCCATCTGCATGCCGAAGGCCGTCTCGAAGGACTTCATCCGGGCCGCCAGCAGCGGATCGCCCGGTCGGGCCGACCGGTGGCGCAGGTTCAGGCGGTCCATGGCGGCCATCTCGAGCGCCTGCAATTCCTCGGAGGGTGACCGCCGACGCAGATTGGCCACCGGTTCCGCCCCCGGCACCACCCAGGTGCCCTGGTGGGCCCCCGGCAGGAAGTCGCTGGCCCAGACCTGCCCCCCGGCATACGGGCTCTTCGGTGCGATGACCACAAAGGACGGCAGGTTGCTGTTCTCGGTGCCCAGGCCGTAGCTGACCCAGGACCCGATGCTGGGCCGGGCGAAGGTGAACGAACCGGTGTGGATGCCCAGGGTGGCCTCGTAGTGGTTGGTGTGGTCCGAGGTCATCGACCGGATCACGCACAGGTCGTCGACGCATCCGGCCATGTGCGGGAAGAGGCCGCTGACCTCGGTGCCGCAGCGGCCGTGCCGCGCGAACTCCCACTGGGGCCGCTTGGCAAACATGGTGAAGTCACCCTTGCGACCCTGGAACTCGTCGACGGTCACGGTCTTGCCGGCGCTGGCGAAGAGCCGCGGCTTGGGGTCCCACGAGTCGACATGGGAGACCCCGCCGCTCATGTAGAGGAAGATCACCCGCTTGGCCTTGGGCGTGAAATGCGGCGCCCGGGGCAGGAGCGGATCGGCGGAGATCCCGGGCAGGCCGCCACCCTCCCGCGCCAGCAGGTCGCGCACGATGCCCGGGAACAGCGCGGACCCGCCGACGAGCGACCGCAGGAAGCCGCGGCGGCGGGGATCGAAAAGGGCGTGACGGGTCATCGGGGAGATCAGGGTCAGGGTGGGATTCGTCCGGTTCCAGGGCCTCGAGGCGCAGCTCAGTCGATGGTGAGGAATTCGTTGCTCCCGAGCAGCACGCGGACCCACGCCGCCAGCGCCCGTGCCTCCGCCTCGTCGCCGGTCCCGGCAGCCGGCGTCTGTCGGTATCGGGCCAGGAACCCGGCGGCATCGGCGGCCTCCTCCGGACAGGGCGGGCGCCGCAGGATGCGTCGGAACACATGGTCCACCTGCGCCGCCTCGGCGGGATGGGTGGCGCGGGCCGCACGGGCCAGCCGGTCGGCCTGGCGGTGCACCAGCGGGTCGTTCAGGAAGAACAAGGCCTGCGAGGGCACCGTCGTGGTGCGGCGTCCGGCCGTGCTGGCATTGGGGTCGGCCCCGTCGAAGAGCGCCAGGAACGGGTGCCGCTGGATCCGCTGGGTCATCAGGTAGACGCTGCGGCGGGAGTGGTCGTAGGAGGCCACGTACGGCCCATGCTGGGTGTAGCCCCAGCGGGTCGGTGACGGGAACGGATGGCCCTGGCCGACGGACAGGTCCAGCTCCCCGCACGCCTCCAGGAGGGCGTCCCGCGTCTCCTCGGCCCCGAGGCGGCGGCGGGCGAAGGGGGAGAACAGTCCGTCGGCCAACGCGGCGCCCGTTGCGCCCGCTCCGACGATCCCGCCGGCACCCGGGATCTCGACCGGGCAGGACAGGGACCCACCGGTCGCGTTGGCCGTCGCGGTCGCCGGGACGGACGGGGCGTCCGCCTCGGGGTCGCTGCGCTGGCGGTAGGCGGCGCTGCCCAGGATGAGCCGGTGGAGGGCCTTGATCGATCCGCCGGACCGCCGGAACTCCGAGGCCAGGTGATCCAGCAATTCCGGATGGCTCGGGGCCTGTCCCCGGAGGCCGAAGTCGTTGGCCGTGGCCACCAGGCCCACGCCGAAATGCTGCTGCCACACCCGGTTGACCATCACCCGGGCCGGCAGCGGATTGGCCGGGTCGGCCAGCCAGCGGGCCAGCTCGAGCCGGCCGCTGCCGGTCGTTGGCGGGTCCATGCGGGCCGGGCCCACGGCCGAGAGGGTGCCTCGGCGGATCTGCGGACCCGGTTGGTCGGGCTCGCCCCGGACCTGGAGGACCGCGTCGCGCGGGGTGCCCTCGGACACGCCGTAGGCCAGCGGGAAGGGACCCTCCACCAGCAACCGCTCCAGCTCGATCGCCGCCGCCTGGGCCTCCTGCTGCAGCGCCTGGAGACGGCCCTCGAGGGCGGCTGTCCGGGCCCGGCGTCGATCGGCCGAGGCGGGATCCTCGGCGACGGCCACCGCACCGACCGGTGGCAGCGGGGCCTCCTGCACGGCGAAGTTGTCGGCATCCAGGGCTGGCTTCGGACCGGGCCGGTGGCCGTGGCTGTCGATGAAGACATCGTCGATGGCCCCGTCCCAGCGCGGGTGGAGCGCGCCGGCGAAGGCCACCGGGGCCGACGACGCGCCGCCCCCCTCCTCGCGCAGGGTCGCCTCGTACCGGCGGGCCTTCAGGTCGAGCTCGATGGCCACCTGGTACCAGCGACCCCGGCGCAACGGGGCCACCCCCTCCCGGCGCTCGCCGTCGATGCGGAAGAACTCCGACCCCGACCAGAACAGCTCGATCGCCGCCGAGGTGCCCGCGCCGTGGCCGAGGTAATACCGCCAGGTACCCTCCGGACCGGGCTGCAAGCCCCCGGGAACCTCACCGCACCGGAAGTCGAAGGCCGCCCGCAGGCGACCGGTCCGGTCGGCCTTCCAAGCCGGGGAGAGAGCCTGCCCGAAGCCGTCATAGGCCGGTCCTCCGGGCAGGTGGAGGCCCAGGCGCCCCCGGGGAAGCAGCCCCACGAAGGGACTCTGGGACTCGGCCCGGAGCCGCACCCGGCTGTCCGGGCCGGGTCGCCACGGCGCCGCCGGCGGAGCACCGGCCTTCTGTCCCTCAAGGCCGCCGTCGATGCCGCGCAGGGACGCCAGTTCGGCCTCGAGCCGGTCGCGCTCGGCCATCGAACGGTCGGCTGCCACGGCCAACGGCTCGGTGGACACGGGTGCCAGCGGCTCGGGCTGGACGGCCAAGTTGTCGAGGCAGAGTCCGGGGCGCGGGACCGGCGAGCCCGCCGTGGCGCCGGGTGTGCCGGGCCCCCGGCCCGAGTCGAGGCCGACGAAGTCGAGCACGCCATCCCAGGCGTCGGGGAGCGGCAGCGGCCCCGTCGACCGCACCGAACCGGGCACGCCGCAACGGGCCGTGATCGTCCTGGCCTTCCGGTCGACCTCAAGCTGGAGGTTCTGCCAGGTTCCCGGGGCGAATTCGCCCAGCACGATCGCAGTCCGCGATCCCGGCGATCCCGGCGATCCGGCGGCCGACGCTTCGGTGCGCAGCGAGACCCCGCGGGCGGAGATCAGCACCTCGAAGGCCGGCTGCCGCCCCCCGTCGCGCCCCGCCCACAACCGGTGCGTGGCCCCGCCGGCGGGGGCGTCCTCCGCGGGTCCGGGGAGGGTCTTGAAGTCGACCTGGAGCGACCACCGGGACGCCTCGCGGATGGGACGTCCGAGCCGGTTCAGGGACTGGCCCAGGTGCCATGAGGCGGTGCCCGCCGGGATGGAGGCGCCCACGCGCCCTCCCGGGTACCGGTTGCGGAAGGGGCTCTGCGCGTCGGTGGTGACGGCGATGGGGCCGTCATAGACCCAGGGCGGCACCAGCACCCCCTTGCTGCCGCCGGCGGCCGGGGCCTGCAGCTCGAAATCGCCGTCCAGGTCGTCGATGGACCGCAACACGGCCGAGGGCACGGGCAACCCGGCGCGCTGGACCACCCGGGTCAGAGAGGCGACGCGGGCCTCGTGCTCGCGCCAGCGCGGCAGGGACTCCTCCGGCGGGATCAGGGGCACCATCGAGCGCGTCCGCTGCTTCTGCTCCGAGCCCGGGAAGGCGAAGCGGGTGCTCTCGAAGATGCCGTAGAGCGCGTAGTACTCGGTCGCGGAGACCGGGTCATACTTGTGGTTGTGGCAGCGGGCGCACCCCAGCGTCAGGCCGAGGAAGCTCTGGCCCAGGGTGTCGATGGTGTCCTGCAGCGTGAGGTGGTGGTAGTTCTCGGAATCGAAGCCGAAGCGCCGGGAGATGGCCAGGAACCCGGTGGCCGCCACCCGCTCGGCATAACGGTCCCCGGGGCCCTGCCGGGCCAGGAGGTCGCCGGCGACCTGCTCCTGGACGAAGTCGAAGTAGGGCTTGTCGGCATTGAAGGCATCGATGACGTAGTTCCGGTAGCGCCAGGCCACCGGCACGGGATAGTCGGCGGTCTCGCCGGCGGTGTCGGCGTAGCGCACCACGTCGAGCCAGTGGCGACCCCAGCGTTCGCCATATCGGGGCGAGGCCAGCAGGCGGTCGACCACCCGGTCGAAGGCCCCGGGCGAGGCGTCCCGCTCGAAGGCCTCGATCTCCTCCACCGTTGGGGGCAGGCCCGTGAGGTCGAAGGTCACGCGGCGGATCCAGGGGCGCCGGTCGGCCTCCGGGGCAGGCTTGCGGCCTTGCCGCTCCAGGGCGGCCAGGAGGAACCGGTCCAGGGGCGTGCGGCACCAACCGGCATCGACCACCGGCGGCGGAGCCGGGTCTCGGACCGGCTGGAAGGCCCAATGCGACGCGGGGGCCGGGCCGGCTGCCGCTGCCGCCAACGCGGCAAGGGCGGCACCGACCAACCACCGGAGGGTCTGGGCAGGGCTCATCGGGGAATCTTCGTTCCATTCCACCCCGCCGGCCGATCGACCGGAAGCGCAAATTGCAGGACCTCTCCGAAGACGCTGCCGAATTGTGTTCGGGGGCGGCCCGTGGTTGCCTTGACCCCATGACGCTGCAATTCGGATTCCTGGGGCTGGGCTTCATGGCCGCGACCCACATCCAGGCCCTGGCCCATGTGCCCGGAACCTGCGTGGGCGCGATCTGCAACCCGAGCGGACGCAACCTCGACGGCGACCTCACCCGGGTCGGCGGCAACGTGGGCGACCCCAACGGCGTGCGCCTCGACATGACGAAGGCCCGCGCCTACCGGGACGTGTCCGAATTCCTCGCCGACCCGGCGATCCACGTCGTGGACATCACCACGCCCACCAAGAGCCACCTCGGGCTGGCCCTCGCCGCCCTCAAGGCGGGCAAGCACGTGATCGTGGAGAAACCCATGACCCGGACCGCCGAGGAAGGCCGCCAGCTGGCCGAGGCGGCCCGCGAGGCCGCCACCCGGGGCGTGTTCCTGATGCCGGCGATGTGCCTGCGCTTCTGGCCGGAATGGCAGGCGGCCCGGGAGGCCATCGTGGGCGGACAACACGGCCGTGTGCTCAGCGCCCGGTTCCGCCGGGTGGCGCAGGCCCCGGGCTGGGGACACGGGCATTTCCTCAGCGCGGCCGATTCCGGCGGGGCGCTGCTCGACCTGCACATCCATGACGTCGACTTCATCCGGTACTGCTTCGGGCACCCGTCGCGGGTGTTCTCTCGGGGCCACACCAAGGTCAGCGGCGGCATCGACCATGTGCTCACCCAGTACGACACGGCCAGCGGTGCGGTGGTCAGCGCCGAGGCGGGTACGCAGGCCAGCTGCGGCACTTCGTGGAATCCATCCGCGCGGGCACTCCCCCGAGCGTGGTCACCGCCGACGACGGTGCCGCCGCCGTCGCCGTCTGCGAGGCCGAGGCCGAATCGATCCGCACCGGGTTGCCCGTGAGCCTCTGAGATGAACTCCTTGCATGTCGTCTTCGACTGGGACGGGACCCTGTCGTTCATCCGGGCCGGCTGGGGCGAAGTCATGCTTCGCCAGTGGCTGGAATTCCTGCCTCCGGCCCCCGGTGAATCGGCCGAGGCGCGGGAGGCCATGGCCCACCGCGAAATCTGGGCCTTGAATGGCCGGCCCAGCATCCACCAGATGGAGCGCCTGGGAGGGCTCGTCGCCGAGCGCGGCGGCACCCCGTGGCACCCGGACCGCTACCAGGACGATTTCCAGGAACGCCTCGGCCGGTTGATCCGCGAGCGCATGGACTCCATCGGCCAGGGAATCCGCCCGGCCGACCATTACCTGGTCCGGGGCGCCCGTGCCTTCCTGGGCCGGTTCCAGGCGGCCGGCGCCACCCTGCACATCGTCAGCGGCACCCCGCGGCCGGCGGTCTCGGCCGAAGTCGATTGCCTGGGGGTGCGCGGGTTCTTCGGGGAACGCATCCACGGGCCCACGGGCCTGACCGACACCTCCTTCCACAAGCGCCACGCCATCCGGGAGATCATCGACGCCCACGGCCTGGATCCGGCCCGCGCCCTGGTGTCCTTCGGGGACGGCGCGGTGGAGATCGCCGAGACCAAGGCGGCGGGCGGACGGGCCGTCGCCGTGGCGGCCGACGAGGCGCATTGGCACTCGGGCCGCTGGGATGAGTCCAAGCGGCTGCGCCTCACGGAAGCCGGGGCCGATTACGCGATCCCCGACTACCACGAGCCGGATGCCGTTTGGTCATGGCTCGGCGGGCACCCTTGAGCCCGCTCCGGCATGTCGGACCCCCGGGACGGTGCGGTCTCACTCCGAGCCGTCGAGCCGGGTCGTGGCGGTCGGGTTTGCGGGCGCAGCGGGCGATGGCGCGACCTTTGGCTCGACCAGGCGCTTCCAGTCGGGCGGAAGATCCTCGAGGGTCTCGGTGAGGATCTCTCGGACGGCCTCCCGATCGGCGGACGACAACCTCCGGAAGGGTTCCGAGAGGTCGGCCCCGCTGAGCACCTCGGCCATGCGGCGGTAGATCTTCTGCTTCAGCGGCGCGGGCAGCCGCCGGAAGGCCTCGGAGTGGATGAGAAAACTGCAGGGGTGCCGGAAGAGGTGCCTCTGCAGGTCCAGCTGCCGCAGGGAACGGCCCTTCCGGTCGCGCGGACCGGCCGCCTCGAACCCGCGGACGAACTCGGGATCTCCCTGCACCGGGTGCGCGAGGGGGACCTCTCCGGCGAAGAGCAGGTGCTGGACGAGGCCCTCGACCGGCGACTTGAGGTAGTCGACATGCCCGTAGGCCGCGAGGTGCTGGGCGGCCATGTAGTGGACCCGGGCGATGAAGTTGTGCAGGTGGACCTGATGACCGAGCACCATCAGGGCCGCGATGTCGCTGCCGGGGGCCGGGTATTTGGCGGGATCGAAGAAGTCGTCGAGACGGGTCTGGTTGCCGCCCAGCGACGGGTTGGACTTGGCCTTGAGGAAGTCGTCGCCCATCCGGTTGCCCCGGTGCGGCACCGGGCCGTGCGTCCCGGTCACGTACCAGCCGCCCCAGCGGTCCGCCAACGGCGTCCGGTGATTGATCGGCTCGATGCCGGTGGCCAGGTCCACGATGCCCTGGCGGTCGGTCTCCACCGAGCGGAAGAGGTGTCCCGGCACGCCCATCGTGCGGGATGAGGCGTGGCACTCGAGGCAGTTGTCGATGCGCTGGATGACCGGCTTGTCGGTGGGCTTCTGCTCCACGACGTAGAAGATCCCTCCCAGGCGGGGGTCCACCTCGGAGACCTCCACCAAGGGTGAACCGGGGATGTACCCGAGGTAGACGTCGTCGTTGAAGAAGATGGCGCGCGGGTTGCCCGGATGGATGTGCTCGCGCTGCAGCGACGTCTTCGAGAAGACCAGCGTCTGCGAGGCCGGGGACACCCCCAGCGCCTTCTGCACCGACGGCAACCAACCCAGCTTGGCATCCCAGGCCAGCGTGACCGTGCCGGCCTCGATGCGCCGGAGGAGTCCGGCCACGGGTCCGGTGGTCGGCTCCTTCGAGTACTTGAGGGCCTCGGTCTCCAACTCCACGAGGTGGGTCGAGCCCTGGAAATCACCCCGGACCGCCCCGGCAAGCAGGAGGCCCAGGACCGCCCCCCGGACCCCGCCGGACGGGGTCGTTGAACGCTGAATGGTTTTCATGGCTTCACCCACGCTGACGTCCGGTCCGCGGCCCGCCCCGCCTCCCATGGCCGGATCCTGACCCGTTCTTGCCCGGCGATGCCCTCCGAGGGTCGCAGCGGCGGACGTGCCGGGGCCGATGATCGGTCCCTCAATGCCATCGGAACACCGCCAGGAGCGAGGCGGCCATGGCCAGGATGAGCAGCACGCCCACGATGGTCCACAGGCGGCGCCGGTCGGGTCGTTTCGGCCGCCCCTGCCCGAACTCCCGGGCCACGAAGTCGTCGTAGTCGAAGTCGTCGTCATCCCCCGGCAGGTCGAGGCCGGAGACGGCCGCCTCCTCGTTCCAGCCGGAGTCGCGCGAGGCGCCGCAGCCCGGGCAGGCCACCGCCCTGCGGGGCACGAACTCGCCGCAGACCGGGCAGTCCCCCGGGGGTCGAAACACCTCGTCGCTCATCGGGCTCCAGGATGGGGTCAATCGTCGTCGTCGTCCGCGTCGGGGATCACGGCCCACTCCGGGTAGGGCCGGTCCGTGCCGGCGACCGCATTCCAGAGGATGCGGTTGAGCACGTCCTCCGGCGCGCGGTCGACCTGACGGAAGTTCAGGCGGGCCGAGACCTCCGCGTCACGCCTCAGGACCGGGTCCTTCAGGGCCTTGGCCGGCGGGTTCATCTGGTCGAGCGGCACGTTGTTCGCCACGGCCGAGTAGGGGGTGAAGTCCGGAGTGTCCTGGAAGCAGTCGGACATCGGCGCCGCGCTGGCGTCGAACTGGTTCATCGGCTTCATGCCCAGCACCTGCTCGAGGGTGCGGATGATGCTGGTGGTGTTGTACCGGGTGGAGACCACCGCACCGCGCCGGGTGTAGGGGCTGATGCAGAAGGCCGTGGTGCGATAGCCGCTGACATGGTCCCAACCGGCCTGCGGATCGTCCTCGATGGCGAGGATGAGCGTCTCCTTCCAGAATCGACTGCGGCTGACCGCCTCGACGATCCGCCCGAAGGCCAGGTCGTTGTCGGCCACGCAGGCCGCCGGCGTGGGCTGGCCCGGCGAGGTGCCGCTGGTGTGGTCGTTGGGCAGGCAGATCAGGGTCAGGTTGGGGAACTCTCCCCGGGCCTCGAAGTCCTTGAGTTCGCGGATGAAGACGTCGGCCCGGTACTGGTCGGGCACGGACATTTCCCAGCCCACGTAGTGGGTCGGGGTGTGCGGCACCAGCGAAGGCACCATCGCCCGGCTGGAGAAGATCACCTCGTCGGACTCGCCCTTCCAGGTCCGGTGGCACGGCAGGAACGGGATCGATCCCTTCCTCTTCGGATCCCGCCAGCGGACGGTGGGCTCGGCGAACTCCCCGTAGTTGCGCAGGGTCTTGCCGTGCTTGAGGGCGTTGTCCCAGAGGAAACCGGCCGGCGAATAGGCCAGGGCGTCGGCATCGTCCTCGCCCATGCCGTCGGGGTAGCTGCGCGGGAAGCCGGCGAAGGACTTCTCCATGTAGTCGGTCGAGAACGCCGTGGTGGACCACTGATGGCCGTCGGCGCTGAGGATCCCGGCGCAGTAGGTGTTGTCGAGGAGCACGAACTCGCGGGCGATCTTGTGCAGGTTGGGCGTGATCTTCTCGCCGAAGATGCACAGGTCGGCACGGCCGTTGCCCCGCGGCTCGTCGCCGAAGACCTGGTCGTAGGTGCGGTTCTCCTTGATGATGTAGATGACGTGCTTGAAGACGCTCGGCTCGCCGATGCGCTCGGGCACCGGACGGGGTTTCACACCGGGACGGGCCGGCAGCCGGGAGTCGAGGATCGCCTCGCGGCGCAGGTTGCGCGAGACCGTCTCGGAGAGCTTGGCCAGGGTGCGCCGGGACGGGACGGGCACCAGCGAGAGCGTGCCTTGGTACTGGTGGGTGTTGAAGCCCTCGGCCCCCGTGTCGGAACGTTTGGTCTTCGAGGCCATCCCCTTGACGTTGGCGACGATCAACTGCCGGCGCGCCGTGTCGTGGACCAGCGCGGCGGGAAACCACCCCACCGGGATCAGTCCCGCCAGGCGGGATTCGCGGTCGGCCGGGTCGAAGCGCACGACCGCGATCGCGTTCTGGGAGCCGTTGGCGACATAGAGGGTCCTGCCATCCGGGGCGAAGACCAGGGCGTTGGGCGAGGCGCCGAAGAGGTCGGCCGGGTTGATCTTGGTCCAGACCGTCTCCACCACGGCGCGGGTGCGGGTGTCGATCACACTCAGGGTGTCCGCGCCGGCATTGGCGCAGACGACGTGGCGTCGGTCGGGCGACACCGCCAGCGCCGAGGCGTGCAGGCCGGCGAGGACCTCCTGCGTCGCCGTGTCCGCCGGGGCCTTGAGGTCGATGATCGACACGGAGCCCTCGCTGGCGATGTGGCGGACCGGGTCCACCCGCACCGTGGTGCCGCGGCCGGCCGGACCGGTCAGGTCATCCGGACCGGGCCGGCGCCCGCCCCAGTTGCTCACATAGGCCGTGTCGCCCACGAGGACCACGTCATACGGGGCGACGCCGACACGGAACTCGCGCAGGACCTTGCCGGACTCCGCCTCGAGCTCGAGCAGGCGGTTCGAGAGGTTGGCGCACACGTAGAGTCGTCGGCCATCCGCGCTGAAGGCCAGCCCGGCCGGGATCTCCTCCTTGCGGCGCGGGGCATCGGCCGCCGGCAGCGGGATCGAGTGCGAGGGGGCGACCGTGCCGTCGGCCTCGATCCGGAACACCTTCAGGCTGCCGTTGACGTTGCTCAGGACGACACGGCGGCCGTCGGGCGAACAGACCAGGCCCGTGTAGCTCACCTGCCCCTTGGCATCGGGCTTGAGGATGTTGGGCGAGGGCACGGAGGGCCGCGGTTCGTTCACCTGCTCGGACGGCAGGGGCACGCGCTGGAGGATCGCGCCGGTGACCGGGTCGAGCACCAGCAGCTCGCTGGTCTTTCCCGAGACGAAGAGGCGTGACCCGTCGGGCGAGAGCGCCAGCACCTGGGGGCGCAACCCCGCCAGCTCGACCTGCCGGCCAAGGGGGGTGAGCGTCTGGTTGACCGGGGTGATGGATCGGCCGCCGGCGTGGTGGCCGACGGTCTCGCGACGGGCCGCCTCGCGCGAGGCGGCCGGCGATGCCGCGAAGGCGTCGGACGCGACCCCGGCCACCAGTGCGACGATCCATGCGGCGCCCAGGCAGGCCCGGGCGACCCCGGACCCGTCCGCTCGAAGGAAGGATTCCATGCCTCTTTTTCGGTCGTCTTGACCGGAGGGGCAATGCCGGAGTGTCCCGGGCGCGCGGGATGACGGAAACATTCCGGAAACGGCCCGACTCGGATGGATGGGCCGGGATCGGCGCATCGTCCGATGCCAGGCACCGGAGCGCAGGGCCTCCGCCGGACCATGCCACGCCCGGCCTGGGCGGGTGCGGGCGCCCGGTGCCCCCGATCACGCCCCGGAAGGCGCTCAGGGCACGGGGGTGATCCGGAGGTCGTCGAAGCGGATCGGCGTGCCCGAGAAGGGCATGCCCCAGACGCCGGCCTTGCCCGGAGGGAGCTTGCCGGCCTCGTCGTGCTGCAGTTGGGCCTCCTTCGGCTCCTCGTCGCCCTGCCAGGCCTTGGCGGTGATGCGGACCCCGGAACCCGAGGCCTTGACGTTCAGCCGGAGACGGGTCCACTGGCCGCTGGTCCACTTGAACGGCGCGGTGGCCTGGACGTCGTCTCCCTTGACCAGCTCGAGGGCGTTCTTGGCCGGTGCGACGCGGACCTTGTAGCCGCCAACGCCATTGAGGCCGACGGCGAAGGTCGGGAACTTGCGACCGGTCTTGGTGCCGAGGATCCGCGCGGTCACCTCGAGACCCTCGGCCTGGTTGGGACCGAAGAGCACCCCGAACGACTCGAGCGGTGCGCCGGGCAATTCCAGGAACCGGTTGCCCTCCTCGTCGCGCACGGCGAACTGGCCGTCCAGGACCATGAAGGACTCGGGCACCTCACCGACCTTGGCCGAGGAGAACGACTCGTCGAACACCGGCGAGCCCGACTGCGCCCGGAGCCCGGGGAACCGGGAACCCAGGAGGACGGCGGCGAGGAGGCCGATCGGGAAAAGACGTTTCATGGACTGGGTTCTGGTAGGACAACGCCCACGCTCAGGCAAGTCCGGCGACCGGGCGCGGGACCGAAGGGGCGGCGGGACGGTGCCGCCCGACAGATGCCCCGGGCACCCTCAGCGGATGTCGAGCACGATGCCGAGCTTGTTGAGGATGTCGCCCTCGGCCTGGGACAGGCGGTAGAGCTCCTTGTTGTAGTCGGAGAGGGCGTTGATCTCGCTGGCCTCGGCGCTGGTGAGGTCGCGCTGGATCTGCAGGACCTGGAAGGCGGTGCTCTTGCCGTTGGCGAGCTTCTTCTCCTCGGCATCCAGCGCCTGGGCGGCGAACTCGCGCTGCTTGCGGGCGGCGTTGACCCGCTCGAACGAGGTGCGGGCGGAGCGGATGGAGATGTCGATGTCGCGCATGAGGTTCTGCTCGATGCGCTTGTAGCTCAGCAGCAGGCGCTCCTGCTCCAGCTTGTTCTGCTTGTGGCTCTCGCGGGCGTTGCGGTTGCTCAACGGAAAGCTCAGGCGCAGGCCTGCGTAGTGGTTGGGCAGCTTGCGGTCGGAAAGGTCGTTGAGCGACGAACCGAACTCGGGCTCGGCACCGACGACGCCGTAGCCACCCAGGAGGTCGAGCTGCGGGAAGAGCTGGTTCTTGGTGAACTTGAGCCGGACCTTCTGGGAGTCGAGCTGGATGCGGGCGTCGACGATGTCGGGAGACAGGGTCAGCGCCTTGTGCCAGCTGTCCTTCTTGTCGAAGGCCACGGGCTCGGCGGTGAGCTGGAGCGTGGGGTTGAGCAGCACGTTGTCCCAGCCGCCGAGGTCGTCGTTGATGAGGTTGCGCAGGTTGGTGGACGCGTCACCCAGCCGCGCCTCGCTCTGGAGCAGGTCGGCCTTGGCCCGGTAGACCTCGGCCTCGGACTGCTTCTCGTCGAGGGGGGCCAGGGCACCGACCTCGACGCGCTTCTTCTGCTCGGTCAGCCGTCGCTCGGCCGTCTCGACGGCCTTGCGCTGCACGCGAACGTTTTCGCGGGCCGCGATGAGGTCGTGGTAGGCCAGCGCCACCTGGGCCACGACGGTGATCACCTGACGGCGGGCCCCCTGCTCCGAGCGGCCGATGCCCAGCTTGTTGACCTGGACCATCATCCGGGTGGAGTCGATCCAGAAGTCGCGCAGGAGGGGCTGGGTGAGGTCCAGGCTGGCGAAGGGGCTGTAGAAGAAGCCCGAGTTGATCTCGGGACGGGTCGGGGTCGCGAAGAAGACGTTGTTGTTGCGCACCATGCCGCTCTGCAGCGAGTAGCGCAGACCCGTCTCGGTCGGCGCCAGGCCCTGCAGACCAAGGCTGTAGCTCTCCGACCAGGACTCGCCGCCGGGCGGGATGAAGTCGCCGGGATTGCCCACGCCGGCGCTGGTGCGGAAATTCTGCCTCGCCGACGTCGCGAAGACCGGATCGTAGCCGGAGAAGGTCTGGCGGTACTGGCTGAGCGACTGGCGGGGATTGAAGTATGCGATCCGGATGTCCAGGTTCTTCTGGAGGGCCAGCTTCAGGCAGTCGTCGAGGGACACCGCCTTGAGTTCCTGGGCGGCATGGGCGGCGGACGCCCCCAGGGCGAGCGCGGCCAGGAGTCCGCCGGCGCGGCGCGCGGCACGGGACCAGATCTGCTTCATTTCCATTCTGTTGGACGGTTGGACGGTGGATTCGGGAGCCGTGTCCCGGGAACGATGGTCCCACCGGGGCATGCGCTCAACGACGCCCCGGTCGGACACTTTCTTCACCGATTCGGCCCCTGACATTACCTTCGCGATGACCGGCAAGGCCAGTCCAAGGTTTCAGGGCACGCGCAGACCGACATGCCCGATGCCAACGGGCCGACCGTGCCGGTGCCGGGCTCTTGCCGCAGGGACACCGGCACCCCCAGACTGGGCCGACACATGAAGCGCGTCGTCCTGCTCGGGAGCACCGGTTCGATCGGCACCAGCACCCTGAAGGTGGTGGAGGACCAGCCGGACCGGCTGCAGCTGGTCGGATTGGCCGCCGGCGGGAACGCCGGGCTCCTGGTCGAGCAGTGCCGGCGACACCGGCCGCGGCTGGCCTCGATCCACGACACGGCCAAGGCCGGGGAGGTGCGTTCGGCGCTCGACGGGACGACCGGGGTGCTGGCCGGGCCGGAAGCGCTGGTCCGGCTGGCGACGATGCCCGAGGCGGACATCGTGCTCATCGCCATCGTCGGCACGGCCGGGCTCGAGCCCGCCCTGGCCGCCATCCGCGCGGGCAAGGACATCGCCGTGGCCTCGAAGGAAATCCTCGTCATGGCCGGCGAGACGGTGATGCGCGAAGCCCGGGCCCACGGCGTCCGGGTACTGGCGGTCGACAGCGAACATTCGGCCATTTTCCAGTGCCTGGACGGCAAACCCGCCGCCTCGGTGCGCGCGCTGTGGCTGACGGCCTCCGGCGGCCCGTTCCGCGATGCCACGAAATGGCCCAAGGAGACCCTGGAGGCGGTCACCGTGGAGCAGGCCCTCAAGCACCCGTCCTGGGTCATGGGCCGCAAGATCACCATCGACTCGGCCACCCTGTTCAACAAGGGCCTGGAGATGATCGAGGCCCGCTGGCTCTTCGACATCGGGATGCCGAGGGTGCAGGTCGTCGTGCATCCGCAGAGCGTGGTGCACTCCATGGTGGAGTATGTGGATGGCTCGATCATCGCGCAGTTGTCCACCCCCGACATGTGCCTGCCCATCCAGTATGCGCTGCTGTACCCCGAGCGCATCCGCAGCGACCGGGTCCAGACGAACTTCGCCAGGATCGGCCAGCTCACCTTCGAGGAGCCCGACACCGACCGGTTCCCGGCCCTCGGCTTGGCCCGACGCGCCGGCGAGGTGGGCGGCACCCTGCCGGCGGTGCTCAACGCGGCCAACGAGGTGGCCGTGGAGCGATTCTGCGCCCGGAGGCTGGGATTCACGGGCATCCCGCGGTTGGTTTCGCAAGTCATGGACGCCCACCGCGTGGTCGAACAGCCCGACCTCGGGCAAATCCTCGAGGCCGACCGGTGGGCGCGGGCCGAGGCTGAACGCCTGGCCTAGGCCTCGGCTTGGCTCCGTCGGCCGGGTTGGCCGCCGGGTTTCCGCCCCGTCCGCGACGTCAATTCTCGTCGGCGATCGGAGGCTTGCCCGGAGGCAAGGGTTCCCCGCGCAGGAAGGCCGCCAGCGCCGGGATCTTGTCGGTGTTGATCAGGTCCACGCCCGCCTCCCGGCAGACCTTCCAGGCGGCTGGCCGGTCGGGCAGCGCCCAGAAGCGGATCTTCCGGCCCTGCGCATGGGCCAGGCTCACCAACCCCTGCAACCGCGCCTTCTCCGGCGCGGGCATCTCCCCGTCGCCGTCCCAGCGGAAGAGCGCACGCCAACTCTCGCTGACCAGCGGGACCAGCGCCACGGGTGCATTGCCTCCTGCGGCAACCCCGGCCGGGGCGGCATTGGTCAGGTCGCTCATGCGGCCGTCCAGCGCGCACCAGCGGTCGCGGTCGGCCCGGGCCAGATCCCAGGCCCGGTCGCCGCTGAGCACCACCGTGACCGCGCCCGTCACCACGCCCGAATCCCGGAAGCGGGTGAGCATGGGCGCATACGGGGCCAACTCGGTCTTGAGACGCTCGTACACCTGGGCCCCCTGCCCCTTCCCGTCCACCAGCAGCATCAGGCGGGCCTTGGGGTCGGCGAAGATCCCGGTGCGGTTCCTCACGCGCTCGGCCAGCGGGTCGAGGTAGAGCGACTTCAGGGTGCGCCCGGGCCGCAGGTCCTTGCGGTCATGGGCCACCCAGAGGCTGCCCTCGACGAGGAACACATCGGCCTCGACGCTGCAGAACCCGTGGTCGAGGGCCTCGAGCAGCGGCCGCTTCTGCTCGTAGTCGTTGTGGGAATGGGCCTGGGGGAGGGGTCGGAGGGCCGCCCCGGACCCGGCTTCCGCGGCAAGGATCCCCGGGAGGAGCGACAGCAACGCCCAGCCACTCAGGCCCGCAGGAACCCGGAGCGCACGCAGGTGACGGAACCACGAAGGAATCATCACAGTCCAAGGTGGCCCAGATCACCCCGGCTCACTTGCCCGGGCGCTTGGCCGGAGTCACCCAGCCTTTGTGCCAGTCGAGGCTCCAGAGGCGCTCGAGGCGGACCAGTTCGGCATGGCCGTCGACGAAGCCCGCGTTGATCGCCCCCGGCAGGTTGTCCTTGGGGTTGAAGATCTGGTTGCGGCCCCAGGTCGCGCTGCCGTGACGGGGCAAGGTCAGACGGACCATGGCCCCGGCGAAGTCGTCACCGGTGAAGAGGTTCCTGGCCGGCATGTCATTGGGCTGGGGCCAGGTGTCGATCCAGTTGCTGTCGGCGATGACGGGCGTGGTGGCCGGGGTCGGGCAGTCGGCCTCGTTGCGGAACTTCTTCACCCGCTGGTCCGGCGTGCTGAAGTACGGATCATCATCGCCGTAGAACCACCCGTTGAAGGTGTAGCTGGCCTCGTAGTCGATCCCGCGCGAACCGGTCCAGAGCCAGGTCTGGTTGAGCGAACCGCTGTTGGGGTGGCGGCGCTTGGCCTTGGTCGGGGCTGGCGGGGCCGAGGGGCAGATGCGCGCGGCATTGATGCCGCCGTAGTTGGTCGCCAGCACGGTCACCCACAGGGCGTTGTCCATGTTGGCCGTCGCGGCCCCGTTGTAGGGCACCGGCTTTCCATGGTCCGACAGGTACATGAACGTCGACAACGTCAGCGACTTGGCGTTGTTGATGCACTTGATGGAGCTGGCCTTGGCCTTGGCCTTGGCGAGCGCCGGCAGGAGCATCCCGGCGAGGATGGCGATGATGGCGATGACCACCAGCAGCTCGATCAGGGTGAAGCCCTTGCGGGAACGCGGGGCGCGGAAGGCGGGAATCATGGCGACAGGGCGGTGAGACGTTCCCCAAATGACGCGTCGAGGGTCCCTGCTCGGTCAAGGGTGGAGTTGGCGATGGCGATCAAGCCGATGGACCGCCGGCGCCCCTACCGCAGCCCGCCGAACTCGACCCCCACCAGCGACTCGGCCGCGAGGGTGCCGAGCTGACGGCGCAGGGCCAGGATGTTGCCCTCCTCGCTGGGGTGGTTGCGGTTGCTCAGGAAGATCACCCAGGTGCGGCTCTGCGGATCCTGCCACAGGGAGGTGCCGGTCCAGCCGGAATGCCCGAAGGAACCCACCGGGAAGAGCGATCCACGAGGGCCGGCGTAGGGCGAGTCGATGTCCCAGCCCAGACCCCGCTTCGGCAGGCTCGGCGGCGTCTGCACCGAGACCATGCGCGCCACGGTCTCCGGGCGCATCACCCGCACGCCATCGAGGATGCCGCCGGCGTCCATCATCCGGCAGAACCGGGCCACGTCGGAGGCCGTGGTGAACAGCCCGGCATGGCCGGCCACCCCGCCCATGCGGCGGGCGGTGGGGTCGTGCACCTCGCCGCGGAAGCAACCCTCGCCACCCCGGCACTCGGTCGGAGCGATGCGGTCGAGGGCCATGCCCCGCGTCAACGGCCGATACCCGGTGTCGCGCATCTTCAGGGGCCCGTACAGGCGGGCCTCGCAGAAGGCGTCCAGCGGCTGGCCAGCGACCGTCTCCACCAGCTTTCCCAGAAGGATGAAGTTGATGTCCGAATAGACGAACTTCGTGTCCGGCGGGTGCGTCGGCGTCTCGGCGCAGGCCAGCTCGAGGGCCTTGTCGGAGCCGCTCCACGATCC
>JAJTFN010000212.1 GCA_021298285.1 Verrucomicrobium sp.
CCACCCGTTCCCGAGGTCGTCCCAGGCGCTCTCGTTGAACGACCAGTGACCAATGAGCGAATCGCCGGTCGGGTTGTTGCGATTGGCATCGAACCAGCGTTCATCCTGGGCCGCCAACTCCGATTGGTACACGACCTCCTCCTCGTAGGGCTGCAGGGCACGTTGGTAGACCTTGATGTTGTCGAGGTTGCCGATCCATTGGTTGTCGGCGGCGAACAACAACCGCTTGGGATAGGCCGGCACCACCCCCGCGGACCCGGTGACCAACCGGGCATTCTGGTTGTACACGGCATATCGGGTCGCCGCATCGCCGTGCGACCAGGCGAGGCTGACCCGATACCAGGCGCCCGGGACGAGGTTGGTGATCACCGGTTGACCGCCGATGACCAGCGAGCCATCCAACCCGGTCTGCACCGACAGGTCCTTGGGGAAGTTGAACGGGGGAAAATCGCGCCCGGGGCCACCGCCCGTCCGCAGGATCTGGTTGACCCGATTGGTGTAGTCCACCGAGAACCAGAAACTGATGTTGAACCCGAAGTCGGCCACGGGGAACGAGGAGCTCTCCAGGACCAGCTGGGGACCGTCGACGAACCGGAACGATTCCCGATTGGCTCGACCGAGGTAGTCCTTGCCGGCCTCCCAGGCGCGACGCCGGTCGAGCCCCTCCCAGACCCAGGGTTTGGTCATGGCGTTGCGGGGCCTCCGGCTGAAGACATGCTGCAGGAGGCCACGCCGGACGCTCAACGGGGCCAACGGCCGCGCCGTGGCCACCTGGATCGACCCGGTCCGCGCCGCCGTCGTGTTGTTGGGGGCCACGACCAACCGCACCTGGCCTTCGCCCACCCCCTCGAAGGCGGACAAGCCGATCCACGGGGTCGACGTGACCGCAGACCAGGGCGTGTCGGGACCCGAGAGGACATTGAAGGCGCCCCCGGCGCCCCGCGGCCCGGCCGTGCCGGCCGAGGGTGAGACGCTCAGGAACGGCTTCTGGTTGCCAGACTGGTTGACCGAAATGGATTGCCCCCCGATGGAGAACGATCCCTGACGACCGGCAAACAAGGGGTTCTCACCGACGAACACCGTCACGGTGCCCTCACCAAACCCGGAACCGGTGTCGAGCACCTGGATCCAGGGCGTGGTGGAGACCACGTCCCAGCGGGTACCCTCCAGGGCCGTCACGTTGAAGAATTGGATCTCCCCCTCGTCGTCGACAACCACCTGCCTCGGATTGACCACCAGGGGAATGCCGTCCTGGCGGACGCTGATGATCTTGCCTGCCACCACGAAGGTTCCCTGGCGCTCGGCAATGGAACCGTTGGGCTGAAGCCGGAATCGGAAAACCCCGGAACCGGACTGCGGGAAAAGGTTGTCCGACGAAATCCAGGAATCCCTCAGCGAGGGAACCCAGGAAAACCCGCTCCCGGTGGCCACACTCACCTGCCCCTCGCCGCCCACGGCGGGGAAATTGAACGAAAGCGGGTTCACAGTCGCCGGGCGGCCCGCCTGGTTGATGGGCAGAATCACCGTCCTGGTCGTGGACTTCACCGTGATGTTCGCCTGCCTTGGCTCCACGGCGTTGTTGTCGGAGATCGAGACGCTCACGGGTCCGGCCTTCCCCCCGGCGACCCCGGAGATGATCTTCACCCACGGGGCGTCCGAGGTGGCCGTCCACGGGGCATTGTCGGCCGGTTGCATGACCACCTGAAATCCGGAGATCTGGGTCGCCGTCGAGCCCGCGGCCGGCACGGAGATGGATGGGACATCCAACTGGAAGTCCCCGGGGGCTCCCTGGAGGACTCCTTGGCAGAGCATCAGCATCCCGAGGCACACCATCTGCCACGCAGTCCACCAACGGAGGGGCCGCTTGGAAATCAGGGAGGATGAGGCCGTGACACTGAAAACCCCAAAAGCGTTTTTCATGGTTCTAGGGGGGGATTCTTTCCGAGTTCCGGTTGCCAATGTCACGCTGAAACCCGGGAACCTCCCGCGTTTTTCCGACCCTCATGGGTCGGCCCATGGGCCCCGCGCCGCGCCGTCGGGGGCGATCGCTCCTCGACCGGGGCTGCCTTGCTGCCGGATGGATCCAAACGGGTAGGCTGGTTGAAACCAACCACCATGGACATTATTGGGCAATTCCTCGACACGCCGGCCGCCGGATGGCGATCCCGAACCCTTCGACAGGTCGCCGGTCGGGTCCGCGGGCCTCCCATCGGTCCAGGATGGGCGGCAACGGCAGGGATCCGGGCCACCGGCAGGAGGTTCGGTGGAAGACCGGATCGGATGGCATGCCATGTGCATCCATGGATTCCAGCCGGGTGGATTGCCATCCCTCGGGCCGCTGACATGAACTTCTCCCGATACGACCGGGGCGACTTCTACGACGAGATGATCTCGACGTCCGGAGAGCCCCATCCCGCCTCCCGCCTTCTGGCCCGCGAGATCGAGGGACTGCCCCAGGGCGAACTCAAGCTGCGCCAGAAGTCGGCCGAGCGGGCGCTCATGCAGGCCGGCATCACTTTCAACGTCTACAGCGACAACCGGGGCGTCGAGAAGACCCTGCCCTTCGACCTGATCCCGCGCATCGTCTCGGGCACCGAATGGACCCGGCTCGAGAAGGGGCTCCAGCAACGGATCCAGGCGCTGAACCTCTTCCTCGACGACCTCTACCACGACCAGAAGATCCTCAAGGATGGGATCATCCCGCGCGAGGTCATCGCCTCCTCGAAGGGCTTCCGGGAACAGTGCGTGGGCCTCAAGCCGCCGCAGGGGATCTGGTGCCATGTCACCGGCACCGACCTCGTCCGGGACCGCACCGGGCAAATCCTCGTGCTCGAAGACAACCTGCGGTGCCCGTCGGGCGTCTCCTACGTGCTGGAGAACCGGCGGCTCATGAAGAGCCTCTTCCCCGAGGTGTTCTCGGGCGCACGCATCAAGCCTGTGTCGAACTATCCGGCCCGACTGCGCGACATGCTGGAGTTCATCGCGCCGGACGGCGGAACGCAGCCCCGCGTGGTGGTGCTGACGCCCGGGCGGTACAACTCGGCGTACTTCGAGCACTCCTTCCTGGCGCAGCAGATGGGGGTCGAACTGGTGGAAGGCAGCGACCTGGTGGTCCATGAGGGCTTCGTGTGGATGCGCACCACCAGCGGTTTCGAGCGGGTGGACGTGATCTACCGCCGCATCGACGATGATTTCCTGGATCCGAGGGCCTTCCGCCCCGATTCCATGCTCGGCGTCCCCGGACTGATGGACGTCTACAAGGCCGGCAACGTGGCGCTGGCCAACGCGCCGGGTACCGGCGTGGCCGACGACAAGGCCGTGTACGCCTACGTCCCGCGGGTGATCCGCTACTACCTCGGCGAGGAGGCGATCATTCCCAATGTCACGACCTACATCTGCTCGGAAGAACAGGACCTCCGCTACGTCCTGGAAAACCTTGGCGACCTGGTGGTCAAGGCGGCCAATGAATCCGGAGGGTACGGCATGCTCATCGGCCCCCACGCGTCCCGGGAGCAGATCGAGGAGTTCCGGCGCCTGGTGATCGCCAACCCGCGCAACTACATCGCCCAGCCCACGCTGTCGCTCTCCAGGGTGCCCACCATCTGCGAGACGACCCTCGAGGGGCGGCACGTGGATCTCCGGCCCTACATCCTCTACGGCCGCGACATCTTCGTGCTGCCCGGCGGCCTCACCCGGGTGGCCCTGCGCAAGGGTTCCCTGGTGGTGAACTCCTCCCAGGGCGGCGGCACCAAGGACACCTGGGTGCTCGCCGAGACCGAGGATGCCACGGCCGGCGGCGTCGGGGCTCCCGGTGGCGGGCGGCCTCCTTCCATGGTGCTGGCCTCGCCGCTGGTGCCCCACTGATCCCGCACGCGCGGCCATCCCGCCGGTCCCATCCCCGGACAACGAACCCTTGAACCCCCACCGCACCCCGCACCCCAACCCGCCATGCTGAGCCGCGTCGCCGATTCGCTCTACTGGATGAGCCGCTATGTCGAGCGGGCCGAGAACGTGGCCCGCATCATCGATGTCAACCTCAACCTCATGCTCGACAACCCGGTCGGCGGGGAGCAGCAGTGGCAACCGCTCATCGACACCCTGGCAGACCACCAGGCCTTCGCGGCCCGGGGGACCGTGGCCGATTCGGAGAGCACCATCCGCTTCCTGAGCTTCGACCCCGGCAATGGCAACTCCATCCTCTCCTGCCTCGGCGCGGCCCGTGAAAACGCCCGCTCGATCCGCGAGATCATCTCGTCGGAGATGTGGGAGCAGCTCAACAGCTTCTACCTCCGGCTGCAGGACCAGGCCGCGCAGGCCGAACGCGGCGACGAGACGCCCCTGTCCTTCTACGCCGAGGTGAAGCAGGCCTGCCACCTCTTCAGCGGCATCACCGGTGCGACGATGACCCGCAACGAGGCGTGGCATTTCATCGAACTGGGACGGCTCATGGAACGGGCCGACAAGACCTCCCGGATCCTCGACGTGAAGTACTACATCCCGGTGGGGTCCAGCGTGGA
>JAJTFN010000044.1 GCA_021298285.1 Verrucomicrobium sp.
TTGGCGGCCGGTCGGCGGAACGCCCACTGACCCCAGCATGATGTCCCCGAAGAAGGTCTACTATTTCGACAACAACGCCACGACCCGAGTCGCCCCCGAGGTGGTGACGGCGATGATGCCGTTCCTCAGCGAGCTCTGGGCCAATCCGTCCAGCGCCTACGCTTTCGGCTCCCAGGTGCACGGCCATGTCGAGAAGGCGCGGGAGTCCGTCGCCGCCCTGGTCAACGCCGACCCGAAGGAGATCACCTTCACCAGCTGCGGCACCGAGTCGAACAACGCCGCCATCCACAGCGCCCTTGTCACCACCGGCAAGCGCCACGTGGTGACCACCGCCGTCGAGCACAGCGCCAACATGAACTTCGGCGCCTACCTCGAGAAGCGGGGCTACGAGGTGACCTACCTGCCGGTGGAGAGCGACGGCACGCTCGACCTGCACCTGCTCGAGCGCGCCATCCGGCCGGACACGGCCATCGTGTCGGCGATGATGGCCAACAACGAGACCGGCGTGCTCTTCCCGATCGAGGAGATCGCCGCCATCTGCCGCAGCAAGGGCGTGCTTTGCCACACCGATGCCGTCCAGGTTCCCGGCAAGCTCAAGATCGATGTCCGTCAGTTGGGCGTGGATTTCCTGTCGCTGAGCGCCCACAAGCTGCACGCGCCCAAGGGCATCGGCATGCTGTACGTCAAGCGCCGCACCAAGTTCCAGCCATACGTCATCGGTGGCCACCAGGAACGGGGGCGCCGGGGCGGCACCGAGAGCGTGGCCAACATCGTGGCCTTCGGGCGCGCCGCCGAGCTGGCGATGGCCAGCATCGACGACGAAAACACCCGCATCCGTGGCCTGCGCGACCGCTTCGAGACCCACATCCTCGGCCGGATCCCCAACACGGCGCGCAACGGCAACCGCAACCTGCGCCTGCCCAACACGGCCAACATCGCCTTCGACTTCGTGGAGGCCGAGGCCGTGCTGCTGCTGCTCGACCAGGCCGGCATCTGCGCCAGTTCCGGATCGGCCTGCACCACCGGGTCGCTCGATCCGTCCCATGTGCTCACCGCCATGGGCCTGCCGCCGATGCGTGCCCGGGGTTCGGTCCGGTTCAGCTTCGGCATCTACAACACCGACGAGGATGTCGACTACCTGATCGAGAAGCTCACGCCCATCATCCATCGGTTGCGCGAGATCTCGCCGCTGAACCCCGACCATCCGGACAATGATGCCTACGACATCGACGCCGCCCGCCGGAAGCACGAGGTCGAGATGTCCGGCCAGCGTGAGGGTTGAGCCGGCCGATCGCCCCCGGGCCTCAGGCCTGCGTGTCGACGCCCACAACCTCGCCGGACTCGCAGGCGACAATCACCTCGAACGGACGGCAGCATACCTCGCAGTCGGTCGTGAACCGCTGGTGGTCGATCGTGGTGTCGATCAACAGTTCCATCGACTGGCCGCAGTAGGGGCACAGGACCTCCTCGGATTCGTTCATGAGGCAGCGTCGTTCCTCGGGACCGGCCTGCCAAGTCGGCATCCGGCCCCAGTCGGCATCCGGCCCCGGAATCGGCCCGCCCATCCCCCCGAGGTTCTGGGATTCGGCACGGAAGTTGTTTCCCGGGACGCCTGACAGATGCTGGTCCATACCTTTCTAGTCGATTCCGCCGCCGAGGCGGTGGGTCTGATCCGGGGCAAGCTTGGCCCCGACGCGGTGGTCCTCAGCGTCCGGAAGGTCCAGGCCGAAGGGGTCTCCAAGCTCTGGCGCAAGCCGCGCCTGGAGGTGCTCGCCACGGTGCCCCCGCCGACCGGTGGCCCGGCCACGGGCGCAGCTTCGCAGGTCCCGGACGCCGGGCCCGCCTCCGTCGATCCGGCCCCGGCGCTCCCGACGGTGGATCCGCTGCTGGAATTGCGGCGGGAGATGTCCGAGATATCCGCCCCCACGGCCGTTGCACCCGCCCCACCGGAAGAGATCGCGCCCCTGGAGCCGTTCATCCCGAAGTCGATCTCCTACCCGGGACAGTGGCAGGTCGGGCCGATCCTGGAGGCCACGGGATTGCTGCCGAGGAACGCCCTCCGGTTGATGGAGCGGCTGTGCGCCGAGCATGGTGAGGTGGGGCCCGAGGCCATTTCGGAGCAGTTGGAACGGGTCGCCTCGGTCCTCAAGGGCGAATGGTTGATCCCGCCGCCGAACCCCGTCCGCGGGGGACCGGAGGTCCATGTGCTCGTGGGGCCGCCCGGATCGGGAAAGACCACCGCCTTGTGCAAGTGGCTGGCCCAACTGGTCCTCGTGGAGGGGCGCTCGGTGGCCGTCTTCCGCCTGGATGGAGCGACCGCCAACACCGGAGAATTCCTCAGCGTCCATGCCGAGGTGCTCGGGGTTCCCGTGCAGCGGAGTCTGGTGCCGGACTGGAGATCCTCCGCCGACATCGTCCTGATCGACCTGCCCGGGGTGTCGTATCTGGATCGCCCTTCGATGCAAACGTTGCGGGCCCAATGGCAGGAGTTGCGGCCGACCCACGTCCATCTGGTCCTCAATGCCGCCTACGATGCATCGCTGCTGCTGGCGCAGGCACGTTCCTTCGCCTGGATGCAGCCGACCGACTGGTGGGCGACCCATCTCGATGAGGAACCCCGTTGGGGCAAGTTGTGGAATGGAGTCATGGGCACAAATTGCCCACTCTCCTGGTTGAGTGTTGGGCAGAATATTCCCGGGCTCTTCCAGAAAGCCGATCCGGATCGGTTGATTCGTCATCAATTGAGACTTCAAACCATGGCTTGCAGTTCCTGAACGGGAGGTGAACCGTCATGGCACTTTAGTTGCTTCCTAGGATCCGCAGCGACGCTCTATGCGAAAATTCATGATCACCGGTATCCTGGCCGGCTTCGCCATCGGCGGCACCTTGGGGCTGCTCCAGGGGGCCAGCGGTGGCGAGTTGTTCTGGAGAGCGGCGGTTTCTTCCGCCGTGCTGGGATTGCTCATGCGGTGGTGGTGGCGGATCTGGAGACGCTCGCTGCACGAGGCCCAACAAAAACGGTTGCAGGCACTGACCGAAGCCATGAGCAAGCTGCCCCATGAAGCGGATCGGGTCTCGAACTGAACCTTAGACCAAGCACCTCCAGCGTATGCCAGCCCCCTCTCCCTCGATCGAAGATCCTGCGATCACGCGGAAGCTTCCCGCCCAGCTCACCACCTACAAGAAGGTGAGGCCGGGCACTCCGAAGGAGGCCGAACTCATCGAGCAGTACCTGCCCTTCGTGAAGAACGTGGTGGGGCGCCTCGCCCTGACGCTTCCCGCGCATGTCGACCTGGACGATCTCTACAGCGCCGGTCTGGTGGGACTCCTGAACGCCGTCCGCAACTTCGATCCCACCGCCGGCTCGACCTTCGAGTCGTATGCCCGGGTGCGGATCCGCGGGGCGATCTTCGACGAGTTGCGGCGCCTCGATTGGGTGCCGCGTTCGGTCCATGACAAGGCGCGCAAGGTGCAGGCGGTCATCAGCCAGATCGAACAGGCCAAGGGTCAGGCTCCCTCGGATGCCGAGGTGGCCGCCGCGTTGGGCTTGTCGATGAACGATTACGACGACCTGATGTCCCAGATCCGGCCGGCCACCTTCGTCTGCCTGGATGCGGTCAGCGGCAACGAGGAGGGTGGCGAGACGATCCACCACGAGACGATCTCCGATCCCTCGATGGCCGACCCGGTCGACTCGACGGCCCGCAACGAGATGGCCCGGCTCATCGAGAAACGCTTGAGCACCCTGCCGGAGATGCAGCGCAAGGTCCTGGCCCTCTATTATTTCGAGGATCTCCGGTTGCGGGAGATCGCCGAGGTGTTCGGCCTGACTGAATCGCGGATCTGCCAGATCCATTCGCAGGCGATCCTCGCCTTGCGCGGCTACCTCCAGCGGGTCGTCGCCGACGATCGCTGAACCGCTCCCAAAGCGCTGCCTTCCCTCATCCCGAAATCCCCATGCTCATCATCATCGGTTCGGTGGTCGTGCTGGTTTCCGTCCTCGGCGGCTTCATGGTCGCGGGCGGAAATCCGCTGGTGCTGCTGCAATGGTCCGAGTTCATCGTCATCCTGGGAGCCGCATTCGGCTCCCTGATCACGATGGCTCCGATGAAGATCCACAAGGATCTCATGGCCCAGATCACCGGCAGCCTCAAGGGATCGCGCTACACCAAGGCCGCCTACGAGGACATGTTCAAGGCCCTCTACGAGATGTTCATGCTGGGGCGCCGCAACGGGATGGTGGCCCTGGAACCGCACATCGGGGAACCGGCCACCAGCAGCATCCTGACGAAGTACTCCGGGTTCTCCAGCGACCACCATGCCGTCGAGTTGCTCACCGGGGCCCTGCGGCCGCTCATCGACGGCAAGATCAAGCCTGACCAGGTCGGGCTGCTGCTCGACACCGAGATCGACACCATGGAGCTGGAGCACCACAAGCCCATCGACGTGCTCTCGAAGACGTCCGACGCCATGCCCGGCTTCGGCATCGTGGCGGCCGTGCTCGGCATCGTGATCACCATGGGTTCCATCAACGGTCCGGTGGAGGAGATCGGTCACCACGTCGCTGCGGCGCTCGTCGGGACCTTCCTCGGGATCCTCGTGTCCTACGGCTTCCTGGGTCCCTTGGCCCAGGCCCTGACCTTCAATGGCCAGAACGAGATCGGCTTCTACCGGACCCTCGCCAAGGCCCTGTCCGGTTTCGCCACCGGAATGGCCCCGATGATGGCCCTCGAGGTGGCACGCCGCGGCCTTCCCGCCGATGTGAAGCCCACCGCCGAGGAGCTGGAATCGATGCTCAAGGCCGTCAGCAAGTAACCCCGCAAGCGCTGAGGACACACCATGGGAGGAGGAGGAGGAGGATCCTGGAAGGTCGCCTACGCGGACTTCGTGACCGCGATGATGGCGCTGTTCCTGGTGCTGTGGCTGGTGTCGCAGGACTCCAAGGTCAAGGACGCGGTGTCGCGCACCTTCCGCAACCCGTTCTCGGCGACGGAGAAGAAGTCGTCGGGAATTTTCGACCAGAAGCAGGAGAACGACAAGACGTACTCCAAGGGCACCTTCGAGGCGAACGCCCCGATCGAGCTGGGCATCCTTCGGCGCATCAGCCAGGACATGCTCAAGACCCTCAACAGCAACCCCGAGTTGCAGGAGGATCAGACGCTGCGGATGGAGCTGCTCACCGACGGCATCCGGTTGAGCCTCTTCGACCGGCACCAGCGACCGCTCTTCGACAAAGGTTCGACCGATCTCTCCGAATACGGCACCTGGGTCTTCTCCACCATGGCCTGGCAGATCACCCGCTTCACCAACGACTTCCTGCTCGAGATCGAGGGGCACACCGAGGCCGGCTATGTGCCGAAGCCCGGGGAGCCCGACGCATGGGATCTTTCGACGGCCCGTGCCCAGGCCACCCGCAGGCTCCTGATGAAGCACGATGTGCGGTCCAAGCAGATCCGGCGGGTGTGCGGGTATGGAGACACCATGCCGATCGAAGGCTTGCCGGCGGATGATCCCCGCAACCGCCGGGTCTCCCTGGTGCTCCGCGCCAACGAAGGCACCTACAAACTCTGAGGATCCGACCCCATGCCAACCGCTTTCAAGCCACTGCTGCCAGGATCCAGTCCGACCGGAGGCCACCTTCACGGGAAGTCCGGGGGAACCCGTGATCCCAAGGTGGATTTCAGGCCCCTCGGGGTGTCCGCCGATCAACTGCCCCCGGCGGCCGCCGCCGGCATGGCGGCCCATGCGTCGAACCTCATGCCGGGCATCCAGCTCACCCCGGTCCACTCGGCACCCTCGATGACGCCACCCCCACCACCCTCGGCCGGCCCGAAGGGTTCGGTGGCGATCACGCGGTTGATCCGGGACGGGGAGCGCATCACCCACATCGAGGTGCAGTGCGCCTGCGGTGAGTTGATCACCCTCGCCTGCGGGTACGGTGCCGAAGCGCCGGCCGGTCCCCTCCTGGCTTGACGGGGTCTTCCGGGCGGGGTCTTCAGGGCGGGGTGGTGGTGATCCCGGCGGTCCGGCCTCGCCCGGCGGCCTCACTCCCACTCGATGGTCCCCGGCGGCTTGCTGGTGAGGTCCAGGACCACGCGGTTGACCCCGCGCACCTCGTTGGTGATGCGGGTGCTGATGCGCTCCAGCAGGTCGTAGGGAGCCTTCACCCAGTCGGCGGTCATGCCGTCCTGGGATTCCACGATGCGCAGGGCGATGGTGTAGGCGTAGGTGCGCTCGTCCCCCTGCACGCCCACGCTGCGGACCGGCAGCAGCACGGCGAACGACTGCCACGTCCGGTAGTACCAGTCGGCGGCCTTCATCTCCTCGACGACGATCCGGTCGGCATTGCGGGTGATCTCCAGCTTCTCGGGCGTCAGCTCCCCGAGGCAGCGGACGGCCAGGCCCGGGCCGGGGAAGGGTTGTCGGTGGACGATCTCCTTCGGCAGGCCCAGTTCGAGCCCGAGCTGCCGCACCTCGTCCTTGAAGAGATTGCGCAGCGGCTCGAGCAGCTCGAACTTCATGCCCTTCGGGAGTCCGCCCACGTTGTGGTGGCTCTTGATCATGTGGGCCGGGTTGCCCGCGATGGGCACCGACTCGATCACGTCCGGATAGAGCGTCCCCTGGGCGAGGAACCTGGCCTTCCCGGCCCGGCGGGTCGCCGCCTGGAACACGTCGATGAAGGTCTTGCCGATGATCTTGCGCTTGCGCTCGGGGTCGGTGACCCCCTTGAGCTTGCGCAGGAACAGGGCGGTGGCCTCCTCGTACTGCAGGCGGATTTGGAAATGGCGGCCGAAGACCTCCTGCACGACCTCCGCCTCGCGGTGCCTCAGCAGTCCGTTGTTCACGAAGATGCAGGTGAGCTGGTCGCCGATGGCCTTGTGGATGAGCGCGGCCGCCACGCTCGAGTCGACGCCGCCGCTCAGGCCCAGGATGACCTTCTGGTCGCCGACCTTGGCGCGGATCTCCTCGCAGGCCTGCTCGACGTAGTTGCGCATCGTCCAGCTCGGCCGGCATCCGCACACCCCGCGCACGAAATTGGAAAGGATCTCGCGGCCCCGGGGCGAATGGACGACCTCGGGATGGAACTGGATGCCGAAGAAGGAACGCTTCGGGTCCTCGATGGCGGCATACTCCGAATTGTCGGTGGTCGCCACGGCGGAAAAGCCCTTCGGCAGCCGGGTGAGCTTGTCGCCGTGGGAGTTCCAGACCTGGAGCGTGCCGGGAAGCTTGCGGAACAGCGGGCAGGCCTTGCGGGTGACCGTCAGGGTGCCCTTGCCGTACTCGCGCTTGGTGCCCTTCTCGACCTTGCCGCCGAGGAAATGCCCCATGATCTGGACGCCATAACAGATGCCCAGCACGGGGACGCCCATCTGGAAGATCGCCGGGTCGGGCAGGGGAGCCCCCGCGGCATACACCGAGGCCGGCCCACCGGAGAGGATGATCCCGCGCACACCCAGCTTGCGGATCTCCGCCGCCGGCGTGTCGTAGCGCAGGAGGGTCGAATAGACGTTCAGTTCCCGGACCCGGCGCGCGATGACCTGGGTGTACTGGGACCCGAAGTCGAGGATGACGATCTGCTCCATGAGCAACGGTGGCGGGTCGGCGACCGGGCCATCAAGCCGGATTTGGCGCCGCGTTCCGGGCCGCGGGATCACCAGGACCCCCAGTGTCCCGGGCGCGGCCTGGACGACATCGATGTTTTAGTGATAAAACATCCTGTTTGACTCAACACTTTCTCCCGCCGAAAGTGTCAGGAGATGCGACGGTTCTTCCACCCGACAACGATGCGTGGCCGGCGGGCTCTCGGCCTGCGGATCCGGGACCTGTTCCGGGACCTGTTCCGGGACCGGTCAACCGCCCCGGTTCGGGTGGCGGCTGCCGGGATTCTTCTGGCTTGGTGCTTCGTTGCCGCGGCCCCGGCGGCCCGTGCCTCCGATGTGGCCCCGATCTCCGTCTGTGCCACCGTGGGCATGGTGGCCGACATGGCCCGGGAGGTCGGCGGCGGTTCGGTGGCGGTGCACGCGTTGATGGGCCCGGGGGTGGACCCCCACCTCTACAAGGCCACCTCGTCCGACCTCGTGCGCCTGCAGCGGGCCGACCTGATCCTCTACAGCGGGCTGCACCTCGAGGGGCGCATGCAGGAGACCTTCGAGCGCCTCCGCCGATCCGGTCGCCAGGTCCGGGCGGTGACCGACGGGTTGCCCCGGAGCCGCCTGATCGGTGCCGGCGGGGAAGGGCAGCACGACCCGCACGTCTGGTTCGACGTCCGCCTCTGGGCCGACTGTGCCGACACGGTCGCGGAGGCGTTGGCCGGGGCGCGTCCGGCCTCTGCCGCGGACTTCCGCCGGAGCGCCGCGGCCCTGAAGGAGCGCCTCGGCGGCTTGGACCGATGGGTGCGCGGGAGGGTCGCGGAAGTGCCGGCCTCCCGGCGGATCCTGGTCACCAGCCACGACGCGTTCGGCTACTTCGGCCGGGCCTACGGGTTCCAGGTGGTCGCCCTCCAGGGGATCTCGACCGTGACCGAGGCGGGCCTCGCGGACATGGCCCAGTTGACGGACTTCATCCGCGCGAAGGGGGTGCCGGCGGTGTTCATCGAGAGCAGCGTCTCCCCGGCGGGCGTTCAGAGGATCTCCAAGGACGCCGGGGTGCGCTTGGGCGGGGAACTGTTCTCCGACGCGCTCGGCAGCCCCGGCCAGAAGCACGACGGATTCGACCTCGGCACCTACGAGGGCATGATCCGGCGCAACGTGGACCGCATCGTGGAGGGCCTGAAGTGACCCAGGCCGGTGCAGGGTCCGATCCGGCCGGGTCCGCCCCGCCGCTGGAGATCCATGACCTCACGGTCGCCTACCGGAACAAGCCGGTGCTGTGGGGCGTCGACCTGGCCGCCCCGGCGGGGAGGCTCATCGGGATCGTCGGGCCCAACGGCGCCGGCAAGTCCACGCTCATCAAGGCCTGCATGGGCCTGCTGCCGTGCGCCTCGGGCTGGGTCAAGGCCTTCGGGCGTCCCGTGCCCGAGTCCCTCGGGCGCATCGGGTATGTGCCGCAGCGCGAGTCGGTGGACTGGGACTTCCCGGTGAGCGTCATGGATGTGGTCCTGATGGGCCGGTATGGGCGCATCGGGCTGTTCCGGAGGCCATCGGCCGAGGATCGTCGGATCGCGCGCGACTGCCTCGACCAGGTGCAGATGCTGCCCTTCGCCGACCGGCAGATCTCCAACCTCTCGGGCGGGCAACAGCAACGGGTCTTCCTCGCGCGGGCCCTGGCCCAGGAGAGCGACCTCTACTTCATGGACGAGCCGTTCGCCGGGGTGGACGCGGCCACCGAGGCCTCGATCATCGCCATCCTCCAGGGGCTTCGTGACCGGGGCAAGACCCTCCTGGTGGTGCACCATGACCTGCCCACCGCCCGCGACTACTTCGACTGGCTGCTGCTGCTGAACCTCCGGGTGGTGGCCTTCGGTCCCACCGCCGAGGTGTTCACCCCCGAACTGCTCCAGAAGACCTACGGCGGGCGGCTCACCCTGCTCAGCGAGGTGGCCGAGGCGGTGCAGGCCAAGGCCCGCTGAGCCGATGCCATGACCGGACCCGCGACTCCACAGGCTCGGTGCCGTCCGCACGACCGGCGGCTCCCCCGCGTCCGCCGATCGGCGTCCGGGTGGCTGGTCGCTGCGCTCTGGCTCGCCTCGGCCGGCGTGCTCCATGCCGCCAAGATCGGGGACCTGACGGAGGTGCGCTGGACCGAGCAGGCGGCCCGGTTCCTGTCGATGGCCGACCCCGCCGTCCGCCACGCCTGCCTTGGCACGGTGCTGCTGGGGGTGTCCTGTGGCCTTCTTGGGGGCTTCCTCGTCGTCCGGCGGATGGCATTGCTCGGGGACGCCCTGTCGCATGCGGTGTTGCCCGGGGTGGCCCTGGGGTTCCTGTGGAACCTGGAGAAGGACCCGCTGGCCATCTTCGTCGGGGCACTCGTCGCCGGCCTGGCCGGCTCGGCCGTGGTGTCCTGGATCACCCGGACCACACGCCTCAAGGAGGACACGGCGCTCGGCATGGTCCTGGCCACCTTCTTCGGCGCGGGTTTGTGCCTGTTGTCGATGTTCCAACGCCTGCCAACCGGAAACAAAAGCGGCATCGAGAGCTTCCTCTTCGGGCAGGCCGCGGCGCTGGGTCCCGGCGACCTCCAGCTCATGGGTGCCGTGACCGCGCTGGTCGTCGGCATGCTGGCCCTGGGCTACAAGGAATTCCTCCTGGTGAGCTTCGACCCGGGTTTCGCCCGCGTCCTGGCCCTGCCGACCCGCCGGCTCGAGCGGGTGCTCCTGCTCCTGCTCGCCTTCGCGGTCGTGGCGGCCCTGCAGGCGGTCGGGGTGGTGCTGGTGTCGGCCATGCTCATCATCCCGGCGGCGACGGCGTCCCTGCTGACCGACCGCTTCCACCGGATGCTCCTGTGGAGCGCGGCCATCGGGGCCGTCTCCGGCCTGAGCGGGGCCTTCCTCTCGTTCCTGGGCACGCGCCTGCCGACCGGACCGTTCATGGTGCTCTCGGCGGGCGTGCTCTTCGGGTTGGCGCTGCTGTTCTCGCCGAGGCATGGCATCGGGCCGCGCTGGATCCGCCAGCGTTCCCAGCGCCATCGCGTGGCCCGTGAGAACACCCTGAAGGCCATCTACCAGGTGCTCGAGTCCGGCGGGTTCTCGTCGGAGGTCGTCCCGGTCGAGGCCCTGGCCTCCCGGCGGCGCGTCGATCGGCAGGCCGCCCTCCGGGAGGTTGGATCGCTCGTCCGTGCCCAGCTCGCCACCCTGTCGGACGATGCCGTGGCCCTGACGCCGTCCGGATGGCAGGGGGCCTGCGCGATCGTGCGCAACCACCGGCTCTGGGAGCTCTACCTCACCCACGCCGCGCAGATTGCGCCGGACCACGTGCATGACGACGCCGAGAAGATCGAGCACGTGCTGGGCGAGGCGACCGTGCGCGAACTGGAACGGCGGCTGCCGAGGGCGGACGTCGACCCGCATGGCCGGCCGATCCCCTCGGTCCCGGCGGCCGACCCGGCGATGGGCCGGCGCGGGGCGTCCGCCACGGCGGGAGATCGGCCGGTGGGATACGGGGGGCGGTCGTGACGCTGGTGCCCGACTTCAGCGTCCAGCGTGTCTTCGTGGAGCCCTGGACCACCGAGATCGGCACGCACGGGATGATGGCGCTGGTGACCTTCCTGGTCGGGGCGACCTGTGGGCTGGTGGGCAACTTCCTCATCCTCCGGCGGATGGCCCTGATGGGGGATGCCGTCAGCCACAGCGTCCTGCCGGGGATCGCCGTGGCCTTCCTGTGGACCGGTTCGCGGGGCATCGGGGCGATGGTCCTGGGCGCCTTCGTCGCCGCCTTCGCCACGCACCTGTTGATCGAGGCCATCACCCGCCATTCGCGGGTCCGGCCGGATGCGGCCATCGGCATCGCCTTCTCGACGCTCTTCGCCCTCGGCGTGGTGCTGGTGGCGGTGTTCGCCGACCGGGTCGACCTCGACCAGGACTGTGTGCTCAACGGCGACTTGCCGATGATCCCCCTCGAGCCCCCGGTCCGCCTCGGCTCCCTGTCGCTGGGGCCGCCGCCCTTGGTCCGGTTGGCGGGCCTGATGGCCGCCTCCGTGCTGTTGCTGGTCCTCTTCTACAAGGAACTCATGCTCACCTCGTTCGATCCGGGCCTGGCCGCCGGATTGGGGCTTCCGGTGCGCGCGGTGCACCATGGCCTGATGCTGTGGCTGGCCTTGTCGGTGGTGGCATCGTTCGAGGCGGTCGGGGCGATCCTGGTCATCGCGCTGTTGATCCTGCCCGGCGCCACGGCGGCCCTCCTGACCGAGCGGATGGTTCCGCGCCTGGTCCTGGGCACGGTCCATGCCGCGCTGAGCGCGGTCGGGGGCATGCACCTGTCCGTGGCCCTGGACTGCTCCCCGGCCGGGGCCGCGGTGGTCGCGGGAGCCGTCTGGTTCACCGCGGCCTGGCTCTTCAGCCCGACGGCGGGGCTGGTCCCACGGTGGTGGCGGGCGTGGCGGGCGACCTGACCGGGCCGGGGGCGCCCCTGTCCCGGAGGGCGTTGACAATCCGGCGTCGGCCTCCGAGGTTGACCCGACATCCAACACGAATCATCGCATCCCATGAGATCCCGCAGCCTCTCCCCCAGCGTCCCTCCGCTTCGCGCCTTGTGCCTGGCCCTGATCGCGGGCGCCCTGCCGGTGCTGGCCGGTTCCGATTGGCAGACCGATTTCGCCGCGGCCAAGACCGCCGCCAAGAAGGACAACAAGGCCATCCTCCTGGATTTCACCGGTTCCGACTGGTGTGGGTGGTGCATCAAGATGAAGAAGGATTCCCTCGACCAGAAGGCCTTCCTCGAGTTCGCCGACAAGAAGCTCGTGCTCGTCGAGGTGGACTTCCCGAACAAGAAGAAGCAGTCCGACGCCGTGAAGCAGCAGAACGAAGACCTCCAGAAGCGCTACAACGTCGAGGGCTATCCGACGTTCGTGCTGGTGGATGGCGACGGCAAGGAACTCGGACGCCACGTGGGCTACCTCAAGGGCGGGCCATCGGCCTTCGTCCAGAAGATCGAGGGTTGGACCAAGGCCGGCTCGGCGAAGTGAGCCGGCGCCGGTCCGGTCCACGGTCGGCCAGGTTCTCGTTCAGCTCGGGCCGATCTGCCTCAAGGCCTCGAACAACACGATGGCGACGCAGTTCGAAAGGTTCAGCGAGCGCGCCTCGGGCCTGGCCATGGGGATGTCCAGCCAGCCCTCACGGTGGCGTTCCAGCAAGGCCCTCGGCAGTCCGGCCGTCTCCCGCCCGAAAACCAGGTGATCCCCGGGTCGGAACCGGGCCTCGGTGTACCGCCGCGGCGCTCCCTGCTCGATGAACCACAGCCTCCCGGCCGTCACCCCGCCGGAATCCGGGAGCACCTCGGGTGGGGACGTGAGGTGCGCCTCATAGGTGGACCAGTCCGGCCAGCGCCGCCACTGCACCAGCCTCCAGTAGTCCATGCCCGCGCGGGCCAATCGGCGGTCGTCGATCTCGAAACCGAGCGGCTCGATGAGGTGCAGGGTGGCCCCGGTCGCGGCGCACAATCGGGCGATGTTGCCGGTGTTCGGCGGGATCTCGGGCTCGACCAGGACGATGTTCACGGGGCGGAATCGGTGACGATCCTGCCGGGACGGTGATCGATCCGGCCCCGGCGCGGCAATCGGGAACCCTGGACATTCGCCCGGGTCGGCGTGCGGCACGGCGCCCCGGGCCGGGAGCCAGCGGGCAAGGTGAGCAATCATCTGGAAGCCCGGCCTTGCCGGTGGGCCGGCGCTGCCGCAGATGCCTTGGCGCTTGCCCGGTTTCCGGCACCGGGGATCATCGGACCCGATGTCCGCCCCGCAGCCTTCCGGATCGCCGTCCGGTTCCCAGCCCTTCTGGAACACCCCGGAATTCCCGCGGGTGGTTCCCTTCGTGGTGTTCCTGCTCATCGGCAGCCTCTCGGGCAAGTTCTTCGCCGGGTCCGAGTATTGGGTCTACGCGCTGAAGACCCTCGTCGTCGCCGGCCTGGTGTGGGCCCTGCGCGGGCGCCTGCCCGAAATGCGGTGGACCGTCAGCCTTCCTGCCATAGGCGTCGGCATCGCCGTGGCGGTCCTCTGGATCGGTCTGGACGGACGGATTCCCTCCCTGTCGGCCCTGTACGACCGCTTCTCCACCCTCTGGACGGGCAAGGCGCCCGCCCCCGAGACGATGGAACCGCCCTGGAACCCGCTGGCATTCTTCCGGGATGCCCCGGCCCTCGGTGGGGCCTTCCTCGTCGTGCGGGTGGTCGGCCGGTCGGTCCTCGTCCCGATGATCGAGGAGGTCTTCTACCGTTCGTTCCTGTACCGGATGGTCGTGCGGCCCGATTTCGAATCGGTGTCGATGGGTCACTGGCACCCCAAGGCCTTCGCCGCGACCTGCCTGCTGTTCGGCCTCAGCCACCCGGGGCAGTGGCTGCCCGCCATCCTCTGCGCGGCCCTCTATCAGGGCCTGGTGCTGAGGCACCGCAGGCTGGGGGATGCCATGCTGGCCCATGGCGTGACCAACGCGATCATCAGCGGCTACGCGATCGCCACGGGGAACTGGCAGTTCACCTGAGGCCGCCCGAGGCCTGCCGCCGCATGGATCGAGGTTCAGAAACCGACGGGGGGCGTCCGACGGACGATTCCATCCCACCGCATCGCACAACCGCGGTCCCGCCATGCGTGGTCTTCGAGGATGATGAACTCCTGGTGGTCGACAAACCTCCCGGCTGGAATACCCACGCGCCGGATCCGTACGCGGGGGAGGGGATCCACGAGTGGTTGCGCCACCGGGAGCCTCGATGGGCCGACCTCTCCATCCTCCATCGCCTCGACAAGGAGACCTCCGGCCTGATCGTTTTCGGCAAGACGCCCCTGGCCAACCGATCGCTGACCCGGCAGTTCGAGGAGCGCCGCGTCGAGAAGGTCTATCGCCTGCGGACCGATCGTCCGATCCGGGCCTCGGAATGGACCGCCGACTGGTCCCTCGTCCGGGCCGGGGAGCGGCAGGTGGCCAGGCCGCGGGCCGCCGGCATGGAGCCCGCCGAGACGGTGTTCCGGCACCTGTCCGAGTCGGCCGGGGGCATCGACTGGGAGGCCATTCCCAAGACCGGGCGCACCCACCAGATCCGTGCCCATGCGGCCGAGGGCGGCATGCCCATCCTGGGCGACCGGCTCTACGGCGGCGGCGAGGCCCGACGGTTGCACCTCGTCTCGCACCGGTTGGCCTTCGAGCATCCCCGGACCGGGCGCCCCGTGGCCTGGACGGTCGAGCCCGACTGGTCCGCCGACCCCCGGGTGCTGCTGCGCGGCGCCGTGATCGCCCCGGGGGAGACCGATGCGTTCCGACGCCTGCACGGGTCCGCCGACCGGGGGGCCGAGGGGTTGCACCTCGATGCCTGGGGCCCGTTCCACCTGCTGTACAGCGACCCCGACGCGGGGCGGGGCGGCCCCGAGGAACCGGGCCGGGTCGCGGGCCTTGCGGTGCCCGACCTGTACCACCGACCGCTCAATCGGAGGGTGGGGTGCGCCGGCACCGACGAGAGCGGCCCCCGCCGGGTCTGGGGCCGCGAAGCCCCGCCCGCCTTCACCGTCCGCGAGAATGGGGTGGTGTACGAGATCCGCTTCGACCAGGGCTACAGTGTCGGATTGTTCCTCGACCAGCGGGACAACCGCCGCCGACTGCTCACCGGGCATGTCGGCGCCGGATTCCCGCCGCTGTCGCTGGGCATTTCCGCCCCGGAGGTGCTCAACTGCTTTGCCTACACCTGTGCCTTCAGTGTCTGTGCGGCCCTCGGCGGGGCGCGGGTGACCAGCCTGGACCTTTCCCGCAAGTACCTCGACTGGGGCCGGCGCAACTTCGCCCTGAACGCCCTCGACCCTGCCGCCCACGACTTCGTCTTCGGTGACACCTTCGACTGGCTGAGGCGCTGGGCCCGGCGTGGGCGCCGCTTCGACGCGGTGCTCCTCGACCCGCCGACCTTCTCCAGGTCGAAGGAACGCGGCGACTTCCGGGCGGAGCGCGACTACGGGTCCCTCGCCGGATTGGCCGCCGGGGTGCTCAGGCCCGGGGGTGTCCTGTTCGCCTCGACCAATGCCGCACGGCTTGAGCCAGGCGCCTTCCTCGCCCAGGTCCGCTCGGGTTTGGCGGCGGCCGGGCGTCGCATCGTGTCGGAGCGCTACATCCCCCAACCGCCCGACTTCCCGGTGTCCCGCGACGAGCCGGCCTACCTGAAGACCGTCTGGCTTCGATTGGACTGAGGCGCCTTCCGACGGTGGCCTTGGCGGTCGAAGGGGGGGCGGACGGCGCGACGGCCGCGGAGGTCGGTCCGTTCCGGCAAGCTCAATCCGTGAACGCCGCGCCCGTCTCGAACGATCTCGAACGTGTTGCCTCGACCTGCGGATCCGCCATAGTGCCCGCCGATGGCCGAGAAGACGTTGGTGGAGATCCCCGTGGCCCAGCGGGAGTTGTTCGACAAGGGGTTGTCAGCGCTGCAGAAAAACAACCTCGACTATGCCGTGACCCTCTTCCAGCAGGTGCTCCAGTCCGAGCCCGGATTCTACGAGTGCCGGGAGGCCCTCCGCGCCGCCCAGCACAAGCGGGCAGGCCACCGCGGGGGCGGTCTCTTCAAGAAGCTTCTGGGCTCGGCCAACACCCTGACCAGCGGCCGCCTCGCCCTGCGGAGCGACCCCCTGGAGGCCATCCGGATCGCCGAGGAGGCCCTCAACCAGGACCCATCGAACATGCAGGCCCACGACCTGCTGGCCGATGCGGCGTTGCAGGCCCAATTGCCCAAGACCGCGTTGCTGTCGCTCGAGGTGGCCTTCAAGGCCAATCCCTCCGACCGCAAGCTGGCCGAGAAGCTGGTGGAGGCGCATACCCAGCTGGGCAACCGGGCCCGGGCCGAAAAGCTCCTCCGCGACCTTCTGGCAGGCGACCCGGGGAACCCGGCCCTCAACGAGCGCCTCAAGAACCTGCTGGCGCTGCGGACCCTCCGCGAGGGTGGCTACGAGCAGTTGGCCGGTGGGGGCGGCAGCTACCGGGATGTCCTCCGTGACAAGGAGCAGGCCAAGTCTCTCGAGCAGGAGCAGCGCGAAGTGAAGGATGTCGACGTGCTGGCGCGCCTCATCGCCGACCAGGAGGCCCTCCGGGCTGCAGATCCGGCCAACCCACGGGTCCTGCGCACCCTCGGAGATCTTTGCCTCAAGCAGGGGGATCACGCCCGGGCCATCGCGTCCTATGAGCAGTTGCTGGCGGCCACCAACCTCAACGACCCGCTGATCCTGCAGTGCATCCGGGACGCCCGGGTGGCCCAGTTCGCGGCCGCGGAGAAGGCCCTCGACGCGACGACCGAGGCGGGCCGTCAATCGCTCGAGGAGATCCGTCAGCGGCGCGAGGCCTTCCTCCTCGAGGACGCCAGGCGCCGGGCCGAGTCCAATCCGACCGACCTGCTGGTCCGCTTCGAGTTGGGGGAGCTGCACTTCAAGGCCGGACGGATGGGCGAGGCGATCGCCGAGTTGCAGAAGGCCCAGAACAACCCCAACAAGCGCATCGCGGCCATGGGGCTCCTGGCCCGTGCCTTCCTCCAGCGAGGCATGAACGACATGGCCGCCCGCAAGCTGCAGGAGGCCCTCAAGGAGAAACCGGTCTTCGACGACGAAGCCAAGGATCTGACATATCACCTTGGCATCGTCCTCGAAAAAATGAATCGTCCCCAAGAGGCCATCGAGCAGTTCAAGCTCATCTATGAGCAGGACATCGCCTACCGCGACGTGATGGCCCGGGTGGACCAATACTACGCGTCTCAAGGATGAGGGAACCGATGCCAAGCACAACCCGAGGGCCCATGCCCAGACCAACGCCCGCCCCGGGCGGGAACAGGTGACCGTGGCCGACGGCAACGAGCACATGTCCCTCGAGAAGATCCTGATCGTCGAGGACAACGAGGTCATCCGCCGGGCGCTGGAGATGCAGCTTCAGCGGCGGCAATTCGACGTCATCGGGGTGTCCACCCTGGCCGTCGCCCAGGACCACCTCAGCAAGGACAACTTCGACCTGGTCTTCGTGGACGTCCGCCTGCCGGACGGCGAGGGCACCGACATCCTGCGCATCCTGCAGAACCGCTCGGTCAAGCCGCTGGTGGTGATGATGACCGGCCACGCCTCGATCGAGTCGGCCGTCGCCTGCATGCGCGACGGGGCCTTCGACTACCTCATCAAGCCGTTCTCGTCCGACCAGATCGACATCACCCTCAAGAAGGCCCAGGAGTTCACCCAGCTCCTCAAGGTCAACCGCTACCTCAGCCAAGGGGACCCCTCGGAGGCGACCGGCTCCGAGCTCCTGGGCCGCAGCCCGGCCATGCAGGCCCTGCGCGACCTCATCCGAAAGGTCGCCCGAACCCAGGCCACGGTGCTGGTGCAGGGGGAGAGCGGCACGGGCAAGGAGCTGGTCTCCCGGGCCATCTACCGCGAGAGCTCCCGTTCCAACGGCCCATTCATCAAGGTCAACTGTGCGGCCATCCCCGAGAACCTCATCGAGAGCGAATTCTTCGGCCATGAGAAGGGTGCCTTCACCGGGGCCCTGGCCAAGCGCGAGGGACGCTTCGAACTGGCCCATGGAGGCACCATCCTGCTCGACGAGATCAGCGAGGTCGCACCGCATGTGCAGGCCAAGCTCCTCAGGGTGTTGCAGGAGCGCGAACTGGAGCGGGTGGGCGGCAACCGGCTCATCAAGGTGGACGTGAGGGTCATCGCCACCACCAACCGCAAACTCGAGGAAAGCGTGGCCCGCAAGGAGTTCCGGCAGGACCTCTACTTCCGCCTCAACGTGGTGCCCATCGCCGTGCCACCCCTGCGCGAGCGCCGGGAGGACATCACCTTCCTGGCCGAGCAGTTCATGCAGCGGTTGGCGCGCAAGCACGGCGTCCGGGTCAACGGCATCTCGGCCTCCTGCCAGGCCGCCCTCGTCTCCCACGACTGGCCGGGCAACGTGCGCGAGCTCCAGAACGTCATCGAGCGCGCCGTCATCCTGTGCCCGGACGGCGGCGAGCTTTCCGAGAGCCACCTGGGGTTCCAGCCCAGCCAGATCAACGTTCCGGTCGGCTCCCCGTCGTCGGTCAGGCCGATGGCCTCCGGGGCTTCGTCCGACGCTCCGGTGTCGGCGTCATCGCCCATGACGCCTTCGCCGGCCGGGCCAACCGCCCAGGCGACTGCGTCCTCGGCACCCATCGGACTGGCGGCCATCGTGCCCCTCGACCAGATGGAGAAGCAGGCCATCCTCCAGGCCGTCGACGCCTGCGGCGGCAACCGCACCCAGGCGGCGCGGTTGCTCGGCATCAGCGTCCGCACCATGCGCAACAAACTGCGGGAATACGGTGTGGCCCCGGGCGGATCCGACGGCGGTGCCGATGATTCCGATGCGGCCTCCGACGAGGCCACACCGGCCTGACGGTCCGCCGGCGGCCGCGCCTGAGCATCGAGGATCTTGTTTCCGGGCAGTTCCCAGGTCGGATTCCGGATTTGGATTTCGAATTTCGGGGGCGCGGGACCGGATGCTGGATCCCTGAAACCATCGGTCGCCGTTGGCCGGATCAGGCGGGTATCGTCCCTCGGATGGCACCGGAAGGACCACCACCTTGAGAATCCCGGCTCCTTGAAGATTTCCTGAGAGAACCACCCTGCTGACGGCGAATCCTCTGGCAGGATGACCGAGCCGATCGACCACGACAGCCCCTGGAAGGAGGCGCTCGACCAGTTCCTGCGACCGTTCCTGGAGCTGACCTTCCCCGGGATCGCCGTGCTCATCGACTGGACTGAACAGCCCACCTCGCTGGAGCAGGAGTTCCGCGCCCTCGTCCCCGACGCCGTCAGCGGCCCGCTGCGCACCGACAAGCTGGTGGAAGTCCGCCTGCTTGATGGCAGCGGGCAGTGGTTGCTCATCCACTTCGAGGTGCAAATGCAGCGCGATGCCGACCTGCCCAGGCGCCTGTACGACTACCAGCACCGCATCCGCCAGCGGCATCCCGTGCCCTTGGTCACCCTCGCCATCCTGGGCGATCCCAGCCGCACCTGGCGTCCCGACACCTACCGGGTCGAGTTCGCCGGCTGCCATGTCGAGTTCAAGTACCTCGTTTGCAAGCTCCTCGACTTCGAGGACCAGCTCGACCTGCCCATCCACCGCCACAACCGTGCGATCTTCGTCATCGCCGCCCACCTGGCCACCCAGCGTCATCGCCAGGATCCGAAGGGCCTCTACGACCTGCGTCTGGAACTGACGGTCCGCCTGTTCGGCGCCGGTTACACGGAGGATGAGATCTGGAAACTCCTGCGCCTGATGGACTGGTTGATGCCCTTGCCGGACGAGCTTATGGTTCCGGCCGTCAGGAAGGTATTTTGGAAAACGCCCGGTCATCGATCCTCGATGTGCTTGAGACCCGATTTGGCGAGGTACCCTTCTCCGTGCGGGAACGCATTCATGCCCTCGACGATGAGCAGGTGCTGAAGGAACTCCATCGTCGGGCCATCCTGATTTCAAGCCTCGACCAGTTCTGAAATCCGATCCATGGGCATACCGGTAGTGGATTGGAACGGTTTTGCGGGGTGACGGCACCACTCCTGGCCTGATCAACGGGGTTCGCTGGTCTCGGGACCCACACGATCACCGCAATCGCGTCCGGAACGGCCGGAACCCGGGACGTGGTTTCTCCGTTGCGACCCTGCGACCTCCGGGAGCCTTCGCGCCGCCGGGGCTGTCCACGAAAACGGCCGGCGGGGACGCCGCCGGCCGTCTGGGAGTTTTGGGAACGGGTCACCGCCCGAGCGGGACTCAGCGCAGGAAGGCCTCGTGCAGTCCACCGTCCACGGTGATCACCTGGCCGGTGGTCTTGCTCAACCGCTGGCTGACCAACAGGAAGTACGCCTCGGCCTGGTCGGCCGGGGTGATGGGCGACTTGGTCAGCGTCCGGTCGGCGTAGAACTGGGCCAGCTTGCGGACCAAGGATTCGGTGGCCTCGTCGTCGGTGTAGGGGATGCTGTACTTGGCGAGCGAGCCGATCACGCGGTCGCGCGGGAACATCGCCGAGCCTTGGACCACGGTGGCCGGAGCCACGCCGTTGACCCGAACCAGCGGGCTGAGCTCCATGGCCAGCTCGCGGACCAGGTGGTTTGCGGCGGCCTTGGAGCAGTCGTAGGCGACGCTGCCCTTCTTGGCCACGACCGCATTGGCGCTGGTGGTCAGCACCAGGTTGCCGCGCAGGCCTTGCTCCTTCCAGGTCTTGGCCGCCTCGTCGCCGACCAGGTAGCTGCCCGTGACGTTGATGTTGAAGGTCAGCGCCCACTTGTCGTCCGGGATGTGCCCGCTGGTGTCGCTGGGCACGAAGATGCCGGCGGTGACGCAGATGGAGTCGAAGCCGCCGTAGGCGAGGGCCACGCGATCGAGCATGGCCCGGATGCTGGCCCTGTCGGTGATATTCGCCGCCAGGCCGATGGCGGGCCCGCAGCCGCTGATGCCGGTGCCGGCCACGCCGATGCCCTGGCCCAGCTTGGCGGTGATCTCGTTGGCGGTGGCCTGGGCGGCCGCCTCGTTGAGGTCGACGCAGACGACCTGCGCGCCCTCCTTGCTGATGCGCAGGGCGGTCTCGCGGCCGATGCCGGATCCGGCACCGATGACCACGACCACCTGGCGGGCGAGCTCCTTCTCGGGCGGCATGCGGCGCAGCTTGGCCTCCTCGAGCAGCCAATACTCGATGTCGAAGGCCTCCTGCTGCGGCAGGGCGATGTAGCGGTCGACCGCCTCGGCACCACGCATGACCTCGACGGCGCAGTTGTAGAACTCGGCCGTGACGCGGCTCTCCGACTTGTCCTTGCCCCAGGCCACCATGCCCAGGCCCGGGATGAGGATCACCGTGGGGTTCGGGTCGCGCATGGCCGGCGAGTTGGACCGCTTGCAGCGCTCATAGTAGGCCGCGTAGTCCTTGCGGTACTGCTCCAGGCCCGCCTTGAGCTTGGCCTTGAGGGCCGCGGCGTCCTCGGTCTGGGGATTCCAGTCGACGTACAGCGGCTTGATCTTGGTGCGCAGGAAGTGGTCGGGGCAGCTGGTGCCCAGTTCGGCCAGGCGGGCGGCATCGTTGGAATTGACGAAACGCAGGATGCGCTCGTCGTCCTGCACGGTGCCGATGAGGCGGCGCTGCTGGCTCACCTGGCCGCGCAGCCACGGCAGGATGGCCGCCAGGCGCTCATGGCGGACCTCCTGGGGCAGGGTCTGGTACTTCGCGCCGCCGAAGGCCGTGGCGTCGCCGCCCTTGGCCTGGTACCTGGCCTCGATGAAGGCGGCCGCCTTCTCGATGTACTCGAGGGTGGCCAGGTAGCACTGCTTGTCGTCGTCGTCCCAGGAGATGAAGCCGTGCTGCCCCATCATGATGGCCTTGGCCTTGGGGTTCCTGCGGCAGACCTCCTGCATGGCCAGGCCCAGCTCGAAGCCGGGGCGCATCCAAGGCACGTAGTCCATGGAATCGCCGAAGATCTCGCGGGTCAGCTCCACGCAGCGGCTCGAGGCGGCGATGGCGATGATCGCGTTGGGGTGCATGTGGTCCACATGGCGCCCGGGAATGAAACTGTGCAGGGGCGTGTCGATGGACGAGGCCCGCGGGTTGAGGTTGAAGGTGGTGTGCGAATACATCGCCACCATGTCGTCCTCCGCCGGGGACTTCAGGCCCTTGTCGGCGCGGGCGGCGTACACCTTCTGGAGGCCGATCAGGCGATCCTGGTAGAGCGAGCTGAAGAACTCGCGCGAGGCCGTGCGCAGGTCGCCGCCGGATCCCTTCACCCAGAGCACCGAAACGTCCTGGCCCGTCAGCGGGTCCTTCTCGATGAGTTTCGAGGAGGTGTTGCCGCCGCCGGTGTTGGTGACCCGCTGGTCGCTTCCCAGCTTGTTGGAGCGGTAGACCAGCCGGTCGGCGCCGCCGAGGGCGTTGGCTTCCGTGTCATTCCAGAGGTTGGAGACGTGCTTGAATTGGCTCATGAGGGAGGTTCTGCGATGGATCCGAAACGAATGTCGAAGCCGCAACGCTGGCGCGACCGCCCGATCCGTCAAACCCAAAACGAGCCTGGAATGGCGCCGCACGGGTCGCCCCGGGTGCGCGATGGATTTCCGGGGGCCGATGCGCGATCCTTCGCGCGATGAAATCAGCCTACGAACTGGCGATGGAACGGCTCGGCAAGGGTGCGGCCTCCGCCCCGTTGACGGCCGCGCAAAAGGCCGAGCTGGCCGAACTGGACTCCATCTACGCCGCGAAGCTGGCCCAGGAAGACCTGTCCACCCGGGACGCCATCCGGGCCGCCGAGGCCGCCGGCGATTCCGAGACGGCCGGTGAGCTGCGACGCCGGTATGCGGCCGAGAAGGCCCGGATCGAGGCCGAGCGCGAGGCCAAGAAGGATCGGGTCCGGGGGAAGTAGCCCCGAGGCGCCGCCGTCGGCGAGAAGACCGTCGATCAACGGGATCGGACGGCGTCGGTCCGCGGTCCGTCACCCCCTGCTCACTGGGCGCTCCGGACCGCCCATCGCAACTTGGCCGGTGCCGACCGGGGATTCGAGCGCAGTTCCTCCGACCCGGGGCGGCGTACCGAGTCGCTGACGACCTCGTAGAGGCCCTGGCGTTGGCCCTCCAGGAAGGCCCGCTTGACCCGGCGGTCCTCGCCCGAATGGAAGGTCAGGATCGCCACGCGTCCTCCCGGTTTCAGGCAGGTGGGGATCTGGCGGAGGAGGGACTCCAGCACGCCGAACTCGTCGTTCACCTCGATGCGGAGCGCTTGGAAGACGCGGCGGACCCGGGCGTCGCCCTCGGCCTTGTCCCGGGTCCATCCGCGTTCCCGGTAGAGGTCGTGCAGCCTCCGGGCCAGGTCCCGCGTCCGGGTCACGGGACGCTCCCGCACCGACGCGACCATGGCCTCGGCCAACGGTCCGGCCATGGGCTCGTCGGCGTTGTCGCGGAGGGCGGCTGCGAGCGCCTCGGGAGCCACCCGGGACAGCCATTCGGAAGCCGGCCGGCCGCGCTGGGGGTTCATGCGCAGGTCCAGCGGGCCGTCGTCCTTGTAGGTGAACCCGCGTTCCGGGTCGTCGAGCTGCATCGAGGACACGCCGAGGTCGGCGAGGATGCCGTCGACGGCCGGGATTCCCGCGCCGGCCAGGCCGGCCGCCAGGCCTGCAAAATTGCTGCGGATCGGCAGGAATCGGGCCTCGTCCCAGCCCTCCCGCCGCAGGCGCTCGACCGTCTTGGGCAGTTCCACCGGGTCGCAATCGAAACCCACCAACCGGCCGGCATCGCCCAACCGGCCGAGGATCTCGCGGGCATGCCCCCCGTAGCCCAGCGTGCAGTCCACGAAGGTCTGCCCCGGCCGGGGCTCCAGCGTCTCGAGGATCTCCGCGACCATGATCGACCGGTGGGTGCCGGCCGGTGTCTTGCCCGAGGCGACGATCTTGGCCACCGCGTCGGCATACCGCTCGGGCGCCCGCTCCTTGTACTTCTCGGCGAAGCGCCGCGGGTGGGTGCCGGAGTAGCGGACCCTCCTTCGACGGACGGTGCCTTCGGCGGTGGCGGTGCCATCGGGCAACCTGCCGGGATCGGGGCGAGCATCGGCGCCGGGATCGGAGCCGGCCGCGTCCGGGGCGTGAGGGGCGGGATCTGGATCGGGGAACATCGGGTCTCGGGGAATGCGATCGGAACGAGGCTACTCCTTGCCACCCAGGAACAGCAGGGCGACGTCGAGGATGAAGAGCAGCACGATGGTGATCTCCAGCGCCATCATCCAGCGGTTGGCGTGGTCGGACTTCAGCAACTCGTGCAGCTCGCCCACGGTCTTGAGCTTCTCCTCGACGCCCCGCTTCCAGTCGGCGAGATGGAACCGGCTGGCCGCCGTCTCGTAGATCTTGGCGAGGTGCCAGTCGCCGAGGAACTTGTTGATGTTCGACAGCTCGTCGCTGAATCGGGCCATGTCGATGCGCAGTTCGCGCAGTCCGGTGATCAGGGCCTTGCGCGTGCGCATGGGGGCCCCGGCGAGGTCCCGGTAGCTGCGCTCGAGCACGAGGTCGAGGTGCCGGTCGTAGGCCTCCAGCTCGGCGAGCTGGAGGTTGGCCACCTCGATCGCGTAGAGGCATTCCTCCCACTCGCCGGGTTCATCGACCAGGAGGGCCGAATCCCAGTCGATGACGGCAAGGTCGTGCTGGTAGTAGCTGAGGTGGCGGGCGGTGGATTCCTGGACCTCCTGCTGGGAGAGGCGCGCCGGATCGTGCTCCTGGTTGAGCAGGCCCGCGATCGATTCCCGGTGGGAGGCGAGCCAGGCTTCCGAGCGGAACGGGACGCCATCCTCTGCCGGGGGGCGGAGGCAGAAGACCGTGTAGGCCTCCTCCTCCGAGAGGGCCTCGTTGGGCCGGAGGACCCAGGGTGCCAGCTCGGTGCGGATCCGTTCGGCCAACCCGCGGACCTCGGCGTCGAGGCTGGCCTGATGGAAGTGCAGGTCATGGTAGGCCACCAGATCGGCCAACCCGTCGACCTCGAAGGGAACCCGGGCCCGGATGCTGATCGCACCGATCGGCAGGATCTTGGCCTCGAGGTGGACCTGCACCTTTCCATGCGGACCGGTTCGGTCCTCCGGGCTGAGGCGGATCATGCGCGGACGGTAGAAGACCAGGTGCTTGGGATTCCGCTTCGACGCATCGAGGCGGTACTCGGACAACGGATGGCCCAGGAGACTGGCCGGGAGTTCCCTGGACAGCTCGTAGGCGATGTCGTAGGCGAAGAAATAGACCACCTCGCCCCGCAGGCGGCCGGTTCTGCCGACCGCGTCTGCACCGGGGGAATCCGCGTTCATGGGGAGAGGATAGCCCGCGGCGGGCGTCAGGGAAGGTTGGTGGCGCCCCGGGATGGGATCAGCCCCCGGCGCACTCCCGCAGGTCGGCGGCGAAGGCCCGGACATCCTCCTCACGGGTATCCCACGAGCACATCAGGCGGCATCCTCCCTCACCGATGAAATTGTAGAAGAGCCAGCCTTTGTCCCAGAGGGCCTGGATGACGGGCTTCGGGAGGTCCACGAAGACGCTGTTGACCTGCCGCGGGAACAGCACCCGCACACCCGGGCACGGCGCGATCAGCTCGTGCAGGAGCGATGCCATGGCGTTGGCATGTGCGGCGTGCCGCAGCCAGACCCCGTCGCGCAGCATCCCGACCCATGGCGCCGACATGAAGCGCATCTTCGAGCAGAGTTGGCCGGCCTGCTTGGCCCGGTAGGCGAATTCCTCGGCCAACTCGAGGTTGAAGAACACCACCGTCTCGCCCACGTGGATGCCGTTCTTGGTGCCGCCGAACGACAGCACGTCGACGCCGGCCTGCCAGGTGATCTCGCGGGGGGCGACCCCGAGGGCCGCGACGGCATTGGCGAAGCGGGCGCCATCCATGTGGAAGCGCAACCCATGCTTCTTGGTCATGGCCCCGATGGCCCGGAGTTCCTGCGGCGTGTAAAGCGTCCCGACTTCGGTGGGCTCGGTGACGGTCACCACCTTGGGCTTGGGGTAGTGGAGGTCGGTGCGGCGGCGCACCGCTTCCTCGATCCCTGCCGGGGTCAGCTTGCCGAGGTCTCCCGGCAGCAGCAGGAGCTTGGATCCGTTGCTGAAGAACTCCGGCGCGCCGCACTCGTCCTTTTCGACGTGGGCCACCTCGTGGCAGAGCACGCTGTGGTAGCTTTGGCAGCAGGTCGCCAAGGCCAGCGAATTGGCGGCCGTTCCGTTGAACACGAAGAAGACCTCACATGGCGTCTCGAAGAGGTCCCGGATGCGGTCGGCGGCGGCCTGGGTCCAGCGGTCGTTGCCGTAGGCCGGCTCATGGTCCTGGTTGGCCTCGGCCAGGGCGGCCCAGGCCTCCGGGGTGATCCCGGCGTAGTTGTCGGAGGCGAAGTGCCGCCGCACCCCGTCGGCGGAGCCGGTGCCGATGTTCCGGGCGGTGTTCTGCGAACTCATGCGCGCGGTCATCAGACCCGAATCCACCACCGCCTGCAATCCATGCGCCCGGTCATCGGCAACGGACGGGAAGGGCTGGACCGGGGGCGACCGGCCGGGATCCATGGAAACGCAACGACCGCCGGGTGCCCGGGGGCTCCTCGGCGGTCGGTGGGAATCGCTGCGGTCGGTCGGACCCTCTGGATCAGGCCCGGGGGGCGAGCTTCTTCTCCACGGGGCTCTTGGCGAGCACGGTGTAGGCCGGGAGGCCGTTCTTCTGCGGAACGACCACCTGTCCCTCGATGAGCGGGGCGGCGTATTCCACGAACTTCTCGTTCGGCAGGAAACCGTCGTCGCTGATCCAGTCGCGGGGGATGAAGTGCTCGACGTTGGCGATGTTCTCCAGCGGCTCGAGCTGGATTTCCCAGCGGTACGGATTGGAGGAGAGGCGGACGATCTTGGGCATCAGGCCGGACTGGCCGGAGACGGCGGCCCGGACGGCGGCGGTGCCGCAGGCGAAGGCCTCGTCGGCGTCGGTCAGGCTGGCGTAATGGGCGGCGGCACGCTGTGCGTAGCCGAGCTTCACCGTGCGGGTCTTGAGGTTGAGCTTGCCCTGCACGATCGAGGCCAGCGCGTCGGCCGCGCCGGAGAGCACCGGATGGCCGAAGGCGTCGAGGCGGGTCTTGTCGGCACCGATCTCCTCGCCGGCGGAATTCCGGAGACCCTCGCCGCAGACCACGATGCAGTACTTGTGCTCGGCCACCACCTCCTTGACCCGGTTGAGGAACGCCGACTCGTCGAGGGCGATCTCCGGCAGGAGGATGATGTGCGGCGGGTTGGCCGGGTTGCCCTGCTTGGCCAGCACGGTGCCGGCGGCGATCCAGCCGGCGGCCCGGCCCATGACCTCGACGATGCAGCAGGAGCCGTCATCGGTCGCCATGGAGCCCACGTCGAAGCCGATTTCCATCACGGTGGCCGCGTTGTACTTGATGACCGAGCCGTAGCCTGGGCAGTGGTCGGTCGCGGGCAGGTCGTTGTCGATGGTCTTGGGCACGCCCATGACGCGCATCTCGTAGCCGCGCTTCACGGCCTCGAGGTGGATCTTGTGGGCCGTGTCCTGGGAGTCGTTGCCCCCGGCGTAGAAGAAATAGCGGATGTTGTGGGCGGCGAAGACCTCGAAGAGTCGGTCCATGTCCTTGGCCGCCTTCTCGGGCTTCTTCTTGAAATCGATCTTGTAGCGGCAGGTGCCCAGGGCGGCGGCGGGGGTGTTCCGCAGGCCTTCGATCGCCTTGGACTTCTCGTCGTTGATGTCGATCAGGTCCTCGTTGAGGATGCCCAGGATGCCGTTCTGGCCGCCGTAGATCTCCTCGATGCACTCGTGGTGTCCGGCCTCGGTGATGACCCCGGCGACGGAGGCATTGATGACGCAGGTGGGACCGCCGGACTGGGCGACCAGAAGGTTTCCGTTGAGTTCTGCCATACGTTTAGTCCGGCAAGACTGCCCCTTGCGACACCCCGCAGCAAGCCGCAATCGTGTCGGAACCCGTCGGACATGGCCCAATTGGCCCGATCGGTCCACCGACGGCCCGTCTGGTGGTTCATCGGCCTCGGAACTCCCGCTCCCGGATCATCAGGAAGATGACCGGCGTCACGATGAGGATGTGGATCAGGCTGCTCACCATGCCCCCGATGACCGGCGTGGCCAGCGGTTGCATGACCTCCACACCGGTCCGGTGGCTCCAGAAGATGGGCAGCAGCGAGGCCACGATGGTCGCCACGGTCATCACCTTGGGGCGCAGCCTCAGGCGGGCGCCCTCGCGGATCGCCTGGACGAGGTCGGCGCGGCCGAACCGGTCGCCGAGCGCGGCCCGTCGCGCGGCCAGGGTCTCCTCGAGGTACACGACCATCACCACGCCGGTCTGGATCGCCGTGCCGAAGAGGGCGATGTACCCGACCCAGACGGCCACGCTGAAGTTCCATCCGAGGGCCCATTGCAGGAAGACCCCGCCCGACAGCGCGAAGGGCACCGCCAGGAGCACATGGGCCGCCTCGACCGCCGAGCGGTACACGAGGTAGAGCAGCACGAAGATGATCCCCAGCACCATGGGGACGATCTGGCGCAACGTCCGGGCCGCCCGGAGCTGGTTTTCGAACTCGCCCGAGTAGTCGAGGGTCATCCCGCCGGAGAGGGTCGGGACCACCTCCCGGTCCATGCGCTCCTTGACCTCCGAGACGAAGGATCCCAGGTCGCGGCCCTGCACGTTCGCCTGGACGTAGACCCTCAGGCGGCCGTTCTCGCTGGCGATCTCGCCCGGGCCGTCGGTGCGGTGGATCCGTGCCAGCAGGGCCAGCGGCACGGGGGTCCCGTTGGCCGTCGGCACCAGCAGGTCGCCCAGACGGTCGATGTCGTCCCGCTCCGAGGCCTCGAGGCGGACCTGGATCGGGAGCCGGGCCCGACCCTCGATCGCGGTGCCGACACCGGCCCCGCCGATCCCGGTCTCGACCACCTCCAGCACATCCCGGACGTTGAGGCCGAACCGGGCGGCCTGCGCGCGGTCCACCTCGATCTCGACATACGGCTTGCCCTGCACCCGGCTGGCGGCGACGCCGACCGCCCCGGGGATCGTCCGGACGATCCGCTCGATCTCGAAGGCCTTGCGCTGGAGTTCGTCGAGCGAGGCGCCAAAGACCTTGATTCCCAATTGGGCCCGGATGCCCGTGCTCAGCATGAGGATGCGGTTCTCGATCGGCTGCAGGAAGCCGGGCACGTAGCCGGGCACCTCGGAGAGCCGGTGGCTCATCTCATGGATGAGGTCCCGGGAGGTGATTCCCGGGCGCCACTCCGGGTTGCGCACCACCGCGGGCACCGGCAGGAATCCCAGGACGAGCCGGTTGGTCGGGATCCACTCGGGCTTCAGGGTGATGGTGGTCTCGATCATCTCCACCGGGGCGGGGTCGGTGGCGGTCTCGAAGCGGCCAAGCTTGCCGGCCACGCTCTGGACCTCCGGGAACGAGCGCATGACCCGGTCCTGCCAGCTCATGATCTCCTTCACCTCGGTGAGGGAGGTGCCGGGCAGCAGCACGGGCATGAAGAGCAGGCTGCCCTCGTTGAGCGGGGGCATGAACTCGGTGCCCATGCCGCGGGCCAGGCGGGCGGTCGTCGGCCAGCCGGCCGATTCCAGGCGGGTGACCCAGCCCCGGGGCAACCCGAGCGCCAGGACCAGCGCCGCCGCGAGGATGATCGCCGCCCCGGCGAGCACGGTCTTGCGCCACTCGAGCGCCAGGCCCAGGAGCGGATCATAGATCCGCAGGAGGCCCCGCATCAGCCAGTGGTCGGACTCGCGCCGGAACGGTCCGCGCACGAGGAAGGAGCAGAGGACCGGGACCATGGTCATCGCCAGGAAGGTCGAGCCGACCATGGCGAAGGTCTTCGTGAAGGCCAGGGGGTGGAACAGCTTGCCCTCCTGGCCGGAGAGGGCGAACACCGGCACGAACGCCAGGATGATGATGGCCATGGCGAAGAACACGGGCCGGCCCACCTGGCGCGACGCCTCGAGGGTCACCCGGAGGGTCTCCGCCGGGGTGAGCCGCTCGTCGAGGCCGGCCCGACGCCGGGCGTCCTCGGCCTCCTCGGCGTGCCGGATGACATTCTCGGTCATCACGATGGCCGCATCGACCAGCACGCCGATGGCGATGGCGATGCCCGTCAGCGACATGATGTTCGACGAGATGCCGAAGCGTTCCATCAGCAGGAACGCCGTCAGGATGGACAGGGGCAGGGGCAGCGTGACAATGAGGATGCTGCGGAAGTGCCAGAGGAACAGGATGTGGGCGAGGGTGACGAGGATCACCTCCTCCCAGAGGGCGTGCCGGAGCGTGTCGAGGGTGCGGTCGATCAGGTCGCTGCGGTCGTAGAAGGCCCGCAGGGTGATGCCCGGCGGCAGGCTGGGCTCGATCTGGGCGATGCGCTCGCGGACCCGCCGGATCACCTCGCGCGCGTTCTCGCCGGTCCGCATCACGACCACCCCGCCGACCCGCTCCTCGCCGTCCACGTCGAGGGATCCCCGGCGGAAATCCCCGCCCAGACGCACCTGGGCCACGTCGCGCAGGAGCACCGGGACGCCGTTGCTCTCGGACAGCACGACCTTCTCGAGATCCTCGGGACCCTTCACCAGGCCCACGCCCCGCACGACGTATTCCCGCCCGTTCTCCTCGATGACCTTGCCGCCCACGTTCAGGTTCGCCTTGGAGACCGCCTCGACGACCCGCCCCAGCGGAACCCCGACCGCCCTCAGTTTCGTGGACGACACCTCGATCTGGTACTGGCGGACGAACCCGCCGATCGAGGCGACCTCGGCCACGCCAGGGATGGCCTGCAACGGGTACCGCACCAGCCAATCCTGGATGCTCCGGAGGCGTCCGAGGTCGTAGCCTCCGGCGGGTGCCTTGGCCGGGTCGACCTCCAGTGAATACTGGAACACCCATCCCAGGCCCGAGGCGTCAGGACCCAGTTGGGGCACCACGCCGCCCGGCAGCGAGCCCGAGAACTGGTTGAGCCGCTCGAGCACGCGCGTGCGCGCGAAATAGTTGTCGATCGCGTCCTCGAACAGCACGGTGATCAGCGAGAAGCCCGTCATGCTGGTCGCCCGGACGCTCCGGACCCCGGCCAGGCCCTGCAGGTTGGCCGAGAGCGGGTAGGTGATCTGGTCTTCCACCTCCTGGGCCCCGCGGCCCGGCCAGTCCGCGAAGACGATGACCTGGTTCTCGCTGAGGTCGGGAATCGCGTCGATCGGGGTCCGATAGACGGCGCGGATCCCCAGGGCGACGAGCAGCAGGGTCCCGCAGAGCACGAGGAACCGCTGGCGGAGGGAGGCCTCGATGACTCGGTCGATCATGGCGTGTCCTTCAGTTCGAGGCCGCAGTCGAGCATCTCGGCCCCGAAGAACGGGTTGCGCACGGTGCCGCCGAGCTGGAGCCAGCCCGCCCGCTTCGGCGCCGACGGGATGGCCCGGTCGACCATGGGGCACTCGAAGGCGCGGACGCCGGTGTCCCAGCCCTGGCGGCGGGCCGCCCGCGCCAGGTCGAGCAGCGGGCGCGACTGGTCGAGGAACCACCTGCGTGCCTCGGCGAGGGTCGTCATGGAGGCACCTGCCGGCGGTGCTGCAAGGAGCGGCAGCGGCTTCCGGAGAGCGTCTGGAGCCGACTGCGCAGGGTCGGCGGCCCAGCGTTGCAGGGAGGCCAGCCGGTCGGCGAAGCCGGGAACCTGGGCGCGGAAATCCGGCAGCCGGTCGGCCGCCAGCGCCTCGGACAACTCGGCCGAGAGGCGGAGGAAGGATGCCAGCGCCTCCGGTGCCGGGGTTCGGCCCGCCGGGGCGGCCGGCGGGGTGACGCCGCCCCCGGTGCCGCCGCGGATCTGGGCCTGCGCGTCGATGAGGAAAGCCGCCTGGCTCACGACGCGGTCGCCGTCCTCGAGGCCCTCCAGGATCTCGGCGGAGCGGTCCCCGATCCGGCCCACGCGCACGGTGCGCCGCTCGAAGGCGCCACCCCCGAGGCTCCGGTAGGCCACCGCCTGTCGGCCGTCCCAGAGCAGCGCGCTCCGGGGCACCACCAGCGCGGTGTCGGCATGCGCGATCTCCGCCACGGCCGTGACCCGGTGCAGAAGCCGCCGCCGTCGCCCGTCGCGCGCCTGCTCGACCGGGTTGGGCACCTCGACCCGGACCCGGGCGCTGCGGGTCATCGGGTCGTAGTTCGGGTCGATGAAGCTCACCCGTCCCGTGACCACCCCGCCGTCCCAGCTGGGCGTGGTGATGCGCGCCTCCTGCCCGACGGCCAGCCACGCGCGGTCCGCCTCGTAGGCCGTGAGCTGGACCCACATGGTCGAAAAATCGGCCGTCTCGAAGAGGCGCTCGCCCTCCGTCACGTACTGGCCTTCATACACCTGCTTGAGCACGACCGTCCCGTCGGCGCGGGCCAGGAGGTCGCTGGTGATGGCGTCGGCGGGCTTGTCCTTCAGGGCCTCCACCTGGCCCGGGGTCAGTCCCATCTGGAGCAACCGCTGGCGTGCGGAGGCGAGGATGGAAGCCATGGTTCCGGAGGCCTCGGAAGGCGACGCCTGCCGCAGCAGGGCGACATACTCCCGCTCCGCGGTGAGCAGCGAGGGTGAGTACAGGGTGAGCAAGGGCTCCCCGGCCCGGATTTCCTGACCGACCCGGTTGACCGCCAGCCGCTCGATCCGGCCGGCGACCTGCGCGGAGACCACGCGGTGCCGCGTGTCGTCGTCGTCGATGGTGCCGGAGAGTCGCAGCGAGCGTTCCAGCGGGCCCCGGGTCACCTCGGCCGTCTCGAGGTGGATGAGCTGGATGGCGTTGGTGCCCAGGACGATCGCCGCACCGTCCATGGCGGCCCCGGCATCGCCCTCGTACACCGGCGTCAGTTCCATCCCGCAGATGGTGCAACGGCCGGGTTGGTCCGACTGGATCCACGGGTGCATGGGCGACTGGTAGAAGCGGATCTTCCGGGTCGCCGCGGACGCTCCCGCGGTGGTCTCGGGGTTCCCGCCCTTTCCGTGAGGCGGGTGGGAGGGCCGCAGTCGGCCCAGCAGGCCGGCCCCGGCGAGGGCTCCGGCGACGAAGGTCACCAGGAACAGGAATCGTTGGGAGTTCATGGAAGGGAGGAGAGACGTTCGGGGGAGGGGACGGTTGCGGGGAGTTCCTGCCAGCCGCAGAGGAGCAGCAGCTCGGCGATGGCCGACCACTGGTCCCGGAGCGCGGAGGCATGGTCGATGGCGGCCTCGAGGCCCTGGCGGCGGAGGTCGAGGGCCTCCCGCAGATCGCCGGTGCCTCCGGCCAGGCCGGCGGTGGCGACCTCCTGGGCCGCCCGGATCCGGGGCAGCAGCGTCTGCGAGGCCAATTCGGCGCGGAGGCGTGCGCCCTCGGCCCGGGTCACCCAGTGGTGGATTTCCTGGGTGACCTCGGCCTCGAGGTCGTCGACCTCCCGTTGGGCCGCCTCGGCCCGCAGCCGGTCCCGCGAGAGGTCCCGCTGGTAGGCGTCGCGGTTCCACCAGGGCAGGGACAGCGACAGGATGGCCGAGCCGTTGCGCAACCCGCCATCCCCGGTGTACTGACGCGAATCCAGGCCGAGGGAGAGGTTCGGTCGGCGGGAGCGCCGCGTGGCCTCGACCCGCGCGGAGGCCTCGTCCTGCGCCTTCCGTGCGAGCCGTAGCCGGGGCTCCGAGGCCAAGGCCTGACGGGACCATTCGGGGCGGTAGGCCAGCGCCGCGGCAACCTTGGGAAGTTCCCACCGCCCGACCGGGTGGTCGATCGGCAGTCCCAGCACCCGGTTGATGCGCACCTCGGCGTCCCGGGCCTCGACCCGCTGGAGGCGCAGCCGCGTCTCGGCCTCCGAGACCTCGTTCCTCAGGCGCAGCCCCTGGGCCGGACTTGTCGTGCCGCCGGGGAGCCGGGCCTCGAGCCCGACGGAGATCCTCCGCAGCCATTCGAGGTCCGCCGTTGCCAGGTCGATCTGGCGGTTGAGGAATGCGGCCTCCAGCAGGCGTTCCATCAGGTCCCGCTGGAGCACCTGCCACCGAACGTCATGGGCTTCCTGGGCGGTGCGGCTGCCGGCGCGGGCGAGGTCCCGGGCGGCCGATTCCTTGCCGAAGATCGGCAGCGGTTGGGTGATGCCCAGCGCGAGGTCTCCCTCCTCCGACGGGGCCGGTCCCCGGGACCCGTAGCCGATGCCGCCGGCCCGGAGGGTCGGATCAGCCCATTGCCGCACAGCCTCGGCGTCCTCCCGGGCGGCTCCGGCCCGCAGGCCCAGGGCCTGAAGACCCGGATGCCGGGACTTGATCGCGTCGGCCAGGCGCCGGACCGCGGCGGGCGACACGACCTGGGCCTCGGCGGAGATGTCGGCGGGCAAGGCTGTCCCTTGGAGGCTCAGGGCCGCCAAGAGGGCGAACAGGGTTCGGGGCCGCGGTCGGTGCCGGCGGCTCAGGGCAACGGTCATCATGGAATGGGCAAGGAGTCTTCGGGTGGGATGGCCGGATGATCCGGTCTTCTGGAGGGGCCCGGTGAGGCGTCGCCGCCCTCGGGTCCGGGGTCGATGGAACCGGGCCGAACGGGGTCGGAGCGGATCCACGGGGACCACCACCGGCGCCTGCCCAAGAGGGCCGCACGGGGGATTGGCCGGCGGCAGGGATGGACGGACGGAGCGGAGGGAGCCGGCCGCGGCGGTTGCGCCGGGGCGTTCGGTCAGGCCCGGGCCCGGGAGGGCGGAGCCAGGCTGCGCAGACCGCAGCCCAAGGTCACGGACGGCTCATACCCGGCATCCCATCGGGGCGCGGAGGCATCCTCGAGGCCGGGCGGGGAGACCGGGGTTTCCGCCAGGATCGCCAGCGGGTCGGGCGCGAGCCCGAGGGAGGTCATCCAAGCCGATGGCTGCCGGCCCTCGCCGGTGAGGGACACCGGGGCGAGATTTCCGAGGGGGTCGGCCGCATGCACCGCCAGCTTCGCGGCGCACATGGTCGGGAATCCGGAGGAGGTTTCCTGAGGCGACGCGGGGGAGGCCTCGACCGCGTCGGCGAATTCGGAGGCATCGGACACCCGGCCGGACTTGGCGGATCGTGCGCGGGAACAACAGGCGTGGCCGCGATGGCCCCGGTTGGACGAGGTGCCGACGGAAGAGGACTTGTCCGGCTCGGGAGGCGCGGTCGGGAGCAACCCGTGGCAATGCGCCACGCAGGCGGTCTGGGAAAGCATCCACACCCACAGCATCAACGCCGCCCATGGGCGGAAGGCGCTGGCAGGATGGAGTGGTCGATCACCCATGGTTGATCCATGTATCGGAGCCCAACCCCGGATCGTCAAGCGCCGGCCTCGGGGCGTGATGGTTCAGTGGGTCAGGAACTCGTGGAGAAAGCCGCAGTGGGCGCAGATGAAGGCCTGGGACATGGCCTCCTGCCAATCCACCCGCATGCCGGTGGCGCTGGCCGTCTGCCGGCGGAGGCGACGACGATGGAATTGGTCCCGCGAACAGTGGTGGCATCGGAGGGGTTGCCCGTCGATCTCGATCCGGGTGGGTTCGTCGGAGAGGGATTTCATGGACGCATCCTGGGGGATGTCCTTGGATATTCCTCCTAAACCTGACGATCAATCGAAATGATGCATCCCGGGGGCGGGTCTCCCGGCGCCCAAGACGCCTCAGATGCAAGCTTGATCCCCGGCTTGGGATGGGACTTCATCGCCCGCAGTCCGGTCGTGGCGGCAGCCCGTAGGGCGGTCAGGATACAATCCCTTATGGTACGTTTGAAGGACATCGCGGCGGAGGCTGGGGTATCGGTCATGACGGTGTCCAAGGCGCTGCGGGACAAGCCGGATCTCTCGTCCGCCACCAAGGCCCGGATCCAGGCGTTGGCGCGTCAGATGGGGTACGTCCCGGACGTCTCGGCCAGCGGTCTGCGCAACCGCAAGACCCGTCTCCTGGGCCTGGTGATCCCTGCACCCACCGACCCGGTCTACTCGAGGGTGCTCCTGGCCCTGGAGAATCAGGCGTATGAGCGGGGTTATGACCTGCTGGTGGCCTACTCGCTGGGAAGCACCGAGCGTGAGGAATCGGTGCTCCGGCGCTTCATGGCCCGACGGGTCGACGGGGTGTTCATCGCCCCGGTGTACCGGATGGCCTCGGCGGCCCCGATCTATGAGGATCTGGCCAAACAGGCGGTGCCGACCGTGCTGCTCGGGCACAAGGCGACGTTCTGCCAAGGCTTCACCAACGTCGAGACCGACGACCTCGGGGCTTCCGCGGCCATGACCCGTCATCTCCTGTCGCTGGGGCATCGTCGCATCGCCTTCCTCGCCGGACCGACCCATTCGCCCTGGGCGCAGGAACGTCTCGAGGGCCACCGAAGGGCGCTGCGGGAGGCGGGGGTCGTTCCCGACGACCAGCTGGTCTTCCACGCCGGATCGACGGTCGAGGAGGGCGCTTCGGCCGCCCTGCAGTTCATCCAGGAGAATCCCGGTGCCACGGCCCTGCAGGCGGCCAACGACCTCGTGGCCATCGGGGCCGCCGATGCCCTGCTCAACCAGGGGGTGCGCATTCCCCAGGACCTGAGCGTCGCCGGGTTCGGCAACGTCCTGGTGAGCGAGTTCTTCCGGGTGCCGCTCACCACGGTGCGTCAACCCAAGCTCCGCCTCGGATCCGTGGCGATGGACCTGATGCAGCGCCTGCTCGACGGCGAACGGCCGGCCTCGGTCCGGATTCCCGCCGAGACGGTGTTCCGCGCCAGCACCGCCGCGGTCGTCGTGCCGGGGCCATGACCGGCTTCCATGGCCGGGCGTTCCAGGCCCGGCCGCCCCGTCAGCGCCACTTCTGCGTCTTGAGCCAGGCCAGCAGGTCCTGTGTCCAGGCATGCGGGTTGTCGAACCCGGGGGGCTTGGCCCCGAGGCCGATGCCGTGGGGTTTTCCGTCGTAGAGATGCAGCTCGAACGGCACCCGCGCCTTCCGGCAGGCGGTGGCAAAGGCCATGGAGTTCTCGATGGGCACCGCCGCGTCGTCGCGCAGCGACCAGAGGAAAACCGGCGGGGTGTTGGTCGTCACCCGGTTCTCGTTGGACAAGTCCTCGATCGATTCGGCCGCGGGCTGGTCGCCGAGCAGGTTGCGACGGGACCCCGCGTGGCTGAACGGGCCCATCGAGATCACGGCGTAGCACAGGACGCCCAGGTCCGGGCGGCTGCTGAGGCGGTCCACCGGGTCGGCGGCCTTGGGATCGCCGGCATCGTGATGGGTCAGGAGGGTGGAGGCCAGGTGCCCGCCGGCGCTGCTGCCCATGATGCCGACGCGCCCCGGATCCACGCCCCACTCCGCGGCGTGGGCGCGTACCCAGCGGACGGCCCGCGCGGCGTCCTGCAGCATCGACGGATGCCGGTAGCCGTGGCTGCCGAGCCGGTATTTGAGCACGAAGCCATGGATGCCTTCCCGGTTGAGGAATTGCGCGTAATCGCGGCCCTCATGGGAAGCCAGCGCGCCATAGCCGCCGCCCGGCAGGATGACCATCACCGGCCTCGGGCCGGAGCCCTTGTCCGAGGCGTGGAGGGTGAGCGTGGGGGTGTCGGCCTCCGCGGTCCCCCGGGCCCCGGGCACGGATCCCGTAGGCCAAAGCGGCACGGTCACGGGGTCGGCGCGCAACATCGCGGCCACCCCCAGCAGGGCGGAAAGGGCGGCCGCCGGGAACCGGTGGCGGAAGTTCATGCGGGTCATGCCCGGAGGATGTCCCCGGAACGCGGTCGCCGACAAACGTCAATTCATGCCGGTCTGTCGGCGGCCGGGGTCCGTCGGCCGTCGGCCGATCCGGACATGCGATGCGGCCCTCAGCCGAGGAAGTCGGTCTCCTCCGGGCGGACCACGAGCACCGGGCAATGGGTGTGTCGCACGATCTTCTCGGCGACGCTGCCCATGAGCATGTGACGCAACCCGGTGCGGCCATGCGTGGTCAGGACCAGGAGGTCGACCCCGAGATCCGTGACGGCGCCGACGATCTCGTGCCAGGGACGGCCGATCCTCACCGAGACTTCCGTCTGCCTGGCCGTGTCGAGCCCGGCGGCGAGGTCGAGCAACTGCTTGCGCACGGCCTCGACCTGGCGGGCCTCGTCCTCCGGCGAGTACGGAGGCAGGTACCCGTACTCGGGCGGGAGGACCATGGGCTCGATGACATGGATGACCGTGATCCTCGACCCGAAGGTCGAGGCGAAGGCGTCAGCGTAGGCCAGCGCCTTCCTCGAGGCCGCCGAGAAGTCGGTGGGAACCAGCAGGTGGCGGGGGTGCAGTCGGGCGGGTTTCGGGGCGGGCAGCGGTGTCACGGCCCGATGTCCCTCGGGGGTGGTCACCAGGCGTTGCGTCGTGGGGGATGCTTCATGGGATCGGGGAGGCTCTGGGCGGTTGGGGTGGTTACCGGACGTTCACGCAGCAATTGATGCCGCCGAAAGGGTTCGAGACGGTGACCGCCGATCCCGGATCGGCCATCCAGCGCCCGTCGACGACGAAGAGGTATTCGTGCATGCCGGGCTCCAGTTCGAGCGTCTTGACCCAGCGACCGTCTCCGGTGGCGATCATCGGCGTCGCCGACGGGTGCCAGTCGTTGAAGGTCCCGGCCAGGAAGACGAGCGTGGCCTCGGGATCGAGGAACGTGAAGTGGACCGGGCGATGTGGCCTGGGAGTGGGTGTCGGCATCCCGGCGGGCGGCGTCTTGGCTGCGGGTGTTCTCTGCATGGCTGGTTTCGATTCCACGATCCATCATCGCTGGTCCCGATGGCTCGGCCACGCTCCGGTTGTCCGCGTCAGCGCCAATCTTGCGACTTCGGACCCATGTCTCCCCGGTTGGTCCCGGCGCGTGGGGAGGTCCCCGCAAAAACAGGGGCATGCCCTGCAACCGGCGGAGGGCATCGGGAGGGTTTTTGCCCCAGCTTTGGCTTGGGCACACCGCTCCCGGCAGGCTGCCGGATGCGGTGGACTTCCCCGGACATCCACCGAAATGAATGCCTCGACGACCTTCAGGACCGACGCGATGCCACCCCGGGGAGACTTGCCCCGGAGGATCGCGCCCGGGGTGCACGACTATGGTTCCAGGCGCTGGGTCTACACCCGGTGTTCCGGATTCGCCCGCGGCCTCGCGGTCGGCGTGAACCTCTCCCCGGGCGGGCACTGCGACTACCAGTGTCGGTATTGCCGGGTTCCCGGATCTCCGCCGGGTCAGCCGCCCGGGGTCGATGCCCTCGGCTTGGCGGTCGAACTGGAGGAGATGCTGGTCTCGATCCGCTCCGGCATCCTCGTCGGTTCCGCGTCCGGCCCGAGACTCCCGGTCGAGTGGAGTCGACCGGGGCAGGTGATGCTCAGCGGCGAGGGGGAACCGACCCTCTGCCCGAACTTCCTGGAGGTGGTCGAGACCCTGGTCCACATCCGGGCCCGGGGGCGTCACCCGTTTTTCCGCTTCATCCTGGAAACCAACGGGTCGGGTCTCGAGCGCGCCGATGTCCGGGAGGCCTTGGGCCACTTCACCGTGCAGGACGAGGTCTGGTTGAAGCTGGATGCCGGCACGGGGGAGCGCTTCCACCAGATCAGCGGTTCACGGGAACCGTTCGAGCGGGTGCTTTCGCGGATCGCCGACCTAGGACGACAGCGGTCGGTGGTGCTCCAAAGCCTGTTCGCCGCGGTGGACGGGCAGCCCCCGGCCCGTTCCGAGATTTCCGCCTACCTCGGTTGCCTCACCCGCCTGAAGGACCTGGGGGCGATGATCCACCGGGTCCAGATCCACTCGGTGACCCGGTCTCTCAAGGGATCCGGGTGCACCCACCTCCCGCTCGGAAGCCTTTCGGGCATCGCCCGGCGGGTCCGGCTCGAGGTCGGTCTCGAGGCCGAGGTGTCCTGAGGCTCGGCGTCCTGGCGCCAACCCCGGGTCGGATGTCCAGCGGGTTTGCCATCCGCGATCCCCTCCGCCCGTGGGGGCCCAGGACCTAGGGAGAATCCCTAGGAGGGTCAGGGAAACCACCGTCGTCCGGATCGGTGGGTCCGCCCAATTCACGGGCCCCGCGGGGGCTGGATACTTTGGGGGCGTGCACCATTCCTGGTGCCCGCAACCGCAAGAAAGGCCCACCCACATGAATGGCGATGGAGAGATGATCGAAACGTTGGAGCATTCCCCCCTGTACCAAGGCTACCAGAGGGCGTTCACGGCCACGACGGGACTGCCGCTGGCCCTGAGGCCCGTGGTCACCTGGCAACTGCCGCTCCACGGCAGGCCGGCCGAGAACCCGTTCTGTGCCATCACCGCCGAGCGCAGCAAGACCTGCGCGGCCTGCCTGCAACTGCAGGACCGGCTTGCCAAGTCGGCCACCCAGGGCGCCTGCACCATGACCTGCGGCTACGGCCTGAGCGAGACGGCGGTGCCGATCCGGCTGGGGTCGCAGACGATCGGATACCTCCAGACGGGCCAGGTGCTGCTGAACCGGCCGACTCCGGCCCGGTTCCGCCAGGCGGTCGAGGAGGCCCGCCGGATGGGGGTCGACCTCGACACGGACAAGGCGAGGGACGCGTACTTCTCGACGCCGGTCCTCTCGCGCCAGAAGCTGGATTCGGTGGCCTCGCTGCTCGGTGTCTTCGCCGACCACCTGGCCATCCAGAGCAACCAGATCGCCGTCCAGAAAGCCTGCGCCGAACCCCCGGTCATCACGCGGGCCAAGCGCTTCATCGAGGAACACCACCGGGAGGACATCTCCCTCGGTCAGGTGGCCGCATCGGTCCACACCAGCCTGTTCTACTTCTGCAAGCTCTTCAAACGGCACACCGGGGTGTCCTTCACCGAGCACGTGTCGCGCCTGCGCACCGAGAAGGCCAAGAAGCTGCTCCTCAACCCGAACCTGCGCGTGAGCGAGATCGCCTACGAGGTCGGGTTCCAGTCGCTGACCCACTTCAACCGGGTGTTCAAGCGCATCCTGCGTGAGTCGCCCACCGAGTATCGTCAGCGCCTGCAAGCCGCCTGATCCGCACCCATGCCCGGGATGGCGCCTCGTGGGATTGTGTCGCGCACGGACGCCGCTTCCGGCACGATGACCCCATGGCGGTCAGGCGGTCGGGTTCAGGAACTGGGGTTCGCGGCGGGAAGGCATCTCGGCCGGCCCGTGCGGGCGCCCCGTCCGGCGGGGCCAGGCGCGCACCCTCTCAGGCGCGGTCGCCCCTCGGGGCGGCCGGCGCGGACGCGAGGAACCCCGGGAGGGACGCCCCGGAGGTCGATGCCACCCGGCGTGAACTGCGCGATGTGAAGGCCGCCCTCGACGAGCATTCCATCGTGGCGATCACCGACGCCTCCGGCACGATCACCCACGCCAACGACAAGTTCTGCCAGATCTCGGGGTATTCGCGGGAGGAACTCCTCGGCCGGAACCACCGCATCCTCAATTCGGGACACCATCCGAAGAGCTTCTTCGTCGATCTCTGGCGGACGATCTCCCGGGGAGGCATCTGGCGGGGCGAGATCGTCAACCGTGCCAAGGACGGTTCCCTGTACTGGGTGGACACCACCATCGTCCCGTTCCTGGGAACCCACGGCAAGCCGGTCCAACACGTCTCGATCCGGACCGATGTCTCGTGGCGCAAGCGCCTGGAGCGCGAGATCCTCGAGGCGGGCGAGCGGGAACGCCGCCGCATCGGGCGCGACCTCCACGACAACCTCGGTCAGCGCCTGACCGCCCTTGAACTCGGGGCCCAGGGCCTCATCGGAACCGTTTCCGGCCTGTCGGCCGAGGCCGGCCAGACGCTCCGTCACCTCGCCCAGCAGCTCCGGGAAGCCGTCGCGCAGACCCGGCGCCTCTCGCACGGGTTGTCGCCCGTGTCCCTCGAATCGGGCGGACTGCTGCATGCCCTCCTCGAGCTGGCCGAGGGCACGCTGGCGCTCACCCGTGTGGAATGCCAGTTCGTGAGTTCCAAGGTCGAGGCCTTCCCGGATTCGGCCACCGCCAGCCACCTCTACCGCATCGCCCAGGAGGCGGTGGCCAATGCCCTGAAGCATGGGCATCCGCGGCGGATCGTCATTTCCCTGACCCGGAGGCGCGACCGGGTCCTCTTGGAGGTGTCCGATGACGGCAGGGGGTTCGACGCCTCGTCCGCCTGCGGGACGGGATTGGGCCTGGGGGTGATGCGGTATCGCGCGGGCCTCTTCGGCGGCGCGCTCCAGGTGAAGTCCTCGCCGGGGAAGGGCACCCGGGTGGTCTGCTCGGTGCCGATGCCGACATGAAGACCACCTCCCGGCCGAAACCATCGCCTGGGCCCGTGCGTCGGCGGGTGTTCCTGGTCGATGACCATCCGATGATGCGCGCCGGGCTTGCCGCATGGATCCGCTCCCAGCCGGACCTGGAGGTCGTCGGCGAGGCGTCCGACGCCCCGTCGGCTCTCGGCGCCGTCCCGGCGGCCCGTCCCGACCTGCTGGTCACCGACCTGACCCTCCCGGGGCGATCTGGTCTCGAGTTGATCAAGGACCTGCTGGCACAGCTGCCCGGACTGCCGATCCTCGTCCTCTCGATGCATGACGAGTTGGTCCATGCCGAGCGGGCCCTCCGGGCGGGCGCCCGCGGGTATCTCATGAAGGAGGCCGGGGGCGAGCGCCTTCTGGCGGCGATCCGCGAGGTGCTCTCGGGCAGGGTCTCGGTGAGCCCGCGCATGGCCTCGGTGCTGCTCGATTCGCTCAGCGGTCCCGGGCCGCGGGGCGGCGGTTCTCCGATCGGCCGGCTGAGCGACCGCGAGTTCGAGGTGTTCCAGCGGATCGGACAGGGTTTGACGCCCCGGGACATCGCCCGGGAGATGGGCATCAGCGTGAAGACCGTCGACGTGCACCGCGCCAACCTCAAGGCCAAGCTGTCGTTGCCGCACATGAGCGACCTCGTCCGCCATGCGGTCCAGTGGGTCGGCGGGGCGTCCGGAAGCTGATCGGGGAGCGGTGATCGCTCCCTGCGTGCCGGGGGGCGGTGGAAACCCGTGGCGGTTTCACCACTCGCCCGCGGGGCCGAACTGGGGCAGGTTCGCCGCGATGAATTGGATGGAATGGATTCAATCGCCGCAGGCCTGGATCGGCCTGGCCACCCTCTCGTTGCTGGAGATCGTGCTCGGCATCGACAACCTGATCTTCATCTCGATCCTGTCCGGGAAACTCCCGGCGGAGCAACGCGACAAGGCCCGACGTCTCGGCCTGGCCCTGGCGCTGATCACCCGGATCCTGCTGCTCTGCTCGCTGAGCTGGGTGATGAGCCTGAGCAACCGTCTGTGGGATGTCTCCATCGGCGGATTGCCCCTGCCGAACACCGGCAAGGACCTGGTGCTGGCTGTCGGCGGCCTCTTCCTGATCTGGAAGAGCACCAAGGAGATCCACGAGAAGGTCGAGGGCCATGCCGAATCCGGCCGGCCGTCCAAGGCCCCGGGTTTCGCCTCGGTGATCGTCCAGATCCTCCTGCTCGACATCGTCTTCTCGCTCGACTCGGTCATCACCGCCGTCGGCATGTCCAACCAGATCCCGGTCATGATCGCCGCGGTGATCCTGGCGATGCTGGTGATGCTCCTTTTCGTGAACCAGATCGGCGCCTTCGTCGAGAAGTACCCCACGATCAAGGTCCTCGCCCTGGCGTTCCTGATCCTCATCGGCACGATGCTGTTGGCCGAGGGCTTCCACCAGCACATCAGCAAGGGCTACATCTACTTCGCCATGGCGTTCTCGGTCGCGGTGGAGGTCATCAACATCCGGGTCCGCGCCAAGTCCGCCTGATTCCATGCCCCTCTCCATCCCAGAAATCCTTGCCGACGAATCGCTGCGGCGCCACGAGTTCCCGGTCGCCCAACGACAGGCGTTCCTGGCGCATGCCGGCGTCTGCCCGCTGCCGAGGCGGGTGGCCGAGGCGGTCCGCTCACACGCCGAGGCCTGCACGGCCGACGACCAGGAGGAGGCGCTGGCCCCGGGAGTCGTGGGCCAGATCCGACGGCTCGCGGCGGGCCTGATCGGTGCCAGCCACGACGAGGTCTCGCTCGTCGGGCCGACCTCGCTGGCCCTCAGTCAGGTCGCCGCCGGGTTGCAGATCCGTCGGGGCCAGAACGTGCTGATCTACCACGACTGCTACCCGTCGAACGTGTATCCGTGGATGGCCCTGGCCGACCGCGGGATCGAGGTGCGCCTCATGAACATCCGGGAACTCGGCAAGGTCCGCGTGGTGGATGTCCAGGGGCAGGTCGACGAGGACACCCGATTGGTCGCCCTCGCCAGCGCTCACTACCTGACGGGATGGCGCATCAACATCGAGGCCATCGGCCGGATGCTGCGCGCGAAGGGCATCCTGTTCTGCCTGGATGCCATCCAGACCCTCGGGGCGTTCCCGACCCCGGTGGCCAACGTCGACATCCTCGCGGCCGATGCCCACAAATGGCTGCTGGGACCCTGCGCCGCCGGGATCCTCTATGTCCGCAAGGAGGTCCGGCCCCAGATCCGTCCGGTGGTCCACGGGTGGCACAACCTCCAGTGCCCCGACTACCTGACGCAGGATGACCTGGTCTTCCACGAAGGCCCGCGCCGCTACGAGGCCGGCACCCACAATTTCCTCGGACTCCACGGCCTGAAGGCCGCCCTGGAGCTCGTCCAGGAGGTGGGGGTCGGGGCCATCGCGGCCGAGTTGGCCCGCAAGCGGCTCTGGCTGGTGCCACGACTCCAGGCCCAAGGATACACGGTCCTGCAGGGTGACGCCCATCCAGACAACGCCGGCGGCATCACCAGCGTCCACCGCGAGGGGACCGACTTGAAGGCCCTGCACCAGAAACTCCGGGAGGCCGGCGTGACCACCTCGCTGCGGATCCTTCCCGGCGGCCAGGCGGTCCTGCGGCTATCCCCCCATTTCTACAACACCGACGAGGAACTGCAGCGTTGCCTCGACCTGATGCCGTGATGTGGTCGGCCGGACCGGTCTGGTCCGTATCTGGCCGTTGCCCGGGGGGCCGCACGGTTCACACCACGGCCACCGGGTTCTCCAGGCGGCCGATGCCGTCGATCTCGATGACCACCCGGTCACCGGCCTGCAGGGTGAACTCGTTCGGCGGCACGATGCCGGTGCCGGTGAGCAGCATGCTGCCGAAGGGGAACTCCTGGCAGCGATGCAGCCAGCCCCGCAGCTCGGAGAACGAGCGCTTGATCTGCGACACCTGGGTGGCGCCGGCGAAGACCCGGCTCCCGTCGCGGTGGATCTCCATGCGGATGCCCCAGGAGCGGGCCTCGGCCTCGTCCACCCCGACCCGGATCCATGGGCCGATGGCGCAGGAGGCGCTGTAGGTCTTGGCCTGGGGCAGGTACAGCAGGTTCTCCCCCTCGATGTCGCGGGAGCTCATGTCGTTGCCGATGGTGTAGCCGACAGGTTCGCCCCTGCGGTTGAAGACCAGCACCAACTCCGGCTCGGGAACGCTCCATCGGGCGTCATGGCGGATGCCCACCGGGCCGCCGGGTCCCACCGCCTTCCATCCCAGCGACTTGAAGAAGATCTCGGGACGGGGCGCGTCATACACCCGGTCGTAGGCCGTCGCGCTGAAGTCGGACTCCTCCATGCGGGCGGCCTTGCTGCGCAGGTAGGTCACCCCCGCGGCCCAGATTTCCTGCTCGTTGACCGGAGCGCCCATCAGGGCCTCCGAGATCGGCAACCGCATGAAGCTCCGGGCGGCCAGACGCTGGATCCTCCCGACGAGGTCCGGCTGCTCGAGGGCATCGGCCGGCGAATGGATGCCGACGGAGGTCAGGTCGATGACCTCGACGTCGTCGAAGGTGACCCCGGTGCGGAGGGTGGTGCCGGACTTCGTGCGGTAGCAGCCGATCTTCATGGGATCGAGCCAACACGGTTTTGAGGCCGGACTCAATCCCCGGGCGCAGGGGTTCGCCGGTGGGGCGCGGCCGCGGTTCCGGGCCGATGCCCGGCACGATGGCCGCTCAGATGCCCTCGGCCCAGTGCGGGGCGGAGTGCACGGTGGAAACCTCCGGTCCCATGCCGTCCGCCCCCGCCGACAGGACCCGGTATTCGCGGATCTGGAAGCTCACCGGAACGCCCTGCTCCAGACCGCATCGGAGGAATTCGTCCTTCGAGATGCGTGTCCGCAGCACCAGGCCCGACGGGGTCTCCAGTTCCAGGCGCATCTGCACGCCCAGGAAATACACCCGACGGATGACCGCCTTGAGCGGATGTTCCGAGGGGGCGGCGGACACCTGGACGGCATAGGGACGGAAGCCGACGCGCAGCGTTCCGCCCTCGGGCACGCCGTGGGCCGGGAAGGCCAGTTCCTGGAGCCGGGCCACCCCTTGGCGCACGGTGAGCTCAAGCACGTTGAGCACACCGATGAAGCGGGCCACGAATTCATTGCGTGGCTGCTCGTAGACCTGGCGCGGGCTGCCCACCTGCTCGAGCCGTCCACGGCTGAAGATGACGATCCGGTCGCTGACCTCCATCGCCTCCTCCTGGTCGTGGGTCACGAAGAGCGTGGTCACATGCAGTTCGCGGTGCAGCCGCACGAGCCATTCGCGCAGCTCCTGGCGGATCTTGGCATCGACCGCGCCGAACGGCTCGTCGAGCAGCAGCACCGACGGTTTCGGTGCCAGGGCCCGGGCGATGGCCACGCGCTGGCGCTGGCCACCGGACAACTGGTGGGGCAGGCGGCGACCCAGGCCTTCGAGCCCGAAGAGCCGGAGCAGTTCCCCGACACGGGTCTCGATCTCGGCCTTGGGGACCTTCCGGATCTTCAGCCCGAAGGCGATGTTGTCGAAGACACTCATCGTCTTGAACAGGGCGTAGCTCTGGAAGACGAAGCCGATGTTGCGCTCCTGGACGGGCACGTCGTTGACCCGTTCACCCCGGACGAGCAGGTCGCCCGAGGTGGGAACCTCCAGGCCGGCGATCATGCGCAGCA
>JAJTFN010000213.1 GCA_021298285.1 Verrucomicrobium sp.
GATGGAGCCGACGGGGCGCCCGGGCAAACGGCGGCCTTCGGGGCGGTGTCGGCCCGCGGGCGCCACCCACCCGGCCGACGCGCCTTCAGCCGGCCAGCAGCGCCACCAGCCCGAGGTCGGCCTCCGGGAACTCGTACCGACGCAGATCGCCCGGGTGCACCCACGCCACCTCGGCGCAGTCGATGGCCTGCGGCTCGCCAGAGAGCAGTTCCGCCTCGAAGAATCTCAGGTGAACCGTCTTGCCCGGATAGGCATGGACCGTCTCGTGACGCATGGGCCCCACCGCGACCGTGATGGCAAGCTCCTCGGCCAGTTCGCGAACGAGGCATTGCTCCCAGGATTCGGAGGGCTCGCGCTTGCCGCCGGGGAACTCCCAGAGGCCACCGAGGTGGGAGCCGGACTTGCGGCGGGTGATGAGCAGGAGGCCGTCGCGCATCACCAGGCCGGCCGAGACTTCGATGACCCCGGTGCCCATGGCGGGATCAGCCGGCGACCTGGTAGAAGTCGCGGTACCAGGCCACGAAGCGCTCGATGCCCACCTCGATCGGCGTGGCCGGGCGGAAGCCGACGGCCTCCGTGAGGTCCTCGACGTCGGCGTAGGTCGCCGGGACGTCTCCCGCCTGCATGGGCAGCATGCGTTTCTCGACCTTCCTGCCGATGGTCCTCTCGAGGCAGTCGATCACGTGCATCAGCTCGGCAGGCTGGTGGTTGCCGATGTTGTACAGGCGATAGGGGGCGGCGCTGGTGCCCGGATCGGGGGCGGCCCCGCTCCACGCGGGATTCACCGGGGCGACGCGATCGCAGGTGCGGACCACCCCCTGAACGATGTCGTCGATGTAGGTGAAATCGCGCCGCATGCGGCCGTGGTTGAACACATCGATCGGCCGGCCGGCCAGGATCGCCTCGGTGAAGAGGAACATGGCCATGTCGGGCCGGCCCCAGGGCCCGTAGACGGTGAAGAACCTCAGGCCGGTCGTCGGCAGGCGGTACAGGTGGCTGTACGTGTGCGCCATCAGCTCGTTGGCCTTCTTGGTGGCCGCATAGAGGCTCAGCGGATGGTCCACCGTGTGGTGGATGCTGAAGGGCATGGTGGTGTTGGCCCCATAGACCGACGAGGACGAGGCGTACACCAGATGCTCCACGCCATGGTGGCGGCATCCCTCGAGGATGTTCATGAACCCCACGAGGTTGGAATCGACGTAGGCGTGCGGGTTCTGGATCGAGTAGCGGACCCCGGCCTGGGCCGCCAGGTGGATGACCCGTTGCGGCTTCTCGCGGGCGAAGAGGGCCTCCATGCCGGCGCGGTCGGAGAGGTCCAGGCGATGGAACCGGAAGCCCGGACGCCCCTCGAGTCGGGCCAACCGGGCCTGCTTGAGACGGACGTCGTAGTAGTCGTTGAGGTTGTCGAGTCCGATCACCTCGTCGCCGCGGCCCAGCAGCAGCTCCGAGGTATGGAAACCGATGAATCCGGCGGCGCCGGTCACGAGGATCTTCATGACGTCTTTTCGAGTCCTGAGGATGCGGCCGCCCGCCCGGAGTGTCACGCGAACCTTGCGACGACTCCGCCCGGGGGCGCCGCTCAACGCCCCACGCTGCGGTACAGGAAGCCCAACGCCTTCATCTCGGCGGGGTCGAGCAGGTTGCGGCCGTCGAAGACGATCGGGGTGGTCATCGCCGCCCGGATCCGGGCCCAGTCAAGCCGCCCGAATTCGGACCACTCGGTGGCGATGACCAGGGCGTCGCAACCGGTGGCGACGGCCTCCGCCTCGGGAACAAACTCCACGGCCGCGCCCGCCGGGAAGAGCGAACGCGCCTTCTCCATGCCCTTGGGGTCATGCACCCGCAACCGTGCGCCATCGGCCAGCATCCGGCGGCAAAGGTCGATCGCCGGCGAATTGCGCACGTCGTCGGTGTTCTGCTTGAAGGTCAGCCCCAGCACCCCGATGTGCTTCTCCTTCAGCACCCACAGCGTGTCGGTGATCTTCTGGTGGAAGCGCTCCATCTGGGAGGCGTTGATGCGCTGCACCTCCTTGAGCAGGCGGAAGTCGTAGCCCAACTGCTCGCTGATCTTGATGAAGGCGCTCAAGTCCTTCGGGAAGCACGCGGGCGTCGAGCCCCATGCCCCGGGTGACCTCCTGGACGTTGGCCCCGCTGGCCTCGCAGATCACCGACAGCGCGTTGGCATAGCTGATCTTGAGGGCGAGGAACGAGTTGGCGGCGTGCTTGATCAACTCGGCCGAGTTGGTGTCGGTGACGATGACCGGCGCGCCGAAGGGCTCGTAGATCTCCCGCATCTTCGCCGCCGCCCGTTCGCTGGAGGTGCCGATCACCACCCGGTCGGGCTTCATCAGGTCGTCGATCGCGAAGCCCTCGCGGAGGAACTCCGGATTGCTCACCACGTCGAAGTCGGCGTCGGTCTTCCGGTAGCGCTTGACCGTCTCGGCGACCTTCTCGGCGGTCTTCACCGGCACGGTGCTCTTGTCGACGATGACCCGGTACCCCGACAGGCAACCGGCGATCTCGCGGGCGACGCCCTCGATGAAGCTGAGGTCGACCGAACCGTCGGGCTGCGGCGGCGTCGGCACGGCGATGAACACGGCCTCGGAACCGGCGACCCCCTCGGCGGTGGAGGCGGTGAAGCTCAGCCGGCCGGCCGCGACCGTCCGGCGGACCAAAGCCTCGAGCCCGGGCTCGTAGATGGGGATCTCGCCCGCCTGGAGGCGGCGAACCTTCTCACGGTCCGAATCCACGCAGATGACGTGGTGTCCCACGTCCGCGAAACAGGCCCCGGTGACCAGTCCCACATACCCGGTGCCGATGATCGAGAGGTGCATTCCGAAGGAGACCACGGTGGAGGTCCCCCGTGGTGAAACAACCCGGTGAACCCGGGGCAATGGGCTACGGCTTGGCAGCCGGGGCGTTGGTGGTCGCCGGTGCCAACTCGGGATGGGCCTGAATCAGGGCGGCCTTGCGGGAGGAGGCCTCCTGGCCCGCCATGCTGGTGGCGTCCCGAGCCGCCTCATCATAAAGGGCCAGTGCCTCCCGGTGCTGCTTGAGGGATTCGTGGACCAGGGCCTTGGCCAGACGCGCCTGGCCCGCGAGCGGGTCGGTGGCGAATCCGGACAGGAACCGCCCGTAGGCGGCGATGGCCTCGGCGCCCTTGTCCTGGGCGTCGAGGGCGCTGGCCGCGCCATACGTGGACATCCCGCCGAGCGGGCTGTCCGGGTGGGCCTGGTTGAAGGCCTCGAAGGCCTTCTGGGCCTCGGCATACTTGCCGTCCTCGAACAACTTGGTGGCGGCGAGGAATTCCGAACGCTCGGCCGCGGCGGTTCCCGGGTGCTGGGCGGCGATCTTGGAAAGGTCGGCAGCACTCGCGCCGGTCCCCTTGGCACCGGGGGTCAGCGCCGCCAACAGCGCCTGGTTGGCACCGGCCTCCGCCGACGCGCTCAGGTTCTTCTGGACGATCAGGGTCACCACGAGGGCTGAGACCACGGCGAATCCGATCCCGAGGGTCTTCTTGTTCTCCTCGAGCCAGGTCAACACCGACAGCGTCAGGTCGGGTGCGGGCTGTTGCTCCTCAGGCTTCGGCTGGATCTGCAGGCTCATAACGATTGGAGGGGAGATCATCGGGATCAGGGCCCCAAACACAAGCGCACAGTCGGAAGGGGGAGGAACCGCCTCACCATGCGGTCCTGAGCCACGCCCGGTTGAAGCGTGCATGGCGGATGGTCTCCCGCCCGGCAACCGCCTCGCTCCAGGTGGCGTGGAACCACCCGTCGCGGGCCTGGAGCAGCGACGGGTAGGAGAAGGAGCCGGCACCCGGTGGACAGGCCGCCAGCGAGCGCCGGACCGGCCAGGTCTCCCCCTCGTCCTCGCTGACCCAGATGGCCAGCGAATGCCGCCCCGACTCGGTGTCGTTGCCGATGAACACCCATTCCCCGGTGGGCAGGACCACCACCTCGGCTCCGGAGCCCGGGTTGGGGATTTCCGAATCCACCGCCTCCGTCCAGGTCTCCCCGCCATCCCGGGATTCGGCACGCAGCAACCGGTGCGGCGGCGGGCCATTGTCCCGCATCCAGGCCACGATGGAACCGTCGCGTCGGACGGCCAGGCTCGGCTGGACGTTGCCCAACCCGAGGATGGGGGCCGACGGCCGCCAGGTGAGCCCCCGGTCGTCGGAGATGGCCACCATCGAAAAGGAGTACCCATCGTGATACAGGGGCAGCAACCAGCGCCCGCCGAGCAGGCTCAGGTGGGCCCGGGGCATCCAGCCCAGGCGTTGGTAGAGGCGGTTGGTGGCCCCGAGTTGGATGCCCTCGACGAAGCCGGAGACCTCCGCGCGCTGCTTCGGATCGAGATCCGGCCGGGAAAGCTCCCGACCCAGGCGCGGCAGGAGCGAGCCGGCCAGGCGCACGAAGTCCTCCCCGGGCGCCAACAGGATCGGCGTCATGGACTCCCAGCGCACCGGCCCACGATGACGCCAGCGGGAGCTCACCCGCGCCTGGAGCAGGGTCGATTCCCACGTGTTGGCAAGGATGGCGGCATGGAACAACCACAGTCGGCCTCGTTCGTCGACGTGCAGCGACGGGTTGCAGTCGGGAAAGCCCGGGGTGTCCCACAGGGTGAAGCGCGTCTCCCAAGCCCGCGCCCCGGGCCGGCGGCGGGAAGCCTGAATCTTGACGTCATCGGCCTGCCGTTCCCCGGATCCGTTGAACCATGCCACGAAGAGGGTGCCATCCGGAGCCTCGACGACGCAGGAGGCGTGGTTGTGGCGGGCCTCGGGCGGGAAGATCGCCTCGGAGACCAGGACCGGGACCGGCTGCCGCCCCCCGGCCCCGAGGGTCAGCAGGGGCGTCAGCGCAAACGCCAGCCCGACCACCGCCACCCAACGTCCCAGGAATTCCAACCCCGTGCACCTCATGCCTCAGGATAGGCCGGACAAGGAGATGATGTCGTCGGGGAAAATCCCCGCGCTCACGGTGACGGACCATCCGAACCGGGCGGCTCGGCGACCGGAAGCCCCGCCCAGCGCCACGACATCATCCCGCGGTGGAGATGGTGGATCGAGGTGAACCCCAGGTCCCGGAGCACCCGGACCGCCTTGCGGCTGCGGTAGCCGCCCTCGCAATACACCAGCACGGGTCGGGTCCGGTCCCAACCCTCAAGACGTCGCGGGAAATCCGCCGAGCCCCAGGGGATGCAGCGCGCTCCGGGGATCACCCCGCGCGCGGTCTCCACTCCGCTCCGGACGTCGAGCACCTGCAGCCCGGCGCTCTCCGACCAGAGCCTCCGGGCTTCGGCCACCCCAACGTTCCCGGCCGTCGATCCCGGGATCGGGGCGAAGAGACGGGCATCCCAGCGGGCCTCCCCCACCGTCCAGGCGACCACGAGCAAGACGCATCCCGCGAGGATCCACCCGGTCCCCCGGGAAAGGGACCGGACCGCGGACCCGGGCGCAGGTGGCCGGTCGGTCATGGCCCGGTGAGATCGATCACCCGGTAGTACCGCTCCGCGCTCGTCTCCGAGCCCGGATCGTCGCGCAGGCTGGATGCTTCGGCGGCCGTCCACACCTGCAACGGCACCCAGACCCCCAACACGCCACCGCGCTCGAGCCGGTAGCGGCGACCGGCCGCCCCGTCGACCCGCAACCGGACGGAGCCATCCGGCAGGAAGCCCACCAGTTCCAGTCGCGGCACCGGCGCGCCCCGGTTCGAGGCACCCGGACTGGGTGTCGACTCGACCGGCGCGGCCGTGTCGCCATCAGGCAACCGGGCCCACGACCGGTCATCGACACCGGGCACCACCGCCCGGAACAGGTCCACGGCCTGCGACACCCCGCCGACCTCACGCCCAAGCATCACCAGGAACCCGGTGCCGGCGGCCGACGGAAGCCGGAACGAGGCATGCCATTCCGAGGCCGAGCCCTGCGAGGGCTCCCCGTCGGCGAAGACCACCTGGAACCCGCCGGGCGGCAGCACCGCAGAGGCCGGGAACGCCCACCGGTTGGAGGCGACCGCGTTGTCCGCGAGGAACAGGCCCTCCAGCGGGACCGGCAACTCCCCGGTGTTCACCAGTTCGATCCACGGTTCCGACTTGCCGGTGACATCCCGGAGGCCCTGGGTGTTGCGGGGCAGCACCTCGTTGATGCGAAGGGTCGGGAACTCCGGCAGGACCGCGGCGACGTTGTTCGGGGCACCCGGCGTCAGCGTCGTGGCATCGCCACCCTCCAGCGTGACTTCCAGCCCGAACACCACGTCCGAGCTGCCCGCATTCACCTGGTGCACCTCGACCGCGAAGGTGTTTTCCCCAGGGACGAGGAGGTCGGACGGCAGGGTGAACGGCCCCTCGAGGGCCGCATCGCCCACCGACCGGCTGGCGAAGGTGTCATGGGTGACCCCGCCCTCGGGCATGCCCAGCACGTGCGCCCGTCGCCCGTTGACCCAGAGCACGTACCCGTCGTCGAGCATCACGCGGAAGCGGACGGTCACACCGGCCGTCAGCGCCGGAACCGAAACCTTGCGCCGGAAGTAGTAGGTCGG
>JAJTFN010000214.1 GCA_021298285.1 Verrucomicrobium sp.
CGTCCGGATCAGGCGGATGCCGCAGGTAGCGCCGGATGGTCTTTCGATCCAGCCCGAGATGGCGGGAAATGCGCCGGATTGGCCATCCCGCCGCCGCCAATTGAACGATGGAGTTCTGAGCTTGCACGTTGAGCACGTTGGCCATGACGGCATCGGATATGCCCGAATGGGCCATTCCGACGCAGTCTTCCCGTGCTCAGGGGGTGGGTGATTTTGAAACCGCCTATTTCGACCCTAGGTGGTCCCTTTTGGGTGACCGCTGACATCAAGAAAAACCAAAATATTCGACACGGCAACTGGATCGGTCGAAATCGGCGACAGGAAACGAGCGTCTCAACGAAGCGCTGGCGATCGGCATCATCCACGAAGATCCGTTCGCACCGGTCTCCGCGATTCATGACGTCATAAATCGCACCAGCATCCTCGACTCTCAACGTGCGGGCCATGGCTGGAGAGTGGCTTCGGCCACATGACTTATCAATATCAAGAACTGACCCCGTTTTGACCCCGTTTGTGACCCCTTTTGCTGACCCCTTTTTGACCCCTTTTCCAGGGAGTTGAACGCAACCGTGATGGCACGTTTCGTCCGCTGATTGCGCATGATTCGGGTGTGGAGCTCAGCACCCACGAGAAAAAACGAGGCGAACCCCGAAAAGCCAAACGAGTAGGGAAACCCTGCAGGAAAACATCCCCATGGCCGCAATCCTCATCACCGTCAAAAACAACCTCTACACGATCCAACTCGATGAATGGGACTGGACCGGATTGACCGTCAACAACGCGGTCGTGCCCAAGGTCAACGGAACATGGACCTATGTGCAGACGACCCCCGGACCGGTGGAATTCTTCGCCACCGCGAACTACGTGAGCACGGTGAATCCGGGAAGCACGTTGTTCTTGGCCGGCATCAGCAACACCCACATGGCCGTGCTCACCTACTCGCCTCCGGGTCAACCCTTCCAGATGGACGGCGTGCTGCTGAATGTGTCGCCGCGATCCTATGCGCAGCCGGGGCCCATCTCGTTCAGCCAAGGAAAGATGACGGGTGTCTTCCAGCGCGGTTGAAGCCCAGTCGGTTGCCTGCTCCGACATCCACCGGACAGCGTTCCGATGGATGTCGGGCAGTGGTCCAGGCTGATGTCGGAGGCGTAGGAACCCGAGGAGAAGGGGCGGAGGACCGATCCCCAAGTCCCATGCTCACGCGCTTGGATGCCAGCGGGCTCATTGCCCTTGGCAACGGGCGCGTTTGCGCCTGAAGGCGGCCCCGGGGCATCAGCCCTGGCCGGATGACGTGACGCTGACGGATGACCGGTTGTCCCCCCTAGTCGCCGGGCTGCAAGCACCCCTCCGACAGTCCCCTTTCGGCTCAATGCCGTTCAGAAGGCTGGTACCGGCCGCCGCGATCGATGCGACCCGAGGGATCGAGGTGAAAGTAGAGCCATGCGTCGATGATGGATCCCCCCTTCACCCGCACGGCCACCCGGCTTCGGCGGTACACCTCGGGATGCCCTTCCAGTCGGTCCAGCATGGCCAGCGTGGCCGGTGACACCCGATACAGTTCGCCATGGATCGGCGACACCGGGTCATGCTCGAACACCATCGGCAGGCCGTCGAGGTACAGGGCGAAGCAATCGACCGTGACGGCCTCGCCGACCAGGGCGCTGCCGGCCAGGTGGCGGTGGTTCGACTGGCCGCGCAGGAGGGTTCCGTAGACGAAGAGAGATTCCTGGTCATCCGGGGGCGGCGCCGGCATCCCGCCCGAGGAGGCCAGTTGGGCGATCGCCTCGGCGGGAAGGCCGTGGTGAAGGGCTCCGGACACGATGCCTTCCAGGTACCCGGGCCGCGGACGTCCCACGCCGGGGTCGCAGGAACGGTAGATCAACGCGGTGACCCGCCCGCCATGGGCCACGTCCACCGTGACCCACTCCCGCCGGTACAGACCGAGGGAAACCCCTTCGTGACGATCCAGTTGCCGCTCGTCCTCCTCGGTCAGCCGGGCCAGGACGCCATGCACCCGGTTCCCTGGATCGGGCGTCACCGACGCCACGCCACGATCGGTGATGTACCACCGATGGTCCCTCAGGGTCGCAAGCCCGACGATGTCCGATCCGGGGCACCGCCGGTGGAACTGTGCGGGATTCATGTTGGACCCGTAGGCGAAATACAGCCGCCGGGACGAGTGCGGGGACGCAAGGCTGGTGAGCGCCGGGGTCTGAAGGGTTGACGGGGCGTCTGGGGCGTCTGGGGCGTTTGGGACCTCTGGAGCGTCGGAGGTCATGCTGCCGGCATAGATCCGGTCGATGATCTCCAACGCGGACGCCTCGGCGTCGAGATCCTGGAGGTCGGCACGCGGGGCGGTGTCGTCCTTGACGTACAGCGCTCGGCCGCCGACGGGGTCGCAGTCGCCCTGGCTCAGCTCGGCGGGCAGTGGAACCAAGCGGACGGGCGGGGGATCGGTCAGTCGCCGGTACCCGGGCCACGCCAGTTCCGGGACCGAGAGCAACCACCGGGGCAGGCTGCCCGATGTCACCGCCGCCTGGTGCAGGGCGCCGTCGCGGCCGAAACGGGTCCAGTTGCCGCCCCATCCATGATCCTGGAGGAGCAAGGCGAACGGGGCCGGTCGGCGACCGCGCACCCAGAGGTTCCAGAACAGCCAGACGGCCTCGCAGTGGACGTGCAGGAAGGCCAGGCGGCACGGTCCATGGGCCTCCGATCGATCAGGGTCCCGCTCCAGGATCGCCCAGCAGGCGCCTTGCAGGTTCGGGTCTTGGTCGAACGGATGGTCCGGGGTGAGTCTCAGCATCGCCTGGGTGGTCGGTGCATCCCATACCCGCACGTCCAACGGGTGGTATCCGGCGACATGCACATACGGCCGGAATCTTCGCCCGAGGATCTCGGACACCCGGCTTGCCGGGTGCCTCAGGTCGGCGTGCAGGACCCCGTGCGCCGCATGAGCCGCCGTGAAGGTCTCGAACAACTCCCCGTCGACCACTCCCGACCCGGGATAGAACGCGATCCGGCCTTGGAGGAACGCGTCGATCACGCGCGCGCCATGGGTGGGCGCATCGATCATTCCGGGCTCGTACCGAGCCAGCCAGTCGGGCAGCGGCTCTCGGACGTCATTCAGGATCTGGCGGGGCGTAGGCATGGCGGGATTCGGGATGGGGGCCGGTGGATGGCGGCGGTGTCGGCGGATCTTCGTGGAGAGCATCGCCCAGGGCGCGGACAATCGTTGTCACACCCCTCCGCCTGTCCCATGGGCGCGGAAGGCGATTTCTGTTGGTGGGCGATTGGCCGGGTCTCGGCTCGTGCGCTTCCCAAGGCGGCGTGCCGAATCCAACGGGAGTTTGCCTCGGGAGCCACTGGGGCCTCCCTGAGGAAACGTCGTGCAGGACTCAGACGTTCCGGTAGCCAGTCCGGCTGGAAAAGTTGGTAGGGGTGGTGGGGCTTGAACCCACAACCTGACCCTTATAAAGAGCCTGCTCTGACCGATTGAGCTACACCCCCACGACACAGGTGTCGGGGACCCCGAATGGGGTCATATCAGGTGTTGCTGGAGTCCGAAGCGGGTCATCGACTGCGGAAAATTGGTAACTCGCGGAGTGCCGACAACGCGAGGATCAAGTTGGCCAAAGGCGTCCCCAGCGGCGTCCGGGAACCATTCCCGAAGGTCAACGTCCTCCTCTAATCCGAGCATCCTCGAGCGAAGGATCGGCCATGACCCAGGGCGGACTCGTGCCGACCCCCGCGGTAGCGTCTGCTCCCTCGGGCCAGCGTCGCGGACTTTCCGGGATTCGGGCACGGGGGGCATCAAGGGATGACGTCGTTGGAGTCCGGGTTGAACTGTTGGCCGGCACGGCGATGGATGGCAGCCAACTCGGTGAGCAGGGGACCCGTCCAGGTCTCGGAGTCCTGGACGGCCATCGCCAACTCCTCGACGCGTTGCATTGCGAACTCCGCCAGGGCGATCACGTCACCGCTGGCGGCTCCGTCTTCTGCCGCGTGCTCAAGCAGCCGGCAGGCCAGTGAGGCGGTATTCCCGATCTCGCGGGCCTCCTTCCAGGTGGCGCGGTGGGGCGGTTCTGTCAGGCGCCGGATGGCCTCGCGGATCGACGCCGGGTTGGGCGCTCCCGCCGGCAGGCGATCCCGCTCGGCCGCCAGCGCCATGCCCAGCGGCGCCTGCAGGGTGCCTGCCAGCTCCAGCCAGCCCGCAAGGCGGGAGGGCGGTTGTCGCTCCAGCCACGCCCGCAACGGTTCGGTATCGCTCATGGGTGTCGGCCATCCGCGAGGCGACTGGGTCCAGTGAGTCCCGCGCTTGCAAGGCTGGCCACGTTTCCGGCCCCGGCGCGAAGGTCTGGGGGACTGGTCCGGTCGGCCCCGGGCCGGGTCAGGCCTTGAGTTCGGTGAGTTGTCGGGTGGCGATGCCGATGGGGCGGTCGAGGGGGATGCCGGCGCAGGAGAGCAGCGTGGTGAGCAGGTCGCCCTG
>JAJTFN010000045.1 GCA_021298285.1 Verrucomicrobium sp.
ACCCGGGCCGACCTCGGAGCGGCCTTGCGGGATCTGGTCGAGGTGGTGGCCGTGCAGGGCTCGACGGCCCCGGCTCCTCTTGGGGATGCGCTGCGTCTCCTCGGGAGCCTCTCCGGCGCCCCGGCGTTGCGCGCGCCCTTGCTGGAGGGCTTGGCCGCCGGGTTGGCCCGGTCCGGTGGCGTGCCGCAGGTGCCGGCCGAAGCCCGAGCCGCCGTGACCGATCTGGCCGCCCGGCCCGATGCGCCCGAGTGGATCCCGGCCCTGCGCCTGATGCGTCGCCTGCAAATCCCCCCTGATCCCGGCGTGGACCGGACGCTGGACGAGGCGTTCCGGACGGCCATCGACGGCTCCCTGCCCGGGGCGGTGCGCCTGCCCCGGCTCAGGGCCCTGGAATGGGCCGAGCTGTCGCCAGACCGTCTCGAGGCGCTGGTGCGCCGCCTGGGCGGTCCCGACGAGGAACCCGAGATCCAGGCCGCCGTCTTCGAGGTGCTCGAGCGCCTCCAGCCTCCCCGACTCGGCCGATGGCTCGTCGAGCGGTGGCCCGGGTTGCCCCCGTCGCTGCGTGGACGCGCGGCCCGCCTGCTGGTCGACCGCCGCGCGCTGCATGGCGACCTGCTCGATGCCGTCGAGTCGGGCGCGATCCGGGTGGGCGAGCTGAACCTCGACCTCGAGCAGCGCCGCCGGCTGTTGCGGGGCGGCCCATCCGGGATCCGCACCCGCGCGGCGCGCTTCTGGAGCGACGAGGAGTATTCCAACCGCAGCCGGGTGGTGGACGAGTGGTTGGCGAAACTGCCGGTCGCCGGGGACGCCGGTCGCGGTCGGGCGGTGTTCGAGGCCTCCTGCGCGAGCTGCCATCGGGTCGGCGACGTCGGGATGCGCGTCGGACCGGAGCTGGCGGGTTCGGCCCATCGCAGCGTGGAGGATCTGTTGTCGAACATCCTCGATCCCAACATGGCGATGAACCCCGCCTTCGTGGCCTACCAAGTGGAGACCGTCGACGACGAGACGGTCACGGGCCTGCTCGAGGCCCAGCGGGCCGAGTCGGTGACCCTCCGGCAGGCTGGCGGGCAGGCGGTGGTCCTGCCGCGCCCCCGGATCCGCTCCCTGCGCTCGACCGGTCTTTCGCTCATGCCCGAAGGCCTCGAGTCAGGCCGCACGCCCCAGGACCTCCGCGACCTGATTGCCTTCATCCGCGGCGAGTCCACCGTCCGTCCTGCCGGCTCCGGGGGCGGTGGCCGATGAATCCCGCCTACCGGACGGCCAGGTTCTGGTGCGCGATCGGGCCCGGTGAGGTGCCCGCGCCATGCTTCGGGATCGTCACGGCCTGCGACCCGGCCGACCGTCCGCTGGGCGACGATGCCAACCGGGATGCCGATGCGGGCCTCGCTCACGAGGTCGACCGTCTCGGCTGGCGGCGGTTCCGCGTGGTGGGCGCTTCGCCGGATCTCGTCCACCAGGAGCCCGGCTGGGGCGTGGTCCCCGGATCACTGGCCATGTTGCTCGACCTTGGGTGTCGGTGGGGTCAGGCGGCCGTTTTCTGGGTCGACCGGGACGAACTCTTCCTGGCCGACTGCCGGGAAGGCACCATCGAGCGCCTGGGATGCTGGTCCGAGCGCACCCGCTTCGGCCAGGCTCTTGGCCCCTGGCGTGTCGACCTCCCGTGCCAGGGATGACGCGGTCCGACGGCGGCCCGGCAGGGATCGAGATTCGCATGGCGGCGTCGGCGTCTTTCTGATCGCCTTTGGGCAACACCCAGAGATTCCAGCCCGCCATGATCCATCCCATCATTCGGGGTTCAGCCCGCCGCGGTCCCGCTGCCTTCACCCTCATCGAACTGCTCGTGGTCATCGCCATCATCGCGATCCTCGCGGGCATGCTCCTGCCGGCGCTGGCCAAGGCCAAGGCCAAGGCCCTCGGCATCAGTTGCATCAACAACCAGCGCCAGATGGGCATCGCCACGGCGATGTACACGCAGAACTACCAGAAATACCCGGGCTGCATCAAAGTGCCCGAGTTCTACTACCTCTGGCCGCTGCGGCTCTTCGGCGAGATGGGCACCAACCGCGCCTCGTTCTACTGCCCGGCCAACCCGAAGGACGCCCAGTGGGACACCAACGTGAACAAGACCTTCCCGCAGGGCGTCAACCTGGTGCTGGCCTCGGGGGCGGGCTCGCGCTTCAGCTGCGGCTACAACGACTGGGGCCTGCGCAACCCGACCGCCGACCTTTCCCAGCAGCTCGGCCTTGGCGGCGACATCAATCCGCCCGGCCAACCGGAGATGCCCGAGAGCCGCGTCAAGGCACCCTCCGACATGATCATGCTCGCCGACAGCCTCACCGACCGCTCGTGGGACGGGAACATCGATCCGAAGGAGAAGGACCAGTGGCCTGCCAAGCGGCACAACCTGCGCTGCAACATCATGTTCGCCGACGGTCATGCCGAGTCGGCGCTGCGGCGCGAGGTGGTCAACCCGCTCAACGCCACCTGGCGCGCCCGCTGGAACAACGACAACGAGCCGCACCCGGAGATCGGCAACTGGACGGGCGACGACGGTCGTGGAAAGAACTGATGGCGGTCGGTGCCGGCCGGGGTGCCACCGGTTTTGATCCTTCCCGGGTCGCCGGGTGCTTGGTTCCATCGTGGCCGTGTCAGGGGTGTTCCAACGGCTCCGGTACTGGGCTCCCCTGGTGCTGTGGATGGCGGTGATCTTCTGGGCGTCGTCCGATGCCGAGTCGGGACGCCGGGGCTCGCGCCTGCTGGGGCCGTTGTTGCGGTGGCTGATGCCCGGCGCTTCGTCGGCCACCCTCGACGAGGTGATCTTCCTCGTGCGCAAGCTGGCCCACCTCTCCGAGTATGCCGTGCTGGCGGTGTTGGCCTGCCGACTGTTCCGGGTCTGGCCGGGTCCGTCGGCCTCGGGCGGGCTGTCCCGGCCGTCCCTCATGGCCTGGGGGTTCTGCGTGCTCTACGCGGCGTCCGACGAGTGGCACCAGAGTTTCGTGCCGACGCGCGTCGGCACCCTTTGGGATGTCCTGATCGACGCGGTGGGAGCCGGGCTCGGGCTGGCGGCCGTGGTGATCTGGAGGCGATGGCAAACCCGGGCGGGTCGGCCGGTTGGATCGCCAGACTCGTCCGGATCCGGCAACGACCCTGCGAAACCGCGTTGAATCCCCGCGCGGGGACCGCGAAGAATGCCGCCCATCTCCCCGGCCGATGCATCGTCTCTCGAGGGAGTCCCGCCATGCGCCGTCCCTTGCTGCTTCCCGCCCTCTGCGTCGCCGCGGGCATCGCTGCGGCCGAGTGGATGCCCGTTGGCCCCGGGGTCCTGTCGGTGTTCCTGGCCTTGGTCGGGCTGGCGGTGGCCGGGCTGTGGGCCCGGGGATTCGCCGCGGGCCTGGGCTTGGCGCTGTTCGGGGCCGGAGCGCTTTCCTACCAGGCCACCCAGTGGCCGCTGGATCCCGATGACCTCCGGGGGCGCGTCGATGCGCACGGGGAGCTGGGCACGGTGCGCGGGATCCTGGACGAAACCCCCTCGGTGCGCCTGTCCGAGCGCCGGGGCCAATGGGTCGAGCGCACGGTGGTCCGTCTCCGGGTCGCCGGGTGGCGTCCCCAGGGTGGTCCCTGGGAGCCCGCCAGCGGCCGGGTGATGGTCAGCAGCCAGGGCGTGCCCGACGGGCGGTTTTTCCGTGGGCAGTCGGTGGAGATCTCCGGGTTGGTCGCCGCCCCGCCCGGCCCCGCCGCCCCGGGCCTCTTCGATCATGCCACCTTCCTGCGACGGCAGGGCATCGGCCTGCAGGTGCGTTGCGAGGCCCCCGCGGACTGGGCCCTCGGTCCCGGTGCGAGCGATGCCTCGCCGTGGAGCGAGCGGTTCCTCGCATGGGCCCGGGGGCGCCTGTCCGAGGGTCTGCCCGACGACGAGGCGACCCGCCTCATCTGGGCCATGGCCCTGGGTTGGCGCACCGGACTGGCCGGCGACGTGGACGACGGGTTCATGCGCTCGGGCACGCTCCATGTCTTCGCCATCAGCGGGCTTCACATCGCCCTCATCGCCCTGCTGCTCGTCCAGGGGTTCCGGGTCTTCGGGGCGCCTCGGGCGGTCTGCGGTGCGTTGTCCCTGCCGCTGATCTGGTTCTACGTGGCGGCGACGGGGTGGCAGCCCTCGGCCGTCCGCTCGGCCGTCATGACCTCGGTGGTGGTCGGCACCTGGATGCTCGAGCGGCCCGGTGACCTGCTCAATTCGTTGTCGCTGGCCGCACTGGTCATCCTTCTGGCCGAGCCTGGTCAACTTTTCCAGGCCGGTTTCCTGCTGTCGTTCCTTGTGGTGGCGGCGTTGGCGGTCTTCCCTGCCGGCTGGGATGCCTGGTGGATGTCCCACCGGCCGTGGGCCCCGGATCCGCTCTTGCCGCCCTCCCGGTGGTCCCTGGCCCGCCGCGCATGGGAAGGGGCCGAGCGGATGCTCTGCCGCGGGGTGGTCGCCGGCCTGGCCGCGCTGGTGGCCTCCTGGCCGATGTCCGTCGAATGCTTCCACCTGGTCAGCGGGGTCTCGGTGCTGGCCAACCTGTTGGTGGTGCCGCTGAGCAGCCTTGTGCTCATCGCCAATGCGCTGTCGATGGTCCTGCCCGTGGGTACCGGCCTGTGGAATGCGGCCGCCTGGGTGGGCATGCACGGCATGATGGCCGCCAGTCGTTTCTGCGAGTCCGTGCCGGGCGGGTGGTGGTCCGCCGCCTCGCCGGGGGCCTGGCTGTGGATCCCGTACACCGGGCTCTGGGTGGCCGCGGCCGCGGTCCGTCTGGACACCCCGCGGGTGCGGCGGACGTGGTGGGGTGTGGCCGGGCTCTGGCTGGGCCTCTTCGTGGGGGCCCGGCTGCTGGTCGAGCCTGCGGCCTCGGTCACCGTGTTCCGTTCCGGCGAGGCGGTGTGGATCGACCGGCCCGGCCGCTCGGCCGACCTGCTGCTCGACACCGGCGACGCGTCCACCGCCAAGGCCGTGGTGGTGCCCTTCCTCCAGTCGCGCGGGGTGGATCGGCCGCCGACCCTTGCGGTTTCCCACGGAGACACACGCCATCTCGGGGGCGTTCCGGTCGTGCTCACCAGCGCCCCTCCGGACAGCCTGGTGATCCCGACCGGGCGGATGCGCTCGCCGGGGTTCCGGGCCCTGGATGGCCTCGCCGCCTCGAACGGGGTGCCCTTGCGTCGCGTGAGCCGGGGCGGATCGGTCGCGACCCTTCCGGTGCTGCATCCTGACGCGGCCGACGGGTTCACCCGCGCGGACGACGGGTCCATGGTCCTCCGGTTGGAGGTCGCCGGGTGGCGCATCCTGCTGGCCCCGGACCTCGGCCCGGAGGGACAGGCGGCCCTGGTCCGTCGCGACGGGCCCGGATTGGCCGCCGATGTCCTGATCACCGGGGTGCCCGCCGTGGGCGACGCCGCTTCCGACGCCTTCCTTGCTCAGGTCGCCCCCAGGCTGGTGGTGGTGGCCACGGGGGAACGTCCGGCCACCGAGCGCAGCCCGGCGTCCTTGCGTCGCCGGATGCGGGGGCGTCCCTGGACGACCTGGTGGACCGAGCGCACCGGGGCCCTGGAACTGCGGTGCCGGGAGGACCGGATCGAGATCCTCGACGCCGCCGGGACCCTGCGCCACCGGATCGACCGGATCGGCGGCGGCGATCGTTCCGGCCCGGATCAGGGCAGCGCGACGGCCCGGTAGGCCCGAGTGGCCGTCGGTTGCGGGTCGGCCCAGGTGGCGAGGCCGTCGGGGGTCGTGGCGACGACCACCTCGCGGTCGGTCCACACCGACAGATCGTTGCTCGACTGGATGCGGTACCGGACGCCCGGTTCACCCCACACCTTGAGGCTGGCCACCCCCTGGGGGTCGAGACCGCCGAATTCCAGCAGCGGGGCCACCGCGTTGGCCGGGTAGGCGACGATCCGATAGTCGTCGAAGAGCAGGTAGTTGTCGTCCCACGTGCCCTTGGGATGGGCCGCCCAGACGGCGTCGACGCTCCCGAGACCGGGGCGGGCCAGGGTGGTGGTCAGCGGCAACTCGTAGGCGACGGAGGCGCCGTTGAGCGACGCGGACCACCGCTTGCGCCCGAAGCTCATCCAGAGTTCCAGTTCGTACACCGCGCCGTACTCGAACTGGAAGCCCGTGCCGATGAAGCCTTTGCCGTCGTCGAGCGCGTAGTTGATCGACTGGTCGGGGCCATGGAAGTCGAGCGTCAGCAGGCGTTGGTCGTCGGGCGTGTAGACGCTCCACCGGAAGTCGTCGGCCGAGGCCGGCGACGGGGTGTCGTCGCGCACGCTGAAGGTCACCCGGAACACCACCACGGGCAGGTTGTTGGTGTCGGGCTGCAGCCGGATGGGGCGGAACAGGTTCACGCTCGTGTCCCGGTTGGTCGGCCCCTGGTAGCCGATGTAGGCATATTGGCCGGTGAAGTCGGCCAGCAGGTTCGTGAGCAGCCCGTTGCCGCCCCGGCCCACCGACATCCAGCCGTTCTGCCCCCTTCCAAGCCGGTCCACGAGGTCGAGGGCCGGATCGTAGCCCTCGAAGCGCTCGAAGCCCGTTTCGAAGAGCACCCGGCCGCCTGGTCCCGAGGCCTGCATTGGCGCCGACAGGGCCAGTCCCAGCGCGAAGACCAGGCAAAGCCGCAGGGCCAGCGTCCGCAGCGGATGGGTGGATCGAGGTCGGTTCATGGCGATGGTTCTGGCGGGAATGGGTTCACAAGTCGCCCGTGCGGCGTGGCCCGGGTCGGGCCGACGGGGCCGGGCCAGGGGTGGCGGCCGGGGTCGAGGGTGCCGGTGCGGGGGCCTGCCGGATCGCCGGTTGCGGTGCCGGGAACGACGGCGCGGCCTGGACCGGCACCGGCGTCGGCCGGGGAGCCGGGTTGAAGGCCGGAGCCGGGGCCGGATTCACGCTCATCGGCCGCGATTGGACGGCGGCCGGCGGCAGCGAAATCGTCGGGGCCGGGGCAGGCCTCGAGCTCGGTGTGACGGTGGGCGACGGGGTCGAAGGGGTGGGCGGGGGGAAGGCCTGCGGGACCGGGCGCGAGGGGGCCGTCGCTCCGGCGGGCACCTGGATGGCCGGGGACGGAGCCCGGGCCGGGCTCTGGAACGGCGCCGCAATCGGGGCCGGCCGGAAAGCCTCCTGGCGTGAGGGCGGCGCGGCGGCGGTGCCCTGCGTCGTCGGGGGCGCGCCGCTCGGCCGTGACGGCACCCCGGAACCCGGGACGACCACCGGCCGGGTCGCCGGGGCGGGGATGGTGCCCGGTGTGGCGGTCGGAGGCGCCGACACCGACGGGACGGTCGTCGTGGTGGCGGGCAGTGGCCGCGAAAGTGGCGTCGGAGCCGGGCGGCCGAGTCCGGCACCCCCCGGGGCGGGGGCGACGCCGCTCCCCGGACCTTGGGACGGGGTGCCCTGAAGCGGGTTCACGGTCCGGGTTTCCGGCGGGCGCGACGGGTTCAGGCCGGTGCCCGATGGCACCGGGGAGGATGGGTTGCCGGGGAGACGCGGTGCCGTGGCCTGCGGCGGATTCCCTGGGAGGCCGACCTGCGGCCGGGTTGGGGGCGTCACGGTCCGCGTGGCCCGTTCGGTCGGCACACCGCCCACGGTACCCGGGGCGGGCCGGCTGGGACTCGTCGACGGGCCGGTCGGTGCCACCAGGGACGAGGAGGGGATGCCTCCGGCGGCCGTCGGCGGGGCAGGCCGGTTCGGGTTGATCGACCCGCCTTGCGCAGGCACGGGCAGCGGCCGGTTGGCCGAGGGGTCGATGCCGATGCGCCCGGCCGCGGACGCCGGGCCGGTCGATCCGGGCGCGCGGAGCGGAGCCGGGCGGGTGAGTTCCTGGCGGCGGAGCACCGTCTCGGGCGGCCGGGTGTCATGGACCGGCACCTTGGGCCGGTACACGGCGACCTCGGTGGGACGGCCGCCCCCGGTGGGATTGGGACGGCCGCTGGTGGCGGCAGCGGCGCCGGCGGCAAGGCCCTGGGCCGCGGCCGGGCTGTCCACGTCGCGGAGGGCGGTGCGCCGGATCTCGTCACGGGTGTGGCGCTGGACCTCCTCGCGGCTGATGCCGTTGTTGATGATCACGGTGTTGTTGTCGCCCCGGATGTTCACGGCGTTGCCGCCGGCGACCTGCAGGTTGCTTTCCTGCACGAAGCGCTCGACCCGCTGCCGGGGCAGGCGGTGGTGGTGCAGGTGCGGGTCGCAGAAGCGGTCCCAGGTCGTCGCGTACCAGGCGGTGGCGCCGATGCCAAAGCCCACACTCACGGCCGTGTTGCCGTTGACCCAGGAGAAGCCGATGCTGGCGTTCCAGCGGCACTCCGGCGGCAGCGGCGCCCAGCCGCAGTGGGCTGTCGAGCTGCGCCAGGCGACCCAGGCCGGAGCCCAGTCATAGCCGGGATGCCAGACCCAGCCGATCCGGGCGCTGTGATGCCACCGGCCGTAGTGGAACGGGGCCCAACCCCACGAGTAGGTGGAACTCCAGTACCAGCCGGCGTCGGTCCACAGCCATGAACCGCCATCGCAGTAGGGCTGCCACGTGGTGTTGACCACCGCCACGGTGGGTTGCCAGCACCAGCCGTAGGAGGGCACCTGGACCCAGCTGCCGTAGGGCGCGAGCGCCTGGTAGAACACCTGCTGGTTCACGACCGTCGGGCTGGCCGCGGGGGCGACCACCGTGGTGGTGGCCGAGCCCGGCGGCGGGGGCGGCGTGCCCTGGACCGTCGTGACCGGTGCCTGGGGTTCCGGAGCGGCCTGCGGGATGGCCGCCACGTTCTGGCTCGTCACCGCCGCCGTCGCCGGGCCGGACGTGGCCTGCACGGTGGCCGAGACCCCCTCCGGCCGGAGCAGGGCCGACTGGCGCATGAGGCCATGCAACACATTGGACGACACGCCCAGATCGTTCAGGTACACGATCTGGCTGGCACCGAACGCGAACGGTTGGCGGATGTTGGCGATGTATTCGGTGATCACGCCCTCGTCGACGCCGCCGCGGGCCAGTTCCACCACGTCGGCCACGGGGCCGGGCAGCGGCGGCGGCACCGGCACGGCCACCGTGCCCGCCGGGTCGACCGGGGCGTTCGGGGTGACTTGGGTGGCCTGCGCGCCGGAGGCGACCGGCGCGGCGGGAGGAGGGGGTGGTGCCGGTGCCACCGCCGGGGCGGGCGCCGCTGGCGGTGTCTGTCCTGGCGGGGTGGCTGGTCGCTGGGCCAGGGCGGCCGGGACCGACGGGGACTGCACCACGACGGTCTTCACGGTGGGTGCCGGCGGCGGCGCGTGGACCGCGCTCTTCGATCCGGTGTCGCAGCCCACGCCGGCGCTCAGGCAGGCGAGGACCAGCCCGAAGGCGGTGCGGGACAGGCTGAAGGATGATGCGTTCATGGTGCGCTGGGGGTCAGTGACGGACAGTTCTGGCGGAAAGTCGATGCGGAGGTGGAGGGCCCTCCCGGCAGGGAGGACGGGTCCATGAGGCCGTGCGGCCGTCAGGGACGATGGGTCGGGGAGGGGGTGGACGGGGCCACGGAGATCCCGTGGAGGAACCCGGAGGCCCGGGCGGACGTCCCGTTCAGGGACGATTCCTGGTGAACCGGCCGGGATGTGGGCAGTACGTTCACAGGTGCAAGGATCGACGTCGGCAACGGTTGCTTATTCATGGGATGAGTCCTCTGGTCAATCCACCCATTCCGGCTAGGCTTGGCCGGGGGGCTGCACTCCGGGACCGAGGGTCCCTTCGGGCCGCCCGCTTCGACGGAGGCATCCGTCGCGCCTCGGTTGGCGGATTCCTCTCCATGGTCATGACGCATCGATCTCTCAGGATGGCCCTCCTTGGGGCCTGGCTCGTGTGGGGTGCCTCGCTGGTGTTCGGGCAGGGCGCGCCGCAGTTGACGGCCATCTCCACCAACCGCGCCCAACCCGGGTCGCTGATCACCCTCACCGGCCTGAACTTCCTGAATCCCCCCCTCACGGGCGTCACCTTCAACTTCGCCCCGGGCACGGTGGAATCCATCCGGTCGCTCGGGCTGGGCTACCATCAGATCTCGGTGCGGGTCCCGGTCGGGGCCACCATCGGTCCGATCCTGGTCGAGAATGCCCTGGGACAAACCCAGACGCCCTGGAACTTCCAGGTGCCCCCGGTCGTCCAGCAGTGGGGCCGGGTCGGGGCCCAGACCGAGGTCGACAAGGTGCGCGGCGCCCCGGGCGACCTGGTGCTGTTGACCGGGGCCAACTTCAAGGACCCCGACGACCCGGGCTTCCGGCTTGGGGTGTTCTTCGACGGCATCCGGGCCGCGCTCGACACCGTCACCGAGGGCTCGGCGCTGGCGGTGGTGCCGCCGGGGGCCATGACCGGGCCCATCACGGTGACCAACAACGCCGGCGTGACGGCAACGGTCGGGCTCTTCCACACCGCGCCGTGGGTCTCGGGCTTCACGCCCAGGGCCCGGGTCGGCGACACGCTCACCCTGACCGGGCGGAGCTTCCGGTCCGTCTCGCTGGTGTCCTTCGGGGGCGTGGCCACGACCAACCTCACGGTCGTCTCCAACACGCTCCTGCGCGTGGTCGTGCCGCCGGGGGCGCCGGCGGCCGCGCCCCTGACCCTTGAATCTCCCGGGGGACGGTTCCTCTCGGTGTCGAACTTCGTGCTGGCTCCGCGCCTCGGGGGGTTCACGCCGTCTGGAGGCGGGGTGGGGACGTTGGTGACCGTCACCGGCTCGGGCTTGTCGGGGGTCACCCAGGTCGCCTTCGGTGGCGTCACCGCCAAGCCCGTTTCCGTGGCGGCAGGCCAGCTCACGGTGCGTGTCCCGGCCGGGGCGGGTACCGGACCGCTGGTGGTCTCCGGAACCTCCGGCACCGACGAGTCGTCCTCGGTCTTCCACGCGCCACCCCAGGTGCTTTCCGTCGTGCCCAACCTGGCCAAACCCGGGGAGACGGTGACCCTCAACGGCACCAACCTCCTCGGGGCCACCGCCGTGCTGTTCGGTGCCGATCGCGTGGCGGGCACCGGCCTGGTGGGGGGCGACAACCGGCGCCTCACCGTCCGCGTTCCCGAGGGCGCCACCACCGGCCTGGTCTGGGTGGTGACCCCGGGCGGCGAAGCCTCCGGCGGGCCGATCTCCATCCAGGGGCCGCTCCCGGTCATCAGCGGGTTCTCGCCGGCCTTCGGCACGGTGGGCACGGAGGTGCGCATCTCGGGCACCGAACTCGGGCCGCCGGCCGTGGTGCGGTTCGCCGGCGTGGTCGCTCCGGGGGTCTCGGCATGGACCAACGGCCTGCGGGTGCTGGTGCCCGCAGGCGCGGTCAGTGGACGCATCACGGTCGAGACGGCGGCAGGCTCGGCGGTCTCGCCGCTGGATTTCCTCGTGGGCACCACGGCCGATGTCGACGTCACCCTCACGCCCTCGGCCGAGCCGGTGGTCGCCGGGGCGGAGTTCCGCCTCAACCTCCGGGCCCGCAACCTCGGCCCGCTCCCGGCGACCAACGTCACGGGCACCCTCAGCCTTCCCACCCCGGCCGAGTTCCTCGGCGTGACGCTCGGCGGGGGCGGGAGCTTCCAGTCGGGGGCCGCCGGAGTGTCCTTCGTGGTCGGCACCCTGCCGGCCAAGTCCGAGTGGACGGCGCTGGTGCGCGTGCGCATCCCGGTCGAGGCGTCCCCGCGGTTCGAGTGGGTCGCCGCCACGACCACGCCCGACCCGGACGCCGCCGACAACCGGGCCGCGGTGACGGTGCGGGCACAGCCCCTGCGGCTGGATCTCACCGGCTTCGGTGACGACCAGTGGGTCCTGAGCTGGTCGGCGCTGGCCGCCGGCTTCGAGCTGCAGGAGTCCACGCTGGAACTGCCGCGCACTTGGCGGCCGGTGGACGGCGTTCCGTTGAATGACGGCGTCCGTTTCCAGTGGTCCACCCGCGCCACCAACGCGGGCCGGTTGTTCCGCCTGCGCTCGCGGTGAGCGGGGCGGCGGCCCGCCGGCACGGGTTCAGCCGAAGTCGTGCGAGGCGGCCGTCCGCAGGCCCTGGTCGGGCAACCGCTCCAGGCGTAGGGCCTTCAGGTGCACCGTGCCGTGGCGGCGTTGCACCACTCCCTCGACCTGCAGGAAGGGTTCGGTGCTGATCTTCAGGCGCTCGGCCTCGAAGAGTTCCGGGGACACGATGACGTTGGTGATCCCGGCCTCGTCTTCCAGGCTCACGAAGCACACACCCTTGGCCGTGCCGGGGCGCTGCCGGCAGATCACCTGGCCGGCCGCCCGCACGACGGTGCCATCGGCCGCCTCACGGAGTTGGTCGCTCCGCCAGACGGTCTCCCTCAGGCCCTCCCGCCGCAGCGCCATCGGATGTGGTCCGGTGGTGAGGCGCAGCGTGGCGTAGTCGGCGGCCAGTCGCTCGTCGGGTGACATGCGGGCCAGCGGGGAGACGGGGTCCCGGGGTTCGCCGGCGGTTCCGGTACCGCCCTCTTGGCCGGGTAGTTCTCCCCGGCGCAGGGGCCGTTCGGCATGCCACAGGGCGGAGCGCCGGTCCGTCGACCAGGCGTTGAGCGCGCCGATGGAGGCCAGTGCCCGCAGGGCCTCCGCGCCCAGGGTGGTCCGGGCCTTGAGGTCGTCGAGCGAGGCGAAGGGCCGGCGCTCACGCTCGGCCAGCAGGCTCGCGGCCTGGGCCCTGGGAAGCCCCTGCACCAGGCACAGCCCGAGACGGAGCGATCCGTCGGCCTCCACGCGGGTCTCCCAGTCGGAGCGCGCCGCGCAGACCGGGCGTGCGGCGACCCCGTGGGCCTTGGCATCGCGGAGCAGCGTGGCCGGCGAGTAGAAGCCCATCGGCTGGTTGTTGAGCAGCGCGGCGTAGAACTCCGGGGCCCGGTGGACCTTCAGGTAGGCGCTGGCGTAGGCCAGCAGCGCGAAGCTGATGGCGTGCGATTCGGGGAAGCCGTAGAGGGCGAACGAGCCCACGGTCCTGGCGATGGAGTCGATGACCTCCGGGGCGACCCCCTTGCGGGCCATGGCCTCGCGCAACTTGACCGTGGCCTGGGCCATCTTCTCGTCGGACCGGTGGAAGCTCAGGGCCTTGCGCAGGTTCTCGGCCTCGTCGCCGCTGAAGTCGGCCATGACCATGGCGATCTCGAGCATCTGCTCCTGGAAGAGCGGCACGCCCAGGGTCCGGGACAGGATGGGTTCGAGGCGGGGGTCGAGGTAACGGACCGGCTCAAGCCCGCCGCGCCGCCGCAGGTACGGGTGGGCCAGGTCGCCCTGGATGGGGCCGGGCCGGATGATGGCCACCTCGACCACCAGGTCGTAGAAGCAGGCGGGCTTCAGGCGCGGCAGCGTGGCCATCTGGGCGCGGCTCTCGACCTGGAAGACGCCGACGGTGTCGGCCCGCTGCAGCAGCGCGTAGGTGGACGGGTCGTCCTTCGGGAGTTGCGCGAGGTCCACGGGTCGGCCGCGCCGGTTGGCCAGCTCGATCGTGTCCTGCAGCGCCGCCATCATGCCCAGGCCCAGCAGGTCCACCTTGATGATGCCCAGGCCCTCGCAGTCGTCCTTGTCCCACTGGGCCACCACGCGGCCGGCCATGGAGGCGTTCTCGAGCGGCACGAGGCCGGTGAGCTCGCCCTGGCACAGGATCATGCCGCCGGAATGCTGGCCCAGGTGGCGCGGCAGGCGGCGCATGCGTCGGCAGAGCCGGGCGAAGGCCGCGGCCCTGGGGTGCTCGGCGGGCAGGCCGGCCTGGCGCATCTGCTCCTCGAGCTCGAGGGTGTGCGGGAAGTCACCCCCGGCCTGCAGGCTCGAGAAGCGGTCCAGCACGTCGGCCGGCAGGTTGAGGGCCTTGCCGATCTCCCGGGCGGCGCTGCGGCCGCGGTAGGTGATCACCGTGCCCGTCATGGCGGCGCTGTGTCGGCCATAGCGGCGGTACACCTCCTGGATGACGCGCTCGCGCCGCTCGCCGCTGGGCAGGTCGATGTCGATGTCGGGCCAACCCTTGCGGCTCTCCGACAGGAAGCGCTCGAAGAGCACGTTGAACTTGAGGGGGTCGACCGCCGTGATCCCCAGGCAGAAGCAGACGGCGCTGTTGGCCGCGCTGCCCCGTCCCTGGGCGAGGATGCCCTCGTCGCGGCAGAAGCGGACGATGTCGGCGACGATCAGGAAATAGCCGGAGAACCCGAGCCGCCCGATGAGGGCCAGTTCCTTGTCCAGCAGCCGCAGCACCCGCTCCGGGATGTCGCCGCCGTAGCGGCCCCGCGCGCCGCGGAGGGCCCAGTCGCGCAGCACCCCCTCCATGGTCTCGCCGGGACCGACCGGGTAGCGCGGGAACTCGTAGCCCAGGTCTTCGAGGGTGAACTCCAGCCGATCGGCCAGCCGCACGGTCTCGGCCACCGCCTTCGGCAGGTCGCCGAAGAGCCGGGCCATCGCGGCCGCGGGCTTGAGGGACGCCTCGCCGTTGACGCTGAGGTGGGTGCCGGCCGCATCCAGGTGGGTGTGGTGACGCAGGCAGGCGAAGACGTCGAGGATCTCCCGGCCCTCGGGCGTGGCCTGGGTGACCCCGCCCGTGGCCAAGAGCGGGATCCGGTGGGCGGCGGCGAGGTCCTGCAGCGCGCGGTTCCAGCGGGATTCGCCCCGGAGGTGTTGGCGCTGGACCTCGGCGTAGACCTGGCCTTCCCCGAAGGCGCGCACGATCCGATGGATCGCCAGGTCGGCATCGCGGCCGGTGCGGACGGCCCGCAGCACCGGGCCCTCGAGGTCGCCCGTGAGCGCGACCAGGCCTGCGGTGAACCCGGGCAGTTCGTCCCAGCCGACGGCGGCCTCGTTCTTGGCCGCGCGCAGGTGGGCCTGCGAGAGCAGCCGGCAGAGGTTCCGGTAGCCCTCGCGCGTGCGCACCAGCACCGGCAACACCGATCCGTCCTCCATCGCCAGTTCGGCGCCAAGGATCGCCCGGATGCCCTGTTCGCGGGCGGTGTCGAAGACCCGTGGCGCACCGTAGAGCCCCATGCGGTCGCACACCGCCAGCGCGGGCAGCCCCAGCCCGGCGGCGGTGCGGGTGAGTTCCTCGGGCAGCGAGGCACCACGCAGGAAACTGAACGCGCTGCGGGCGTGCAGTTCGACGTAGCCGGGGCTGGACGACGGGGAGGCCATGGGCGTGTCCGTGGGTCAGTCGAGCAGTCCGTCGACGCTCCAGCCCTCGGCCTGACGGACCAGCCGCAGCACCTGCCCGCGCAGGGTGGTGGCGTCCCATTCCTCGCGTTGCCAGGCCCCGGACTCCCACCAATGACCCGAGGCGCGCCAGGGACCGAGCGTGACCACCAGCCGGCCTTGGGCGACCGCACAGCGGATCGACACGGGGCGACCCTCCACCGATTCGACGGTGGCCACCGGCGCGGGCCGGAGCCGACGCAGGCCCGGGGCCTGGAGCGCCGGACGCGGCTGGGTCAGGGGCGCGATTCCCTCGAACTCGGGCGGGGCCAGGCGGAAGGCGTCGACCCCGTGCCGGGGCAGTTTCACCGGCGTGCCCACGCGGTCCGGGCCCAGGAGGGCGGCGATGCGTCCGAGGGTCTCCTGGAACTGGCGTGGGTCCTTGAGGGTCGTCTCGAACAGGCCGAACTGCCGCTGCGCCGGAACGGTGGTCTCGAGCGTGAGCCGCAGTCCGACCACCGCGCTCTCGCTGCGCACGGTCTCGAGGTGGGTGGTCAGCAGGCGCTGGAGCACGGCCGGGTCGCGGCTGGGTTCGGGCACGGCCAGCCGCCGCTCCAGCCGTCCGCCGGACTCGAGGCGCAATGACAGCTCCAGGGCCTCGGCCGCGCGGGCCGCCAGCGCCAGCCGGGCGCAGAGCGATCCGGTGAAGCGGTTCAGCAGGAAGAGCAGGGGCTCGAGGGTTTCCACCGGGTCCTCGAAGTCCCAGGACTCGGTCCACACCTCCGGCGGACGGACCGTGTTCAGCGGCCGGGTGCTGCGCGTGGAGGCCGCGGCCAGCAGGCCCAGGGCCTCGAGCCCCAGGCGGTCGGCCAGCTCGGCCGGATCGAGGGCCAGCAGGTCGCCCACCGTGCGCAGGCCCCAGCCGGCGAGGATCCGTGCCGTGTCGCTCGAGGGTTCCAGGGCGGACACGGGCAGGGAGGCGACGAAGCCCGGGGCGTCGGTCACCACGTGGACCGCCTCTCCGAACAGGGCCGCAAGCCGGGCCAGGTTGGGGGTCGCACCGATGCCGATGCGAGGGCGGAGCCCCTGGGCGACGAGGATTGCGCGCAGTTCGCCAGCCCAGGCCCGCAGGGTGTCGGGTTCGGGAGGCTGCAGCCGGCCCAGGCCGCGGAGGTCCATCGTGCACAGGCCCGGGGCGGTGGCCTCGAGGTGCGGTGAGAACCCGTAGGCGCACTGCAACAGGACGTCGGTGGCGGCGGCCTCGCGCGTGGGGTCGCGGTGGCGGACCAGGACGCCTGCGCATCGGGCCATCGCCTGGGTCGCGGTCTGGCCGGGCTCCACGCCTTCGTCCCGGGCCCGTGGCGTCCTTTCGATGACCACCGGGGTGCTGCGCGCCTTCGGGTCCACCAGGGCCACGGGTTGTGCCCAGAGGTCCGGGTCGGTCCGCAGCACCGCCTGGAGCGGGAACCCGGGCAGATGGAGGACGGCGTACATCGTCGTTCGGGGTTGGGGTCGTTCGGGGGCGCAGCCGGTCAGGCGCTGTGCCGCACGCCGGCCTCGAGGAAGCGCCGACGTTCGGTCTCGAAGCGCAGGTCCAGGGCGTCCGGGCGGCGCTCGAGGTCGCGGTGGTCGAGCCGGGTGCGGGAGACGATGCGCGCGGCGGCGCCGCTCACCAGGGGTTGTGGCGTGACGACCAGCACGGTGCCGCCCTGCTGTTCCATCAGCCGGCCCAGGCGATACCACACGGTGCCCTGCACGCGTCGCAGCTCGTGGGCGGGGTTGAGCTTCAGGTCGAGGACCAGGAGGCCGATGTTGCGGTCACGCAGCAGCAGGTCCGTGGTCTGGAGCGCCTCGGCGGTGCTCCGGCAGCGGATCCACAGCAGGTGCGCCAGGGCCTCGGGTTCCAGTGCATCCACATCGAGGCTGTCGGCACCGTCCACCAGCGTCAGGAAGCGCCCGGCCGCGGCCGTGTGCCGCAGCAGCGCATGGATGAACTGGGCGCTGCCGGAGCCTTCCCCGGGGGCGACCAGCTCGGTGAAGGCCCCCTTGGGCAGGCCGCCCCCGAGGGTGTCGTCGACCGGCCCGAGGCCCGTGGGCACGGTGTCCGGGGCCGTGCGTGGCGGCGCCGCGCCGAGCCGGGCCCGGGGCAGGCGCTCGGCCAGCCATTGGCGCAGTTCGATGATCTTGGCGTCGTTGGGCATCGCGGAACCGGGATCGGGCCGGGGGATCAGTCTAGGGCTTCCCGCCGGGTGTAAAACCCAAATCCTCCGGGTGGCTCGAAGGTCGCGCACGGACCTGGACAAGGGGTGTCCAAGGGTGTCCATGGCTTGCCAGGGCGACCGGACCGGTGCCGGCGGCCGGGAGGCAAGCCCCGGTTTGCCTCGGCTGGTCGCCTGCGGTTCACTGGCCCGTGCATGATCTGCCGTGCGTTTTCCGCCGTCGTGGCCGTCGTGGCCGCGGGATTTCTGCCATCGCCTGCGGAGGCTGCGCGCCCCATGGCCTTCGAGGACCTGGTGTCGCTCCGGCGCCTGAGCGATCCGCAGCCCTCGCCGGATGGCCGGTGGATCGCCTGCGTGGTGACCACCCCCGACCTGGCCGCGAACCGGAACGACAGCGACCTCTGGCTGGTGCCCGTCGACGGCGGGGCGCCGCGGAAATTCGCCGCCTCGCCCAAGCATGACCGCCACCCGCGCTGGTCGCCCGACGGGCGGTGGCTGGCCTTCGAGTCCCATCGCGACGGGGAGCCGCAGGTGTGGATCCAGCCGGTCGATGGCGGCGAGGCCCGCGCCGTGACGCGCCTGTCCACCGGGGCCACCGCACCGGTCTGGTCGCCGGACGGTTCGCGGATCGCCTTCCTGTCGTCGGTGTTCCCGGAGTTCTCGGGCAAGCCGGCGGCGGAATCCGAGCGCCTCCACCGCGAGCGGATCCAGCAGCTGGACAAGGGCCAGGTGAAGGCCCGGGTGTACGATGCGCTGCCGGTGCGCAAGTGGGACGCCATGAACGACGGCCGTCGCAACCACCTTTTCGTGGTGCCGGTGTCGCAGGGTGCGGCGGTGGGGGATCCGGTGGACCTCACGCCGGGGCCTCAGGACGCGGTGCCCTGGTCGAGCACCTTCGCCGCGGGCGACGAGTTCGCCTGGGCGGCCGACTCGAGGTCGTTGGCGCACACGCCGTCGCCGGCCCCGGTGCGCGAGGAGTCGTGGTCCACCGACCACAACGTGGTGTCGGTGTCGGTGGACGGTTTGAGGCGGGAGCCGCTGACCACGCAGCCGGCGGCCGACGGGTGTCCGCAGTTCTCGCCGGATGGCCGCTGGCTGGCCTACCGGGCCCAGGCGCGCGCGGCGCCGAGTCGCCCTCCGGGTCCACCCGCCAGAGCAGCTTGCGGCCCTGCGACTCCGCCTCGAGGACCAGCCAGCCGCCCTTCGACCAGGCGATGGATTCCACCGAATGATCCCAATGGCGGGTCCGGTGGGGCACCCGGCCCGGCTTCAGGTC
>JAJTFN010000215.1 GCA_021298285.1 Verrucomicrobium sp.
GACCAGGTCCGTCGTCGCCAGGTCCAGCCCCCCGATCTCGCGCGCCACGAGGCGGAACGGCAGGTTGGTGTACCCGGCCAGCGGCGACAGGAAGAGGTTGGACTTCAGCTCCAGCGAGCCGAAACGGATCATGGGGGCGACCCTACCCGGCCCCGCCCGGAAAGCCCAGCCCGGCGGGGCGGGCCGCCTGCGACGAGCGGACCGGGAGATGGCCTCCGGGCCAATCGGGCGGGTGGCGGGCTCAGCGGTACAGCAGATGGGGCTGGCGGAGCGTCTCGAACGCCTTCAGGTCGGACTCGATCCGGGCCAAGACCGGTGCGAGGTCGCCGCCCGATTCCAGCAGGGGCCGGACCGTGGACGTGCCCATGAGGCGGTCGAAGGTCGGACCCTGGAACGTGAGCTTGCCCGGGTACAACCGCCGGGCGGTCGCCAGGATCCGCAATGTGGTGACCACCGGACGGAACCGCGACGCGTCGGTCACATGGATCTGGGAGCCGCCGCAGAGTTCGCCCCGGAACTTGGAGAAGGACGGGGTGAACCAGGCCTCCCGGAACACGACCCCCGGCAGGCGGAGGGCGTTGAGGGCGTCGGTCCATTCCCGGCCCTGGATCCAGGGGGCGCCGAAGAGCTCGAAGGGCCGGGTGGTCCCGCGACCCTCCGAGAGGTTGGTGCCCTCGAGCAGCACCTGGCCCGGATAGACGCCCGCGGTCTCCGGCGTGGGCATGTTGGGCGAGGGCATGACCCAGGGCAGGCCGGTCTGGGCGAAATCCATCGACCGGGTCCACCCGGTGACCGGCGTCACCGTCAGGGCCGCGGGCTGCTTGAGGAAGCGGGCGTTGAAGAGCCCGGCCAACTCGCCTACGGTCATCCCGTGGCGCATGGGGATGGGCTGGATGCCCACCAGCGACACCCATGCGGGCGCCTCGAGCACGGGCCCCTCCATGACGAGGCCTCCGAGCGGGTTGGGCCGGTCGAGCACGTGGATCGGGATGCCGTGCTCGGCGCAGGCCTCCATGGCCTTGGACAACGTGCCGACGTAGGTGTACGCCCGCGATCCCACGTCCTGGATGTCGAAGACCAGCACGTCGATGCGCTCGGCCAGGGCCGCGTTGGTGGGGATGCCCGGGCTGCCGCGGACCAGGCCGGCGATGTTGGTCAGCATCGGCCCGGTGGGCTGGAAGGTCTTGCCGTACAGGCTGAAGAGCGGCAACCCGAGCACCGGATCCCACCCGAAGCCCACCTTGTCGCCGGCCTGCGCATTGCCCCGCACGCCGTGCTCCGGGCCGTAGAGGGCCACCAGGTGGAAGTCCTGGCGCTGTCGCAGGCGCAGGGCCAGCGACTGGAGGTCGCGGGTCACCCCGGTGGGGTTGGTGATCAGGCCCACCCGTTTTCCGCGCAGCGGCGACGGGTCGGCGGCCAGCAGCTGGTCGGCCCCGGTGCGCACCTCGGCGCGGACCGGCGACGGACCAAGACCCAGGAGACCGAGACCCAACGCGATCAAGAGCCCCACCCAGTCGCCCGGAACAGGACTCCGACGAGACGACCTTCGCGGGGCTGGGGAGGCGCCAGGATCCATCGAGGACATGGGTGCAGGATCCGCTCTCAGTCGGCGAATTGGAAGGCGTACAGGTCGACGTCCTTCATCACGAACCGGAGGCGGACCGGGACGCCGCGCAGCGCCGCCACATCCCCGGAACCGCCCGACCAGGTCACGACCCGCTCCAGGTCGTCGCCCACCACCTCGCGGCCATCGGCCAGGCCGAAGCCCGGCAGGGGTTTGCCGGCGACGTCCTGCAACTCGACCCTCAGGCTCCCGGCAGCCCCGGTGCTCACATTGAGCGTCAGCCGGCGGCCCGAGAAGCGCAGCGGATGGGTGACCACCTCGCCGCCCCGGAACGGCGCCTGAACCGAGGCGAACCCGTCGGTCCGCAGCGAGTGGCGGACCAGATGCCCGGAGGGCTGCGCGTAATGGGCCTGCCGGTAGATCGAGAGTTCGCCCGGGCTTGTGCCCACGATGCCCAGCGCGGTGAGACCCGCCCGCGAGGCCCAGTTTCCGGGATCGAGGCCGGGGCGGAGGAACCCTTCCAGGAAGGTCCGCTCGTAGCGGGTGCCGCCGCGCGAGGTCATGAAGACCGCCTCGGCCACGTCGCCCGCATAGCCGGGCTTCACGCCCAGCCCGAGGGCCTGGGCGTCGGTGAGCACCTGCCGACCCGGCACGAACCGCATGGGCGTGGCCACGAGCAGGTGGGGCGCGCGGAAATACGGCTGGGTCTGGCTGGTGTAGAGGTGCTCGGGCGGTCCGTCGCCGAAGGTCATGGGCTCCGGGGCGGTCCAGTGGAGGAAATCGGTGGAGGTCGACCGGCTGATGGTGCGGTAGCCCGCGAAGTCACCGCCCGACCAGGTGCGCAGGAACATCAGGTAGCGCCCCTCGGCGGGCGACCAACAGGCGACATTCTGCGAGTCGAAGGCCCCCCGGGTCAGCACCGGGCCGGTGCCCAGGCGTCGCCAGCGGATGCCGTCGGCGGAGGCGAAGGCGTGCAGGCCGCTCTCGGTGGTGCCGGCGACGGCCTTGAAGCGCTCGTCACGCGGCACGCCGGGGCGGCTGTCGAGGAAGGGGGAGAAGTTGTGCGAGAAGGGCGCCTGCCCGGCCAACACCACGTTGTTGCGGCGGGTGCCGGCGACCTTGAACTGGCCGAGGTCGGGCTTTCTCCAGGCGATGCCGTCGCGGCTCTCGGCGTAGCAGGTGACCTCGTTGGTGGAACCGTCTTTTCCGGCCAGCGGGAGCCCGCGGTAGTACATGCGGAACGGGCGTTTTGCATCCTCCGGATCGTGGAGGACCGTCAGGTATCCGGAAAAGGCCCCTTCCCACGGGCGGTCGAACCTCAAGACCGTCTCCCTCGGCTGCGGCGTGTGCAGGCGCAACACGCAGCCGTCCATGCGGTCGATGAGGCTTCGGTCGACGAAGAGCTCGCGGCGCGACCCGACGTCCCGCACCTCGGGCTCCAGCGGCAGCCAGACCGGGCCGGAGTCGCCGAGGCGGAACCGGCGGGCCCGGATGGCGCTGGCGGTCCCTTCCTCGTAGTACACCACCAGCACCGAGCCGTCGCGCAGCTCGACCGTGGCCGGGTAGGCGCCGATGACCGAGTCGACGGCATGGGGTCCGGACCAGGTGGCGCCGTCGTCGCGGCTGACATGCATGGCCGTCTGCGGCAGCCGGTGGGTCAGCAGGATCTCGCCCGTGCCCAGCCGCGTGAAGTGCGGGCAATGGCCAGGGAACCCGCTGGATTCGACCGGCGACCAGCTCAGCCCCCGGTCGCCGCTCCGGGCGAAGTGCAACGGCACCTTGTCGCCGCGCAGCGCCGCCAGCACCCGGCCGTCCTTGAGTTCGAGGACGTCGGTCTCGGCATCGAGGCGGACACCGCCGCCCTTGCCGATGGCGATGGGCGCGCTCCAGGTCCTTCCCTGGTCGGTCGAGCGGAGCACCCCGCCGTAGGCCGTGTCGCCGTCCTCGTGGTACACGCCGAGCAGGCGCGTGCCGTCGGAGAGTTCGCGCATCGGCGCCGACACCGCCCAGCCGGGAGCCAGCACGCGCGGCTCGGCGTCCCAGGTCCAGCCGCCGTCGCGGGAGGTGACGATCGCCGTCTCGTACTCGGGCTTGGCTCCCGGGGCCTGGCGGTACGGGAAGAAGCTGCAGACCAGCGTGCCGTCGCGCATGCGGGCGATGTGCGGGTCGCGGTCGTCGTCCGGGCCGTCGAAGAGCACCCGGGGCTCGGTCCAGGTGCGCCCCTCGTCGGCCGAGCGGACCGCGCAGATGCGTCCGCCCCGGGGCCAGTCGGTGCGCGGCAGCGACACATGGCCGTAGCCGGCGTAGAACACGCAGACCAGGTCGCCATTGGCCAGTCGGCAGGCGTCAGGGAACGCTTGGTAGGTCCCGGAAGCGCCGCCTCGAGAGATCACCCGAACCGATGGGGAGGCACCGGTCGGCGGAAGGCCCGGATCGGCCGCGTGCGCGGATCCGCCGGGGAACAGCGGCGACAGCGCGAGCAGGGACACGGGGATCCAGCACCGGGAACGCGGAGGGAACATGGGTGGGATCCAACGCGAGGCCGGCCCCACGGTCAAATCCTCCGCCCGATCCCGACGCCGGGGGCAACGCGGCCTTCCTCCCCGGCCGAGTTCCGGTCAGCGTCCGGGCGATGAAGGTTCGGCTGTCCGACTCGATGGTGCGGTTCCGGTTGAGCCCGGACGAGGCGTCCGACTGGCTGGCGACAGGAGCGTGCTCCGGAGGCGTGCGCGTGGGTCCCCGGGAGTCGGACCGATGGTCCTACCGGCTGGAGTTGGCCCGGCAAGACGGGTGGCGGGTGACGACCGAGGGCGGCGGGTTGGTCGTGGAGGTGCCGATGGAGGCGGCAAAGGCCTGGAACGTCGCCGGGGCCGCACGCCTCGACGCCCTGGGGGACCCGCCTGCGCATCGAGCGGGACCTGCCAAGGCGCGGCGCGAGGGATCGGGATGATGACGGCGCGTGAAACGGTTGGCCTGGGGCATTCCCGTGCCCCAGGGATGGCCCGGGAGCGGCCGGAACTCAGAAGACCTCGCGGGCGATGCCGTAGAGGATCAGGAGCAGGAGACCCAAGGAGAGCAGGAACCGGCGTCGGGCGATCTTGCGCTCGTAACGCAGGGGCCGGAGCCCGTGGACCGAGCCGGCGGCCATCAAATGGACCAGCCCCGAGGGCCGGCGGGGCTGGAATCCCAGCCGATGCACCCACCGCTGCCAGGCTTCGACGAGGTTGAAACGGTCGGCGGGGGCCCCTGGACCCGGGGCGGCGGCGACGCGCTGGGTCGGGACGCTGAAGGGTGCGGGCGCCGGCAACGGAGCCGGCGTCGGCTGCGCGGAACGATCGGAAGCCGGGATCGACGCAGCATCGGGCCATCGCCGCGCGCGCGGGGGCTGCGGCACGGGCTGGGGCACCGGACGCGCGGCCAGGTCGGAGATGCGGCGCTGGATCGCCTGGATCTCGCGGTCGAGCTCGGCCTGTCGGGCCGCCATCGGATCCTTCGGTTTGCGGAACCAGCCCATGACGGAGGTGGAGTGCCCCGGGGGAATTCAGCGCTTGAGGGCCAGCACGAGGGCCAGGGCGAGCACGGCCAGGCCGAGCAGGACCACGGGCCACTGCAGGACCAGACCCAACCGGGCCAGCCGGGCGAGGCCCAGCCCGTCGAGACCCGCGGCCGTGGACGCCGGCACCGGAGCGTGGCCCGGCGCAGCGCCCCCACCGCCCTCGAGCACCGGCCACGCCAGGCGGGCCTGGTTCCATTCCATCCGGGCGTTCTCGATCGTCGCGAGGGAGCGGGACAGCTCGGTCTCCCAGGTGGTGTCGGTCCAGGCCTGCTCGTTGAGGCCCTGGACGTTGCCCAAGGCGCCGCGCAGACCCTCGAGCGTCCGGCCCATCTGGACGGCGTCGCGCCGGAGGTTCATCTCGGCCTGTTCGAGCAGCGACACCCCGCGCAGGAGGTTCTGCAGCATCTCCTCGCGCCCGGTCTGGAACTCGGCCCGCCGACGGCGCATCTCCTCGATGGCGGCCTTGGCGCGCTCAAGCTGCTCCTGGGCCTCGCGCAGCTTGGCCAGGTCCTGCTGGGTCGCCGTCAACTGGCTGTCGAGTTCCTCCCGGGTGGGCGCCCGACCCGGGGCGGCGCCGGTGCCGCCTCCCTGGTCCGCCGTGGCCAGCCTCGGGGATGATCCGCCGGGGGTGCGCAGGTCCGTGTCCACGAAGTCGGTGCCGTCCACTCCCCATCATCCCCGGCAGGAGGACCACGAGCCCAGGCTCACCACCAGAAATGGGGCACGGAACCGTCGGTGCGCACGACCTGCTGGGCGAAACCGCGGAACTCCACGTGCCCGTCGAGCATCAGCACGTTGCCGCCGGCCGGGAGCTGCCCGTTGAGGTGGGCGGAGCTGTGCCCGGCCCAGCCACCGTCGACCTTGGTGAAGTTGCGTGCACCGCCCGTGCGGTTCGGCGAGTTCGAGAGGGTGGCGTCGGCGACGATCACCCGGGCCGAGGGTCCGGGGTCGAACTCCTGGCCGCCGACCACCCAGGGCTTCGGGTTGAAGCCCTCGGTGATGTTGGTGGCCCGGATGCGCCCAGACCCCTTGAAGGCCACGGCGTAGCCGATCACCCGGTACCCGTTGGCGCTGTCGGCGGCCACCTCGTTGGTGACACCGGTGGTGAACGACCAGAGCTGGTTGTTGTTCTGTTTCTCGAAGCCGGGGCAGTACAGGATGCTGCGCTGGCCGCCGTTGACCACGAAGGCGTTGGCCGCCTTGGCCGGAAGGTCCCAGGGCCAGACGGCCCCGGTGCAGTCCGGGAACTGGTCGCGGTTGTCGAAGGCGTACATCCGGACGGCCAGGCCGAGGTTCCGCAGGTTGCTCGAGCATTTCGTGATGATGGCCTTGCTCTTGGCCTTCGAGAGCGCCGGCAGGAGCATGCCGGCCAGGATGGCGATGATCGCGATGACCACCAGCAGTTCGATGAGGGTGAAGGCGGCGCGGGCGGACCGGGCGGATGGGAACCTGTTCATGGGCGATCGGGAAGTGGACCGAAGTCTGGGAGAGGTCGCCGGCGGTGGCAACCTGCGAAACGGCGGGGTGAATCGACCGGCCACGACCATTCGTCCGGCGCTTTCGACCCTTCGTCGCCGCGGTCGGGGCGTTCATCCATTCGTGACTTGAGGCCCACGGGCTCCCCGCTATCCTGACGGCACATGAAATTCATCGCACCGCTCGCCTTCTTCCTCGCGACCACGGCCGTGCTGAGCGCCGGCATCGCCTTGACCGCCAGCGGGAAGGGCATCGGTCTGGCCCTGCTCCTCGGCGGCGCGGCCGTCTTCACCGGCCTGTTCGTGAAGTTCGGCTGCCTCGACCACCACTGACGAGGCACGGGGTCCGGGGGCGGGGGGGCCGGCTCCCGGAATGGACCCCCCGAATCGGTTGTCCGGTCGGAGCGGGTCCCGACGCATTCAGGGACGTGCGGGGCCTCTCTGGGGATCGTCAGGAGACCGGCCGGTCGCGTCGTCGCATCCCACCCTGAAGAATCCTCCAGAGTCCCAGCAGCCCTCGCCCCCATGCCTCCGACGCTCTCACGCCACTCCGCCTTCCTGGTCGCACTCGCCACCCTGCTGGCTGTCGGCTGCAACCGCCAGAAGCCGGTCAAGGTGGTCACCGAGAAGGCCCAACGCCGCAACCTGACCGAGACGGTGACCGGGAGCGGCAAGCTGCAGCCGGTCGTGCAGGTGAAGATCAGCTCCGAGGTGGCGGGCGAAATCATCGAGTTGCCGGTCAAGGAGGGCCAGTCGGTGCGGAAGGGCGACCTGCTGGTCCGCGTGAAGCCCGACCTCTACGCCGCCGCGCTCCGGAGCCAGGAGGCCAGCCTCAAGTCGGCCGAGGCCGACCTGCTCACCGCCGAGGCCAACGCGCGGAAGGCCGAGGCCGAACTCAAGCGGAACGTGGACCTCTTCTCGCGACAGCTCATCAGCGGGTCGCTCTTCGACGAGGTGCGCACCGGGGCCGAGGTGGCCCGGGCCAGTGCCATCGCCTCGGCCCAGCGGGTCGAGATGGCCCGGGCCGGGCTCAAGCGCTCGCAGGAGGACCTCGCGCGCACGACGATCTTCAGCCCCATCGATGGCACCGTCTCCAAGCTCAACTCGGAGCTGGGCGAGCGCGTCTCGGGCACGGGCATGATGGCCGGCACCGAGATCATGACGGTGGCCGACCTGGGCGAGATGGAGGCCCGCGTCGAGGTGGGCGAGATCGACGTGGTGCTCATCCGGCCCGGGTTCAAGGCCCGGCTCGATGTCGACTCGTTCAAGGACCGCAAGTTCGAGGGCCGTGTCACCCAGGTGGCCCGCTCGGCCAAGACCGCGGCCGTCGGCACCCAGCAGGAATCCACCAAGTTCGAGGTCCGCATCCGGATGGCTGACAAAGGCATCTTCCTGCCCGGCATGAGCGTGACGGCCGACATCGAGACGCGTTACCGGACCAACGTGGTCACCGTGCCCATCCAGTCCGTCACGACGCGGCTGCCGGGCTCGAAGGCTGGCGACGCCGGCAAGCCCGACGGCAAACCCGCCGCCGGGGCGGAGGAGGAGAAGTCCCAGATCGAGTTCCTCGCCGGGAAGAAGGCCCGGGATACCGTCAAGCCGATCGAGGTGGTCTTCGTCAAGGAGGCCGACAAGGCGCGGATGCTGCCGGTGAAGCGGGGCATCAGCGACGATTCGCACTACGAGATCACCGAGGGCGTGGCCGAGGGTCAGGAGATCATCACCGGCAATTTCAAGGCCGTGTCCAAGGACCTCGACGACGGGGCGACCGTCGAGATCGAGGAGCCTAAGAAGGCCAAGGCGTCCAAACCCTGAGCCACGCCGGCCCCCAATTCCACCAGCCCCCAAGGCCATGCCGCTGATCCGGATCCAGGACCTCGCCCGGCGCTACGTCATGGGCACCGAGACGGTGCACGCGCTGCGCGGGGTGTCGTTGGTCATCGAGCGCGGGGAGTACCTGGCGATCATGGGGCCGTCGGGCTCGGGCAAGTCCACCCTCATGAACCTCCTGGGCTGTCTGGACACGCCCAGCGACGGCAGCTACGAGCTCAACGGCAAGGACGTGGCCCGGATGAGCGACAACGAACTGGCCGACATCCGCAACCGAGAGATCGGCTTCGTGTTCCAGAGCTTCAACCTGCTGGCCCGGGCCGACGCCCTGCACAACGTCGAGCTGCCCCTCATCTACGCCGGCATCCCACCGCGCGAGCGCCGTGAACGGGCCCGCCAGGCGCTGGTCAACGTGGGCCTCGAGTCGCGCATGCACCACCGGCCGAACGAGCTCTCGGGCGGCCAGCGTCAGCGTGTGGCCATCGCCCGGGCGCTGGTCAACACCCCGTCGATCATCCTCGCCGACGAGCCGACCGGAAACCTCGATTCCCGCACCGGGGTGGAGATCCTGAGCCTCTTCGAGGAGCTTTCCCGGCGGGGCAACACGATCATCGTGGTGACCCACGAGGAGGACGTGGCCCTGCACGCCCGGAGGGTCATCCGCATCCGCGACGGCCTCATCGCCGCCGACGAGACCAACCCCCACCCGAGGGCCGTGGCCGCGGTGGCCGCCGCCGCGGCGCCCGGGACCCAGGCACCATGACGCTCGGGAGCGAACTCCGGGAATCGGCCCGCATCGCGGTGGCGGCCATCCGCGCCAACAAGCTCCGCTCGGGCCTCACCACGCTGGGTGTCGTCATCGGCATCCTGACCGCGACGCTCGTGGGCACGATGCTCAACGGGATGGGGGAGGCCTTCACGCGGTCGGTCTCGTCGATGGGTTCCGACGTGCTCTTCATCGGCCGGTTTCCCTGGATGAGCTTCGACGACTACCGGATGTACCGGAACCGCCGGGACATCACCTTCACCCAGTACCGCGAGCTCGAGGCCCGCATGACGACCGCCGGGACGATGGCCCCGCAATGCGAGGCCTATCAGGCCACCGTGACCCACGAGCGCCGCCGGGCCCGGGGGGTTTGGCTGCTGGGCAACACCGCCGAGTCGCTGGCGATCCGCGGGCTGACCGTCGCCCGGGGCCGTTGGCTCACCGAGTCCGACGTCGGTTCCAGCCGGCCCGTGTGCGTGCTCGGCGCCTACCTCGCCGAGTCGTTCTTCCCGAACGACGATCCCGTCGGGAAGAAGGTGCGCATCAACGAAACCC
>JAJTFN010000046.1 GCA_021298285.1 Verrucomicrobium sp.
TTGTCGCCCGGCGGGAAGAACCCGTTGGCATCCAGGGCCGTCCAATGGCGGGCCCAGTTGTCGTCGACGTCGAAGGCACCCTTGTGGGCCACCGGCGTCCAGAACCCGTCGGCCGGCGTCGCCAGCACCCCGTCGAACACCGGGCTCCCGGCACCAGGACGCGGGTCGAGCTTCCCGTCGGCCTTCCGGCTCACCGACCTCAGCCTCGGATCGGCCACCGGGTTCAAGGCCGCAGGCGCATGCTCCTTGCCGTAGTCCTCGTTCGAGCCGGCCTTGAAGCCCCAGAACAGGTTGTTCTTCACATCCGGCGTCGACACCCCGTCGTCGTCGATGCGCACCCGCACCCCGCCGAAGTCCGTGATCACCGAGTTGTACCAACGCGCCTTGTTCTCCTGACGGAACCGCAGCGCATCGTTGCCGCTCGAGGCTTCCCCGGCGCCGATCAGGGTCGCATTCCGCACAACATACTCAGCCTGCGGCTGCGCCCCACCCACCCGCACATCCGGCGCCTGCGGCTGCCCGTTCTGTTCCGAACCGTTGTCCTTCGCCCCAGGCTCCTGGATGCCGAACCAGAACTGGTTCCGCCCGTGGTAGCCCTGGTCTGTGTCGAACAGGTCGTCGTCGTTGAACGCCGACACCAGGTGCTTCGTGTCCACCGAGCCACCAAAGAACTCGAACCCGTCGTCGGCGACGCAGTACGCCTCGAGATAGTCGGCCACCGTCCCGCGGCCCACACCGCAGAATGACCAACCGTTGATCTCCTTGTCGGTCGTCAGCTTCTTGCCGCCGTGCCGCACCGACACGTACCGCATCGAGCCACTGCTGTCGGTGTCGTCCGTCCCACCGAAACGGTGGATGTAGTCCACCTGCCCACTCACCGCGTTGGTCACCGCCAGATCGGGCAGTCCCTCGTAGATGTCGTACGACACGTTGTTGGTGGTCCACGCCGGGTTGTTCAGCCGCGCGTTGCCGAAGAGCACCACCCCGCCCCACAACCCCCGCGTCGGGAAGGGCAGGTCACCGGGGTCCGACACGTCGTCGGACACCGTGGTGAAGACGATCGGGCGGTTGGGCGTGCCATTGGCGTTGAGTTTGCCGCCCCGGCAGACGAACAGGCACCCGAAGTCGTTGGCCGCACTCGACGAGGTCCCGGTCCCCGAGGCCCCCTGCACCACCGTGCCCGCCTCGATGTTCAGCACCGCGTTGCTCATCACGTAGGTGAACCCGGTGAGGATGTAGGTGTTGGTCGCCACCCAGGTGTGGGTGCCGTAGAGGTATCCGGAGACGCGGTTGGTCTCACCGCGCGCCGAGAGGCCAAGGAGTGCGGAGGCGAGGGCGATCCAGAGGAGACACCGTGGGGTAAGCCATCGAGTTTTCATGGGTATTGAAGGCGGTCGTCAGGCCCCGATCACCGGGCCGCTTCACCGACCGGGCTGCCACTTTCCATTCCCCATGTGACAACTGGATGACGCTTGGATGGTTTTCCCGTGAAGACGGATCCGGCTCGGTCGCCCGGATCATCGCCCGCATCCCCCGCCCGACGGTGGGATTCGAAACGGAGACGCGGACGAAACATCGGAGTGACGCGAGGTTTCGGTCTTGGCTCCGGACCGACGGAGCCTTAGCAAACTGGGCCCTGAGCCGCGGGCACGCCGCCCGGTCCTTCGATGAAATACCACGCGATCTGGATCTCGGACCTCCACTTGGGAAGCCGGCATTGCCAGGCAGGTCTGCTGCTCGACTTCCTGCACCAGAACGAGTGCAGGAACCTGTACCTCGTCGGGGACATCATCGATGGGTGGGAACTCAGACGCCGCTGGCTTTGGAGCACCGAGGCCAACACGGTGATCCAGAAAATCCTCCGCATGAACCGCAAGAGAACGCGGGTCACCTATATCTACGGCAACCACGACGAGTTCATGGCGCAGTTCCTCGGACTCAACCTCGGAGGCGTGCGCCTGGTGGAGCGGGTGGTGCATGAGGGCGTCGACGGACGCAGGTATCTGGTCCTCCACGGTCACCAGCTCGACGGTCTGGTGCTCTTCAACCGCCTGCTCGAACGGGTGGGGGCGCGCCTGTACGACGCCATCCTGGAGTTCAACCTGCACCTCAACCGTCTCCGGCGCCGCCTGGGCTTCGGCTACTGGTCAGTGGCCGCCTACCTGAAATTCCAGGCCAAGAGCGCGGTTCGCTACGTCACGCAGTTCGAGGAGGCCATGGTCCACCTGGCGCGGCAATCCGGAGTCGAGGGGGTGATCTGCGGCCATATCCACCGGGCCGAGATCCGGACCGTCCACGGTTTCGAATACCTCAACTGTGGCGACTGGGTGGAGAGCTGCACGGCTCTTGCCGAGGATTTCGAGGGAAACATCCACCTGTTGAAGCTGCATGAATCTGGTGCTCGTGGTGCCGGCGGAAACCCGGGGAACGGTCACCCAGGCGAAGGCCGTGCACGAATGGTGCCGACAGAACGCTCACCGGGTCGTCCGGGTGCTGCTGGCCAGGACCGACTGTGCCAACCCGTCGCCACGGACCTCGCGGGATTTTGACGTCCCTGTCGAGGTGATCCCCGGACTCGGGATCCCCACGCGCATCGAACGGCATCCCGGGATCGTGCGTTGGCTCCGGGAATGCGTGGCACGGCGGAGGGCCGTCCAGGCGGGTCTGGCGGCAATCGACCGCTCCATTTCCTCCGGTCCGGCGGATGCGATGGTGAGCTTCATGGAGCCACTCGCGGCGTTCCACCGTGTCGCCAGGGTGCGCCACCTGCCACTGCTGACCATCGGGCATGCCCTGCGGCTGGCGCACCCGGACCGGGCCGGGTCATCCGAGGCGGGGCCGGAGATGAGGAGGATCGCACGGCGGGCGGATTGGTGCGCCGGTCGCGGCCTCCGTCTGGCGCTGTCGCTGGAACCGATGGCCAACCACCCCTCCATCGGTTGGTTCGCCGCTCCCCCCTTGCTCACGGACGACCTGCGGCCCACGGCCGGCACCCTCGGGCCCGGCCTGGTGATCCGGCTCGGCCGCGCCGAGCAGCGTGCGGAGGTGGAGCGCTGGCATCTGCATCATCCCGAGGTGTCCATCGACTGCTTCTACGAGCGATCCGGGTCCATCGGCAGCGAGGTCGTGCGCTCCACCCTGCGCTTCCACCCCCTGGACCTGGCACTCCTGCGCGACCGGATGGCCCGAGGCGCCGGCATCGTCCTCGACGGAAGCATCGAGGACCTCGCGGAGGCGGCCTGCCTCGGGAAGCCCATGCTCCATTGGTTGGGACGACCCTACCCCGAGGCCCTGCTGGCCGCCGCCGATGCAGAAAGGGCCGGCCTGAGCCTCCGGATGACCCACTTCAACCCGGCGCTCATCCACCGGGCGGCTCCGGACGGGACCGAGAGGTTCCGCCATTGGCTCGGAGCCGCGGATGATCGACTGGGCGCCGCCATGTCCCAACTGCAACGGCAGGCATCCGGGCGGGGTCGATCCCGGGGCGGCGTCCACGGGGCGTGACTCCAGCAACACGGCCCGCGACGGCCCCCAGCACATGCGCTCGATGAATCTCTCGGCCGGGAATGCGGCACGGCCACGGGGATTGACATACCCGACCCAAACCGGCCACCGGGCCGCCTGGCGGCCCAGAGCCTCGGCAACCCGTTCGAGGGTCGGCCCGAGGAACGGGTTGTAGAGAAATGCCACGAGGGGGCCCTCCGGCAGCGCGAACCGGGCCGCATCCTCAATGCGGATCTCCACCTCGATTCCCGGGTGCCGGGAGCGCAGGGTCCGGAGGTTGCGATCGCAGGCGGCTGCCAGATCCCCCGAGATCTCCACACCGATCAGGCGCCGGAAACCGGCCAGCATCCCGACCGCCAGACCACGCCCCTTGCCGCAGCCGAAATCGATGAAGGTCGATCGGGCCCGCGCGGCCTCGGGAATGCAGCCCAGGACCTCCAAGGCCAGCCGGGGATCCACCCCCTGGTACTGGACGGCATCCGCGAGACGGAATCCGGGATCGGCCGCCGGAGCCCGGACCTCCCGGGGGAGCAACGCCCCGAGTCCATGCCGACGGTCGAAGGTCCACTGGGCGAGCAGATCACCGAGACCGGCCCGGAGCCCGCGCTGGCGCGCTGCGACGAGGACCATCCTGGTGTACTTGACCAGGAGGCCCGGCCGGTGTCGGTGACCTCGGACGCTCATTCCCCGGATCTGGCCTCCTCCGTGCGACTGCACGGCTTCGACGGGGTGACATTTGGGCGTCTATGGCCACGGCCCGTTGCCGCAGCGGGCGTGCGCTGGCTAGCATCCCTTTGATGGAACGCATGCGACGCCTGACCCGTTGGACGACCGAGACCCTCTTCAACTACGTCCATGGCAACCACCTGGTGTACAACACCTGCTGGGAGGACCCCCGGCTCGACCGGGAGGTCCTTGAGCTCGGCACGGACGACGAGCTGGTGCTCATCACCTCGGCGGGCTGCAACGCGCTCGACTATGCGCTCGATGCACCGCGGAGCATCCACGCCGTGGACATGAACTTCCGCCAGAACGCGCTGCTGGAGCTCAAGCTGGCCGGCATCCGCCACCTCGAGCACGACGAGTTTTTCGCCGTCTTCGGGGAGGGAGGCACCCCGGATTTCCCCGGATGGTACCACGACCGGCTGCGACGGGACCTGCCGGGCTATGCCCGCAGGTACTGGGACCGCCACCTCCGATTCTTCGAGCGGCGGCGCCCCGGGGATTCGTTCTACCACCACGGCACCACCGGACTCTTCGCTCGCCTGATGAACCGATACCTCCGCATGGCGGGTGTGCTCGACGACCTGCGGGCGCTTTTCGAGGCCGGCTCCCTGGAGGAGCAACGGGCGATCTACTGCGGGAGGGTATGTCACAGGCTCTGGAGGCCGGCGATCCGGAGGGCGCTCCGGACCGACATCGCGCTGAGTCTCCTCGGGGTGCCGGCCGCCCAGAAGGAACACCTCGAGCGGACCTGCCACCGCGACATCGCCGCCTTCATGGAGAATTGCGTCGAGGCGGTGTGCACACGCCTGCCCACGGCAGACAACTACTTCTGGCGTCTGTATCTCTTCGGGCGCTACACGCACGGATGCTGCCCGGAATACCTGCGACCCGCGGCTTTCGGCCGGCTGAAATCCGGGCTGGCGGACCGCATCCGGACGCATACCGACAGCCTCACCGGATTCCTCCAGGCCCACCCGGGCCGTCTGTCCCGCTTCGTGCTGCTCGACCACATGGACTGGCTGGGTCACCGGCATCCATCGGCCCTGGCCGAGGAGTGGCAGGCCATCGTGGACAGGGCCCGCCCGGACTGCCGCATCCTCTGGCGCTCCGGGGGCTTCGCCGCGGACTTCGTGGACCCGGTCACCGTCGAGCACCGTGGACGGCGCACCCGGCTGGGAGACCTGCTTCGGTACGACCGGGAGCGGGCGGCCGAGTGCCATGCACGCGACCGTGTGCACACCTATGGCAGCTTCCACATCGCCCAATTCGCGGCCTGACAGGGCATGGCGGGTGCTCTGGGGCGCACAGGCCGCCGCAGCCGTCCCCGGGGAGGATTGCGGCGCGCCGGCCTACTGGAGGACGGTCTCGGGCCTTGGATTCCGTCCGGCCGAGAACCTCCGGGGCCGCGCCGGCTGGGTGAGCGGCGGGAATGGTGGATATCCGATCACCGTCCATGGAGGAGATCCCGGAGGCTCCTATCCGGTCTCGCTCCGGACCCTCTATGTCCGATATCCCCGGAACGAGCTGGACATGCTGCCGGGCGGTGGAAGCCGAATCGCCGCCCGCCTGGGCCTCACGGTCCTCGATGCGATCCTGACCGGGGCAGGATCGGAACAGACGGTGCAATGGAACAGCTGGATGCTCTCGACAAATCCGGTGCCACCGGGGTTGCCAGACTCGATACCGGAGGTCACCCGGACCCTCGCCCGGGAGTTCCCGGATCATGCCATCGTGCTCCGGAACGTCGACGAGCGTTGCTCGCCGGGATTGCCGGCACGACTCCGGGCCGCCGGATACCGTCTGCTGGCGGCGAGAATCGTGCACTGCTTCGACGCCCGGCATGGAACGCTCAAGGACACCTCCACGCTCCGACGGGACCGGAAGGAACTCGGCGACGCCGACGGTCCGGAATGGGTCGCGCCCTGGGACCTCTTGCCCGCGGATGCGGGCCGGATCGCCGAACTCTATCGACGGCTCTACCTCGAGAAACATTCCTGGCTGAACCCGCGATACGACGAGTCCTTTGTCAGGGCGGCCCTCCGCGACCACTGGCTGGAATTCCACGGACTTCGAGACCGGAAGGGCCGTCTGGTCGGGGTCTTCGGCCTGTTTTCACTGGACGGGCTGACGACCACGGTGCCCTTCGTCGGGCATGACACGTCGTTGCCGGCCGGGTCCGGCATCTACCGGAGACTCTTCCTCAGGATCCACCGGGAGGTCTCGCGGCGCCGTCAACTGCTCAACTACAGCTCCGGGGCCGGCGACTTCAAACGGCGACGGGGATCCCTGCCGACGGTGGAATTCAATGCGGTGTATGACCGCCACCTGCCGCCCCGGCGCCGGATGGCATTCCGGTTCGCCGAGCTGGCGCTGAACCGGCTGGTCCAGCCGTGGCTGGAACGCGTCCGGCTGTAGAGACCGTGCCGCGCCCCGGAAACGTCACCGTTCTGTTGCCTCCGCGCCATGGGCGCGTGACGCGCAGGACGAAGATTCCTGTCAGATGGAATCCGATTCCTCACTGCTGCTGCATGAAGCACGCCTCGATACGGCGGAGGAATGGAACCTGCCCACCTCGGGCTGGACGTTCGCCTGGTTGCTTTCCGGTGACGGATACCTGCTGGGCTGCGATCCGGCTCGGTGCCTCGAAACCGGCTCGGTGGCCGTCCATGCCGGTGGTGCGCGGCTGACCCTGCGGGCCAGCCGCCTTGGCCCGATGAAGTTCCGCTGGTTCCGTCTCGAACCCGCCACCCTGTTCGGTGTTTTCACCCTGTTTGAGCGGCGGAGAATCGACCACCCCGAGCGTTGCGAGCCGGCTCTGCCGTGGCTGCTCGGGAGCGATACGCCGACAGCGAGGCGTTTCGCCGCTTTGGAGGTGCCGAGAGGATCCTCGGCCCTCGAGCAACGGGCACGGCTTTTGGAACTTGTCTCGATCGTCCTTTCACCCCCGCCTTACGCCTCGAGCACTCCGGTGGGCTCCCCTCGGGATGCCGGCGACCGACTGGAGGAACTCCTGCACCGAATCACGGATACCGAGCTGATGACCCTTCCGATCGAGGAACTGGCGCGCTGCTGTCGTTGCGAGCCGCGCCGGCTGCTCTCGATCTATCGGGAACGTTTCGGTGACAGCCTTCCCGGTCAGCAACGGGAATGGCGTCGCCTCCGGGCGTGTTCGATGCTGTCGCAGCCCAACGCCGACATCGCCTCGGTGGCCCGGGCCTGCGGTTATGAGGGGGTGGACGCCTTCCGCGCCTGGTTCCGCCGACAGTTCGGCATGGCCCCCTCCCAGTGGCGTGAGTGTCGGACAATCGCTCCCTGCGATGACGATCCGAAGCCGATCCGGTAACCGGAACGCGAACCGTTCGTCGCCGTTTTGTCACAAACATGACAAATTGCTGCCATCTGTCCCCCGGACGATGGAGACCACATGAACGCTTCGATCCGTCGGGTCACCCTCCTCGCCGCCGCCTGCGTCGCCGCCGCGTGGGTCGCCGGGTGCGCCACCTCCTCGGCAAGGCTCAACCAGATCTCCCTCGGCATGTCCCGCGAGGAGGTCGTCAAGACGCTGGGGCGTCCCCATGCGGTCTCCGCCCAGGGCGAGGTCGAGTTCCTGACCTATAACCTCGTCAACAAGGGCGTGGGCGACATGAAGGAGTTCGTGGTGCGCCTCCAGAAGGGTTCGGTCGAATCCTTCGGTGAACGGGTGAACTTCGGATCCAGCCTCTTCGGCACCAACGCGCCGGCCGGCGCGGCGGCCCGCTGATCCGACGGTCCCCGCCGACCGGCAGGGACCCCGGCCCGCACCCCCCCCGAACGACCGAGCCCACCCATGGACCCTTTCCAACCCCTCCTCGCCAACGCCCTGACCTTCGCCTTCGAGAAGGCGACGCTTGAGGGCAAGATCACCATCTCGGCGCTCATCATCGTGTCGATGATCTCCTGGTCGGTGATCATCACCAAGGGCCGCCAACTCCTGAAGGCGCGCGCGGCCACCAAGCGCTTCCTGGCGGCCTTTCGTGAGGCGGAGGACCCGATGCAGCTCTTCCGCGAGAAACGCGAGTTCCCGGGTGCCCCGGCCTACGAGGTGTATGCCTCCGGGTGCGGCGAACTCGAGTACCACCTGGAGAACAACCCGGTGACGGTGAAGGGCAAGAAGCGCATCAGCCTCGAATCGTTCCAGTCGGTGCAGGTGGCCCTCGAGCGCGGCGTCAGCGCCGAGGCCCTGGCGCTCGAGAAGGGCATGATCATCCTCACGACGGCGGTGGCGGGAGGTCCGTTCATCGGCCTGCTGGGCACGGTCTGGGGCGTCATGGAAACCTTCTCGGGCATCGCCATGGCGGCCAGCGCGAGCCTGACGGCGATGGCCCCCGGCGTGGCCGGCGCGCTCATCGCCACGGTGGTGGGCCTCTTCGTCGCCATCCCGGCGATGTTCGCCTACAACCTGATGATCACCTCCATCCGCGGGATCACCCAGGAACTCGACAACTTCAACTCGGAGATCATGACCGATCTCGAGCACCGCTACGTGGACAACCGGGCCCTCGCCGACGAGATCGCCGACGCGCTGCGCAACCTCAACCTCGGCCAGGCGCCCCAGGGCCCGGCCACCCGCGCATGAGTTCCGCCGCCGCCGGGCGCCGCGGACGCAAGAAATACTCCGCATCCCACCATCATGCGATGGGTGAGCTGAACATCACCCCGCTGCTGGATCTGGCCTTCGTGCTGCTGGTGATCTTCATCATCACCACCGCGCCCTCGACCAACGACATCGACATCAACCTGCCCTCGGCCGCGCAGCAGCCGCCGCAGAACCAGAACAAGCAGGACATCAACAACGTCACGGTCGACTCGGCGGGCAACATCTACTTCAACGCCGAGCCGATCACGCTCAAGAAGCTCGAGGACGAGATCATCCGGTTCCGGAAGAACAACCCGGACCTCAGCGTGGTGGTGCGCGGCGACGAGAACGTGAACTACCAGAAGGTGGTGCAGGTGCTCGACATCCTCACGCGGGCCAACGTCACCAAGATCGGTCTGGCGACGGACACGGCCGGCGCGGCCAACTAGGAACCCGGCATGGCCCGCACCGCCAAGAAGACGAGCGACCGGTCGAGCCTCGTCATCTCGATCGTCGTCCACGCCCTGGCCCTCGGCGGCCTGGCCTACCTCGCCCACAAGGCCGGCTTCGTGCCGCAGGCGATCTACCAGATCACCGGCATCAAGCCGCCCGAGAAGCCCAAGCCCAAGCCCAAGCCGCCGGAGCCGTCGCCCGAGATCCCGAAGCCCAAGCCCAGCGACATCGTCGAGGAGACGGCCACGCCGCCGCCCAACGCCGCACCCCCGACGGCCGCGCCGCCCACGGCCAGCGCCGCGAGATCCGACGCCCCCCCCGCCCAGGGCGGCGGCGCGGGCAATTTCTTCAGGGCCGAGGCCCGCAAGCCCGACGCGGCGCCGGTTCGCCCCATCCAGGGCAAGCCCGGCACGGGCGCCGGCAACCTGTCCGCCTCGAAGTCCACGGCGGCGGCGACGGCGGCCAAGTCGGCGTTCGACGAGGCCTCCACCAAGCCCAGCACGGTGGCGGCGGTGCTCGAGGAGCGGAAGAATGCGGCCACGGCCCAGGAGGCCATCAGCGCCGAGCAGATCGCCCGCACCGGCGGCGGCGACGCCGCCCAGATCACCACCAAGATCACGGGCGTGGTGGCGACCGACAACCGCCAGATCGTCATCCGGGGCCTCAACGACCGGTACAACATCGCCACCCTCAACGGGGCCGAGCTGCCCAGCGCCGACCCGCGCCGGCGCGCCCCGCAGCTCGACCTCATCCCCTCGGCGATGATCGACCGGGTGGTCGTCAGCAAGACCTTCACGCCCGACCTGCAGGGCGGGTTCGCCGGCGGCGCGGTCAACATCGTGACCAAGTCCTTCCCGGCCAAAGGATTCACCACCGTGTCCGGAGGGGCAGGCCTCAACACGGCCGCCACGCTCAACGACCGCTTCCTGAACATCCCGGGGGGAGGCAGCGATTTCTGGGCGATGGACGACGGTTCCCGGGCCCTGCCGCCGCAGGCGCTCATCGACCCGTCGATCCTCACCGAGGCCCAGCGCCCATGGCGCAACAACACGCAGCAGGCGGCGGGCGCGGAACGCCTGGCCTTGGCCCAGAAGTACGACGCGGCGCTGCGTTCGTTCCAGAACACCACGTTCGCCCCATCCATGGGCCAGCCGGGGCCGAACTCGAACTTCTCGATCTCCAGCGGCGACACCACTTGGCTCTTCGGACGACGCTTCGGGTGGTTCGGGACCTTCAACCACGACCGGCAGTTCCAGTTCTACGATGGGGCCTTCCGAGGCCGCTACGCCTACGGCGCCGACCCGATCGACGGCGGCCCGCTGACCCGGACCTCGGAGTTCCGGCGGGACCAGGCCATCCAGACGGTGGGCTGGGGCGCGGTGGCGAGCACGGCCATCGAGCTGATGCCGGGCCACGAGCTGTCCTTCAGCTTCCTCAACAACCAGAGCGCCCAGCATTACCTCACGGAGGAGATGGGCCGGACCATCAACCAATTCCAGCCGGGGTCCGACGAGCGCACGCGCATCGACCAGCTCACCTACCGGGAACGCTACCTGCGCAACTTCCAGTTCAAGGGTCGGCACGAGTTCCGCGAGGTGGGCGCTGCGCAGCTCGACTGGAGCTTCTCGAGCTCCGGGACCGGCGAGAACTCCCCCGACGAGCGGATCTTCCCGATGATCCTCTTCCCCGCCGGCAACGGGCTCACCAATGTCATCGCCCAGTCGGCCGAGCTGCCGAACATCAACCAGCCCTCGCGCTTCTTCCGCGACTCCCAGGACAAGAGCTGGAACTTCCGCAGCGACCTGACGATCCCGTTCACCCCGGGCAATGGACTGGAGAGCTCCATCAAGATCGGCGGCAACGTGCTCGAGTCCGAGCGCCGCCTCCGGGAACAACGCTTCGAGTACGAGATCAACCAGACCTCGGGTGCCAACCAGGCGGATGTCACCGCCTACGCCAATTCGGTGCTGAACTTCCAGGGGCGCCAGTTTGTCACCAACTTCACCGGCTCCGGAGCCAACTCCCGGACGGCCTACTTCTTCCCCAACGCGACGTTCCTCCGCTCCGGGCTCCCGTTCGACGGCTACGGCTACGACGGCACCCAGAGCATCCCGGCCGTCTATGCCATGGCCGACCTCTTCGTGATGCCCAAGTTGCGCCTCGTGGGCGGGGCCCGCGTCGAGGCGACCGACCTGACGGCCGAGGTGCTGCCGCGCAGCCGCATCCTGGGCGCCTCGCCCAGCGGCCAAATCAGCACCACCGACGTGTTGCCGTCGGTCGGCGCGGTGTTCCCGTTGACCAGCAACCTGAACCTGCGACTCAACGGGTCGCAGACCATCGCCCGGCCGACCTACCGCGAGTTCGCACCCTTCGAGTACTTCGACACCTTCGACGGCCTGGCCTACCGCGGCAACGCCGACCTGAAACGGTCCGAGATCGAGAACATCGACGCCCGACTGGAATGGTTCCCGCGCCCCGGCGAACTGCTGTCGGTGGCCTGGTTCCGCAAGGACATCCGCAACCCGATCGAGCCCTACATCGCCGACAACGCGGCGGGCATCGTGAGCTTCACCAACAACGCCAACGCCATTGTCTCGGGCTTCGAGCTGGAGGCGCGCAAGAACCTCGGCGCCCTGGACCCGCTGCTCTCCGGGGTCACCCTGGGGGGCAACGCGGCCTTCATCCAGTCCGAGGTGGACGTATTCTATCCCGTCGGCAACGGAATCGGCCTCTACAACCGGCCGCTGTTCGACCAGCCGGAGTACATCCTCAACGGAGACCTCGCCTGGGAGATCGCCCGGAGCCGGACGACCGTCTCGGTGTCCTTCGCCCGGAGCGGCCAGCGCCTCGCGGTCGACGGCGGCCAGGGAAGCCCGAACATCTACGAACAGCCCATCGACACCCTCGACCTCTTCCTGAACCAGCGGCTCGGCCGGCGATGGCGGATGCGCTTCGGTGCGCGCAACCTGCTCGACCCGGAGATCCGCCAGACCCTCATCAACGACCTCGGCGCCCGCGAGGAGCGCTATGGCGACCAGTACGTCTTCCGAAGCTATCGGCGCGGCATCACCTTCAGCCTGACGCTCTCGGCCGACTTCTGAGGCGGACCGCTCAGCGCCCCTGCCCGCGCAGGTAGATGGGGTTGGAATACACCCATGGCCGCCGTTCGCCATCGAGGGTCAGCCACAGCTCCACCCGGTACACGCCGGGACGGGAGACCGGATGCTCGAGGGTGTTCCCCTCGGTGACCGTCTCGACCCGGCCGTCGCGCAGCAGCCGGAGGGTGGCCGGCAGCGGGGAACGGACCAGCAACCGGAGGCCCGGGGACCAGGGCCGCTCATCGCCCATGCGGAATCCGCCGGAGGCGTTCTGGTCGTGGCCGTCGCCGACCCCTCGGAAATCAAAGCCGGTGGGGTCGCCCATCCAGTCGTGCGCCACGTAGGCGCGACCGGCCTTCACCGCCGCACGCAGGGCGGGCTCCGTCTGGGCCGCCGCCAACACATGCGTGGAGACGTTGCGGAAGGAGCGTTCGTAGGGATCGAAGTCGATCCGGGCGACGATGGCACCCGGCGGCTTGCCGGCGAGCAGCGGCCGGAGCGTGGGACGCAGGGAGGCCCGCACCTTCCGCATGCCCTCGTCCTTGTCCACGATGGTCCCCAGCAGCGCCGTCTCATCGTCCACCTTCTTGAGCAGGAAGATCTGGTTGTGGTGGCAGTCGTTGGCGGCCACCCCGGTGAAGCGCCCGGTGGCATTGGCCGCATCCCACTTGTCCAGATAGGCCTGGGGATACAGGCACTGGGCCGCCAGGCAGGCGTCGGGAAACCGTTCCACCAGGCCCGAAAGTTCCTTCAACCGCTCCGGGTCGGTGAGCCGGAGCACCAGCTGCAGCATGCCGGTGAAATCCCGCTTGGCGTCGTAGTGGCGGTTGTAGATCTCCAGGCCCGTCAGGCCGTCCATCGGATGGTCGGGGCGTTCCTCGATGTGGGAGAGGAAGGCCATGCCCTCGCCCCGGACGACCGCCGGGACCAGCTCAGGCACGGGCTGGTCCATGAGGGGGAAGACCGACGCCTCGGGATGCAGCAGGAAGCCGCGCGCCTCGGAGCCCGGGATGAAGAGCACGCCGTCGCGCAGGCCGCGCCAGCTGTCCATGTAGTCCCGGGGCGGGCGAAAATGGTCCGAGAGGAACACCACTCGCACGCCGGCGAGCTTGGCCGCGGCGAGCATTTCCTCGGGCTTCCCACCGGTGTGCGAGGAGTCGCCCGCGTGCGCGTGGAAGATGCACCGCAGGTCGAGCAGGCCATCGGACCGCGGCAGGAGGTCTCGACGGCGGGCCGCCAGGGCGTCCACCGCGGCCTGCACCGCCTGCAGGCGCGCGGCCTCCAGGCGGCCGTTGGGAGACTGGCGGGGTTCCTCGAGCGGCGGGGCCGCGTGGGCCGCGTGGGCCAGCAGCACCAGCATCGCCACCGAGGCACCCAGGGCCCGGCAGGTCCGACTCACGGCTGGGCGGCCTCCAGGCGGCGGCGGTACTCGCGGCGGGCGTGGTCGAAGGCGGCGATGGACTGCGCGTGCTCCTCGCCCTTGAAGAAGCGCTCCTTCTGGCTCCAGCAGCGTTCCACCGAATCGAGGCACCACTGGATGGACCGCCGCTCGAGGATCGGCCGGCCGCCGACCTCGATGAAGATGGGATTGGTGTGCGAGCTGGGCAGGATGCGCAGGGCGTACCAGCCGCTGCGCGTCACCGCATGGGTGAAGGCCAGGGGCTGCAGCGAGCCATCGGCCTCGATGTCCATGCGGGCCACGGTCACGCCGTTCTCGACCAGTTCCACCGGCACCTTGCGGCCGGAGCCGATGCGGGCCCGCTCAATGTGCCAATAGGGCTGCTCGTTGAACTTGCGCTCGCGGATGCCGGGCAGCGGCTCCGGGTCGAGCCGGGCGGCGGCCTGCACGCGGAAGACCACCGGCCGGCCCGTGTCGAGTCGCAGGGTGCTGCCCTGCTCGCCCATGACCACCGAGTCGGCCTGGAAGTCCATGAGGTGGCTGCGCCCGTCCCCGACGTAGTTGCGGCCGGCCCGGATGCCCTCGCACCAGTCCTCGTAGGACCAGCGCGCCGGGAGCTTCACGTAGCTGCGGCCCAACCCCACCCGCTCGCCGTAGATGCACGGGAAATCGGTCTCGCCGCTGATGCGCGTGCGGTAGCCGGCATTGAGCGTGTGGTACCAGATGTTGAGTTCCCACGGGTAGGGCGTGTCGACCGTGCTGATGAAGTCCACCGCCGGCACCGGTTTGCCGTCGGGACCGGGCACCTCGTGGGTCACATCCACGATGTACTCGTTGGCCCCGATGCCGTTGAAGGGCGGGATGCGGAAGGTGGGCAGCTCGGTCGAGTCGAGCTCGAGGCCCCAGCCGCTGTGGGCCGGGCCGGTGAGGGCGCCCTGGGCCTTGGCCCACTTGAGCGTGTTGAGCCCGAGGGTGGGCCAATGCTTCTTGGAGTCCCCGCCCGGGTACATCTGCTGGCGCAGCCGCAGCAGGCAGAGGTGGCCCGAGTTGTGCGACCCGAACCCGCTGACTTCGACGTCGTACCGCAGCAGGTAGGGCCAGCGGCTGACGGGATCGTCGACGCCGGTGAAGAACTGCTTCTGGTAGTCGAAGCACGGGCCCCAGGTGAGGTTCGCGCCGATCTTCAGGTCCTCGCCCAGCACGTGGCGCATCATGTCCGGCGCGTGCACGCCCTCGGTCGGCTTCTCGTAATGGGCGCAGCCGGCGGCGTGGATGTGATGGTCGCCCGAGATCCATCCGCGTGTGGACGGGTCGATCCACCGCTGCACCTGGAAGCTCCAGCGGTTGCTGCGTCCGGCGACGACCTCGAGCTGCCGGCGCTGGATCACCGACTCCGGGCCGCGCGAGAACTCCACGGTATACCGGCCGGCAGGCAGGCGCACCGACTCGCCGTCGTTGCGGTAGATCTGCGGGTGGAAGAAGAAGTCCGGGGCCAGGCGCTTGGACTGGGCCGGGAAGACATGGCCGCGGTCGTCGGTGATGAGCAGCGCCGCGGTCGTGGGCTGGCCGTGCTCGTCGAGCACCCCGAGCCGCACCGGGTGGGCCGGACGGCAGGTGAAGAGCGCGTCGACCTCGCTGCGGAATCCGAGGTCCTGCGTGCCCTGCCCGACGTCGAAGACCAGCTTGGCCTCGCGCCGGCCCGCATCCCGCGAATAGAGCTGCACCAGCCGGTACTCCACCGGCAGGCCCCCCAGCTCGGGCCGGAGCGGCGCGGCCTGCACCAGGGACACGTCGAGCCAGCGGTCGGGCACGGTGTCGGCAGGCGATCCATGCAGGCGGGCCGCCTGCGGGCTGCGGACCCGAAGCGCGGCGGTGGTCCCGGCCTCGTTGTGGACCTTGACCAGGAAGGTGGTCCAGCCGGTCTCGGTGAGCACCGCCGGGGCCGGGCCGGGCGTGGCCTTCACGCGCATCTCGGGGGTGACCTGCACGGCCACGAGCACATGGGCATCGAGCAGGCGCTGCACGCGCCGGTTGGCCTGCTCGGCATCCTTGGCCGTCAGGGCCTTCTCGAGTTCCGCCCGCTCCTTCGCTGCGAGAGGGGCACCGGCCAGCGCCAGCGCCTCGGCCACCCGGCGCACCTGGGCCGCGAAGGGCTGCCAGTCGGGCACGGGCACCACCGGCAGGTCGGCGGCCCGGAGGACCGGGATCAGCAGGGCCAGCAGGACCGGAAGGCTCGCCCGGGATGACGGGCGGCGGAGGGAGTTCGGTGGGTTCATGGGCGGTGCGCGGAGGTCGGGAAGATGCCGCCGACGATGCCGCACGGTCGCAGGCCGAGGCAAGCTGCCGGTCGGGGACGAAGGCGGCGCCGGGGGGCTTGCGCGGGAACCGGTGGGACCTCAATGATGGTTTCAATCCCATGAACTCCCGGGTCAGCCCCCTCGCGTGCCCCGGACTGCCGCCCCGCCGGTGGCCTGTCCGGATTCCTGCCATCCTCGCCAGCCTGATGCTCACGAGCATCGCGCAGAGCGGCCTTCAGGCCGAGTTCCTGCAACCGGTCGATGTCACGGTGTCCAATGGCGAAGAAATCAAGGACACCCTCATCGACGGCAACGGCTTCGAGGACCCCGGCGTGGGCAGCCCGGACTCCGTGCACATCACGGCCTCCTCGGAAATGTGGTCCTCGGTGGGATCGGTGCGCGCGGAACTGGTCTTCGACCTGGGCAAGACGGTGGACCTGACCCGCGTCCTGCTCTGGAACTTCAACGCGGGCACCGACACCGATGTCGGCATGCGGGACGTCGACGTCTTCGTGTCGCCGGACGCCAACCCGGCGACCGCGAAGTTCACGGGCATCGCCAGCGTCAGCCTCACCGAGGGAGGTTCGGCCGCGCAGGCCTTCCCGGTCTCGGGCACCGACGTGCGGTTGGTCAAGCTGCGCAACACCAGCAACTGGGGCAACGGCTACCGCATCGGCCTGGCGGAGGCCCGCTTCGAGTCGGGCGACATCGCCGGCAACGTCCCCGTGGTGTCGATCACCGGCCTGAAGAATGGCGACACCGTGCCCTTCGCCAGCGACTTCGCCCTGGCCGCCACGGTCACCGACAAGGACTCCAACCTCTCGAAGGTCGAGTTCTTCGACGGCAAGACCAAGATCGGCGAGACCAACCGGGCTCCCTTCACCGTGTCGCTCAAGTCGCTGGCCCAGGGCGATCACGCCCTTCGGGTGGTGGCCACCGACGCCACCGGGCTGAAGGCCTTCGACACCGTCGATGTCTCGGTCCGCGAGATCGTCCCGGGCAAGGTGATCCAGATCGACGACACCCGGGACCGCGGCACCAACCTCAACCAGATCCGCTACGTCGGCACCTGGAATGTGGGCCAGGGCAACGCCAACGACCCGCGGTTCCTGAACGCCGACCGCTACTCGGACTCCTCGTCGGCCTACTACGAGGTGCGGTTCGTGGGCGTGAAGATCGACATCTTCGCCACGGTCGCCAGCCACCACGGGACGGCCGCCGCGGTCATCGACGGGGGCACGCGCTACGTCATCAACTACAAGGCGACCCAGCGCGGCGAGCAGAAGCTCATCTGGAGCAGCCCGCTCTTGCCCAACCGCGAGCATGTCCTCCGCGTGAGTGTGCTGGGCACAGGGGTGGTGACGGCCGACCGCTTCGACGTGACCCAATCGGACACGCCGTCCACCGACCGGGCCGTGGTCAAACGCTGGGAAGCCACGCTGGACCGCTTCACGCTGGACCTCGAGGACCTCGGCACCAGCCGGGTGGACACCAACACCGTGGCGCTGCGGATCGACGGGGCGGCCGTGCCCGTGTCGGTGAGCCGGTCCGGCGCGCTCACCACCGTGGTGTACGTCGCCCCCACGCCCTTCGCCCCGGGATCGGTGCGGCCCTTCCGCATCGAGGCCAAGGACCTGCTGGGCAACGTCATCGCCTCCGAGGCCACCTTCATGGTGCCGGCGCCGCCCTTCCCGGGCGAGGGGCTCGGCGGACCGGCTGGTGCGGCCGGGGCCTGGGGCGTGCGGCAGGTGTGGGGCGGCGGGCGGACCGACGCGGTGGTCACGGCCGTCGAACTGGCCCGGGCGGCGACCACCCAGGGCTTCACCGGCCGGAAGCTCGACACGACCGCGCCCGTGGTGAACTTCGAGCTCGGCGCGGACGGCTTCGGGGGCCTGTTCCCCGACGAAGCCCCCTTCCCCGCCGAGGCCGAGGGACTCGGTGCGAGCGACTGGATCACCATCGCCCGCGCCCGGGTGCGGATCCCCCGCACCGGCGACTGGACCTTCGGGATTCGGTCGGACGACGGGTTCGCGCTGCGTTTTGCCGGCCACCCCTTCGCCAGCGTCTCCGGCGGCGGACGGATCGACGAGGAGTTCCCCGAGTATGTCCTGTTCCCGCTCGGCACCGCCGACAGCAACACCCGTGCGGTGCTCAAGGGCCTGCGGGCCGGCGCCTATGTGGTGGAGTTCCTGCACTTCCAGCGCTCCGGTGGGGCCCATGCCGAGGTCTACGCGGCGGAGGGGGCCTTCACCGAGGATGCCGACACGGACGCCTGGGCGCTGGTCGGCGGGCCGGGAGGCCTGGAGCTGATCGCCGAGGAGGCGCCTCCGGCCGGACCCTTCACGCTGGGCCGCCTGGGCCTGGAGACGGGCCGGATGACCCTCGACTTCGAGTCGCCCCGTCCGACGGGTCGCCACACCTTGGAGGAGAGCACCGTTTCGGTTAGCGTCGCCCGTGGAATGACCAAGACGTTCGCCGAGCTGGGATTCGGGGGTCGGCTCATCGCCGTCGAGGGGCTCGACGGCTCGGGCAAGTCCACGCAGATCTACCTGCTCAAGCGCTGGCTGGAGATGCGCGGCCTCAAGGTCTTCTTCAGCGAGTGGAACTCGTCGGCGCTGGTCAAGAGCGCGACGAGCAAGGGCAAGAAGCAGAACCTGCTCACGCCCACGACCTTCTCGCTCATCCACGCCACCGACTTCGCCGACCGCTACGAGCGTCAATTGCTGCCGCTGCTCAAGGCCGGCTACCTGGTGCTCTGCGACCGGTACATCTTCACGGCCTTCGCCCGCGACGTGGTGCGCGGATGCCCGCCGGCCTGGGTGCGCGGCCTCTACAGCTTCGCGGCCCTGCCCGACATCACCTTCTTCTTCCGTTCGCACCTCGAGGTGTCGCTCAACCGCATCCTCGACAACCGCCCCACCCTCAAGCACCACGAGGCCGGCATGGACCTGGGCCTCTCGAGCGACCCCTACGAGAGCTTCCGCATCTTCCAGGGCCGCATCTTCGAGCAGTACCTGGCCATGAGCACCGAGTTCCAGTTCGTGGTCATGGACGCCAACCAGCGCATCGAGGAACAGCAGGGGCTGGTCCGCCGCCTGGTCGAGAACCGCATCGACCTGCCTTCCTTCACCGCCACCCCGTGACCCGAGCCATGGCCAGGAAACCCAGATCCGCCAAATCCGCACCGGCGACCGACGCCGCGGTGCTCGTGCCCAAGGTCACGCCGAAGCGTTTCTTCGGGTTGGGCCTGCCCGGCATCGAGGTCGAGAAGCTCTCGGGCAAGCTCATCGTGGTCGAGGGGGCCGACGGCTCGGGCCGCTCGACGCAGATCGCCCGTCTGGTGCAGTGGCTCGAGGCCTCGGGACACCACACGGTGCAGGTGGGGCTCAAGCGCTCGTCGCTGGTGAGCGAAGAGCTCGAGGCCGCCCAGCAGGGCAACATCCTCTCGCGCACCACGCTCTCGCTCTTCTACGCCACCGACTTCGCCGACCAGCTCGAGAACACCATCCTGCCGGCGCTGCGGGCGGGCTCCATGGTGCTGGCCGACCGCTACATCTACACGCTCATGGCCCGCGACCTGGTGCGCGGTGTGGACGAGCAGTGGTTGCGCAATTTGTACGGCATCGCGCTGGTGCCCGACGCGGTGTTCTACCTGGAGGTGCGGCCCGAAAAGCTGGTGCAGCGGGTCTTCGCCAAGCAGCAGGCCCTCGACTACTGGGAGAGCGGCATGGACCTGGGCCTCTCGCGCGACATGTTCGACAGCTTCCTGCAATACCAGAGCCGCATGCGCGACACGTTCCGGCGGCTGCAGCGCCATTACGGCTTCGACCTCATCGACGCCGAGCGGCCGGTGGAGCGCATCAGCGCCGACCTGCAGACCAAGATCGAGACGGTGCTGGCCGGGGGCTGAGGCCACGGGAGCGAGCACCCGGGCCGACGGCCCGCTGTCCTGCGTGGCTAAGGTTTCGGGGCCTTCGGATGGGAGAGAGCCGAAGTGCCCGGGTTCGGGATGGTTGCCGGTGCGGCGGGTTTTCCCCAGCGCACCAGCCCGAAGAACAACCCGTGGCGCGTGCCTTCCGGCCCCGACTCCTGGCGCCAGAGGTTCCAGAGCAACGACCGGCTCCGGCGGCCGGTCCGGCCATCGTGCTCGTGGCGGTAGAGTGACCAGAGGGGGCTCCAGCCGCGGACGATGCCCTCGTTCGAGGGGAAGGCCCCCTCGGCCAGCGCCAGCACCTGCAGGCGCTCCCGGCCCTCCCGGTCGCGGGCGTGCTGGAACAGGGGCCACAGCGCCCGGCGGCGATACTCGGCGCCGTTGCGGCGGTCGCGCTCGGCGAGGTCCACCCAGAGGTAGAACACGCTGCGGGTCTGTTCCCGGTCGAGGTCCTCGGCCAGCAGGCGCTTGTGGGTGTAGAACGGCCACAGCACGAAGTCGCTCTGCAACTCGGCGTTGGTGGCCCGACCCCAGAGCGGCCACAGCCGCCGGGCGTGTTTGCCGGGGCCGTCGGCCCACCCGACGAAGGGCCACGGAGCCCCCCACTCCACGAAGCCACGCTCCCGGTCCTCGGTGCGGGTGAAGAACGGCCACAGCACCGTGGTGTTGTCGCGGGGCTTGGACCGTTGCCGGGAGAAGAGCGGCAGGGCCAGGGTGTTGGTCACCGGAGTGTCGGAGCCGATGCCCTGGCGGTCGGTGATCCAGAACGGCCAGGCGACGAAGCGTTTCTCGTGGCCGGGCACGACCTCGGGCAGGTCGCTCAGGGCATTGGTCCGCACCAGCGGCGCGCGATGCTCCTGGCCGTAGAATGGCCACACCTGCCAGCCCTGGGCCGCGCCGGAGCGCACGTGGACGAGCGGGGCGAGGTAGTTGTCGGTGACCACGTCGCGCTTGCGGGTCCGGACCCAGAGCGGCATCGCGACGAAGCGGATCTCATCGCGGAACAGGCGTCCCTGCAGGCGGCCGTAGAACGGCACCAGCGCCCGGTACGACTCGGCCGGGTCGTCGGAGTGCTGGCTGAGCCAGAACGGGAACAGCGTGAAGCGGTCCTTGCCCGGGCCGGCATTGCCCTGACCGCCGCTCCAGCTCACGAACTGCAGCAGGTGGAACCGGTACTGCGAGCCGTACTGGTCGAAGGACACCAGCGGATAGAGGAACTCGGCCTGCGTGCGCTCGACGCCGGGCTCGTGCTGGTACGACACCCAGGGCGAAAAGCCCCAACCCCACGCCTCCGGCGTCTGCTGCCAATGG
>JAJTFN010000047.1 GCA_021298285.1 Verrucomicrobium sp.
CCCGAATGCACCCCGGAGAACCTCCTCCAGTTCGCGGTCATGGGTTCGGCGTATTCCAAGGCCATGCTGGGATGCCGGAATCCCCGGGTGGGAGTCCTGAGCAACGGCAGCGAGGAGTCCAAGGGCACCGACCTCACCCGGGCGGCGCTGGCCCTCATCCGTGCCTCGGGCCTTCATTCGATCGGCTATTGCGAGGGCTACGACCTCTTCATGGACGGCGTGGACGTGTGCGTCTGCGACGGGTTCGTCGGCAACATCGTGCTCAAGTCGGCCGAGAGCCTCGGCAAGGCGGTCGGCGCCATGCTCCGTGAGGAATTGACGGCGAATCCCTGGCGCAAGCTCGGCGCGGCCATCGCGAGTGGCGGCCTCCAGCGGATCCGCACCCGGATGAATCCCGAGGACTACGGTGGAGCCCCGCTCCTGGGCGTGCACGGTTGCGTCATCAAGATCCACGGTGGCGCCAAGCGCTCGAATGTCCGGCACGCCATGGCTCAGGCCGTCCGGTATGTGGCGTCCGATCTCAATCGGACTCTGGTCGAGTCGATCGCCGGGGCGGCCTCCGCGGTGGCCGCGTCCGTTCCGCTGGCGGCCGCCCACCCCGCTGCCCCGCCGGCCCCCCAACCGTTCCCCGCGTCCTGAGGTCTCCATCGACGGCTCCAACGACGTTCCCAAGGACTCCCTTGAACCACCCTCGAACCCAACGCGCTCCGCTCCGCTCCGCCTCCATCGCGGGCCTCGGGTCCTACGTGCCGGCGCGGGTGATGACCAACGCCGACCTGGAACGCATGGTCGAGACCTCCGACGAGTGGATCACCACCCGCACCGGGATCCGCGAACGCCGGATCGCCGGACCGTCCGAGACCACCTCCGACATGGCCCTCGAGGCGGCACGCCGCGCGATGTCCGACGCCGGGGTGGGTCCCGGGGAGATCGACCTCATCATCGTCGCCACCATCACTCCCGACATGCCGTTCCCGAGCACGGCCTGCCTGGTGCAGCAGAAGCTGGGGGCGCATCGGGCGGCGGCCTTCGACATCGAGGCCGCCTGCAGCGGGTTCGTCTACGCGCTCGACATCGGCGCCCGGTTCATCGAGTCCGGGGCCCATGAGACGGTGCTCATCATCGGTGCCGAGAAGATGAGCTCGGTGGTCGACTGGACCGATCGCAACACCTGCGTGCTCTTCGGCGACGGTGCCGGCGCGGCCGTGCTGCGGCACCGGCCCGGTGCCCGGGGGCTGCTCACGGCCACCCTCGGATCCGACGGCTCGAAGGCCGGCCTGCTCGAGCTGCCCGGCGGTGGCAGCGCCTGCCCGGCCACGGCCGAGTCGGTCGCCGGTCGCCGGCATTTCCTGCGGATGGACGGCAAGGAAACCTTCAAGAACGCCGTCCAGGCGATGGTGTCCGCCTCGAACGAGGTGCTTCAGCGCTGTGGGGTGTCCATCGCGGAGGTCCGCTGCGTGATCCCGCATCAGGCCAACCTGCGGATCCTCAACGCGGTGGGCGAGCGCCTCGGGGCGGTCGACGAGCAGGTCTTCGTCAACGTCGACCGCTATGGCAACACCAGTGCGGCCAGCGTGGGCATTGCGCTCGACGAGGCGGTCCGTGGCGGCCGCATCCGCCGGGGCGATCTGGTGCTGTTGGTCGTCTTCGGGGCTGGGCTCACCTGGGGTGCGGCCCTGCTCGAATGGTGACCAGGCCGCTCTCGATGGGCCTCCGGCGGCCCGTCATCCGGAAGCGACCTGCTGGGTGCGGTTGGCGTGTTCCAGGCGCTGTCGGAGCGATTGGCGCCGCACCGGGTCGGGCTCGAGCCGATCGAGGTCCCACGTGTCCGCAAAGACCCGCCCGCGCCGAAGGCCCAAGCCGTGGGCCAGCGCCGCCTCAAGCGTCTCGGGCCTCGGTGGCGCGAACTGGTTGCGCGCCGCCAGCCATTCCAGGGCGCCATTGCCCGCGCGGGTCGGGATGAGCGACACCGTCTGCGCCCCGCAGTCGAAGGCGAAACCGATGGACCGGCAGGCCCACTCCAACGACTCCGCCTCGTCGAGGAAGGGAGGACGCACCAGCACGAAGACCCGCAGTCCGAGCCCGTGCCGCCGGGTCCACTCCGCCGCGCGCCGGAATCCCTCGGGATCGACGCCCTTGTTCAGCCGCTCCAGCACCCCCGGATGGGCCGTCTCGAGGCCCAGCGCCAGTTCGAGGGTGGTGCCGGACCCCAGGGACTCCCGGAATGGCAGCACCGTGGCGTCGCGGACGAGCCCGGGGTGGCATTCGACGACGAGGCGTTCGAAGGCCCGGGCCTGTCGGGCGATGGCCGGCAGGTCCTCCCGGGGGATCGCGCCGGCGTCGAAGAACGACCCGGCATTGTAGAGCTTGAGCCACCGCGGCGGCCCCGCGGGATGCAACCGGTCCTCGTCGAGGGCGATCCGGACCTGTTCCGGAATCGCACCGACGGGCACGGATTCCTCCAGCGTGTGGCGCCACAGGTCGCACATCAGGCAGCGCCACGGGCATTCCCGGTTGGTGAGGAAGACCGTGAGGATTTCGGCCTGGCCTCCGTCCGGGTCGGGTTCCGACTCCCGCAGCCAGTGCGACGGACGCCGCGGATCGAGGCCGATGGTCCGGGAGATGCCCCCGCGCCGCGCGAGGATCCAGGCGTCGCGGCCGGCCCGGGACCCTGGGTAGGGGTCGGTCTCGGTTGGTGCGCCTTCCGGGTTCAAGGTCGCGTCATCAAAGCCTCCCGGGTGCCCGCGCGGGAAGCGTTTCCTGAACGGGCGATGCGGAACTTCGCCCGCAACTTTTCCCCCCGGTCGCTGTTGCAGGAGGGTCGATTCGCATGTCGTACACTCCGCTCAAATCCATCCTGAACCAGGCAGGGCTCCTGACGCCCGCGCAGTTCGACCAGTGGTCGGAGGCCTGGCGGCGGTCGGTCGAGGGCGGCGGCACCGAGCCACGACTGGCCTTTTTCGCCCGGGAATCCGGCCTCACCGAGGAGGCCTTCCTCCAGAAGCTTGCCGCCGCCGTGTCCCTCGAGCATGTCGACCTGGGCAAGCTCAGCATCGCCGCCGAGGTGCGCAAGCGCATCAGCACCAAGGTGGCCTTCCAGTTCTCCATCATCCCTTTCTCCGACGAGGGCGGGATGCTGGCCGTGGCGGTGGCCGACCCGTTCGACGCGGCCATGTTGTCCAGCGTGCAGTTCGACGTGGGTGGTCCCGTCCGGTACGCCTTGGCCGCGCGCGCCGAGATCGAGAAGGCCCTCAAGAAGTACTACGGCGTCGGTGCCGAGACCCTCGACGAGATGGCCGAGGAGGACGATGCCATCGACCTGGAGATCGACGGCAACCGCGAGATCACGGGCGACGATCAGGACGCCAGCGTCATCAAGTTCGTCAACCAGGTCATCTGGGAGGCCTTCAAGGACCGCGCGACCGACATCCACTTCGAGCCCTCCGAGGACGAACTGCGCATCCGCTACCGCATCGACGGCATCCTGCACCAGACGCCCCTGCCGCCGCAGATCAAGCGCTACCAGGCGGCGCTCATCTCGCGCATCAAGGTGATGGCCGGAATGAACATCGCCGAGAAGCGCCTGCCGCAGGACGGCCGCATCAACGTGCGCATCAAGGGCGAGGAGATCGACATCCGCGTGTCCACCGTGCCCACCGTCTGGGGCGAGTCGGTGTCGCTGCGCCTGCTGCTGCGCGGCAAGATCTTCTTCAGCCTCGAGAAGCTGGGGTTCGCGCCGCACGAGGACGCGCTCATCCGGGAGCTCATCGTCAAGCCGCACGGCATCGTGCTGGTCACCGGGCCCACCGGCTCGGGCAAGTCCACCTCGCTCTACGCCTTCCTCTCGACCATCAACTCGGTCACCAAGCGCATCATCACCATCGAGGAACCGGTGGAGTACGAGCTCAAGGGCATCAACCAGATTCCCGTGCGTTCCGACATCGGCCTCACCTTCGCCGTGGGATTGCGCCACATCCTCCGGCAAGATCCCAACGTGGTCATGGTCGGCGAGATCCGCGACACCGAGACGGCCGAGATCGCCATCCGGGCCTCGCTGACGGGCCACCTGGTCTTCAGCACCCTGCACACCAATGACGCGGCCAGCGCCTTCACCCGCCTGATCGACATGGGCATCGAGCCGTTCCTGGTGGCCTCCTCGGTCGAGGCCATCATGGCCCAGCGCCTGGTGCGCACCATCTGCCCGAGCTGCTCCCGGCCGCAGAAGATCGACCGCGACTACCTCATCAAGGCCGGCTTCCCGGAGGACGAGATCGACTCCACGGACTTCCGCAAGGGCGTCGGCTGCGAGGCGTGTCGCCAGTTGGGCTACCAGGGGCGCACCGGCATCCATGAGCTGCTGGTGGTCACCGAGGCCATCCGGCCGCTGGTGATGAACCGCGCCTCGGCGGCGACCCTCGGCGAGGTGGCCCGAAAGCAGGGAATGCGCACCCTGCGCCAGGACGGATGGGTCAAGGTCAAGGCGGGCGTCACCACCGTCGAGGAGGTCCTGCGCGTCACCCAGACCGAGGAGCATGTCAAAAGCCTGGCCGGCGATTCCGGAGGGGTCCCCGGATGAGCAAGTCCGTTCCCAAGCCCCATGCCTGCAACGTCCTGTCGGTCGACGGGGGCGTCCGCCGGTTGCACCACTTCTCCGTCGGCAAGACCGGGGTCGCGGCCCCCGGGGGATACCTCGAGACACCTCCCGGCAAGCCGTTGCCGACCAACCTGGTCGCGCGTGACTGGCGGCTGCTGGTGCGGTCCCGGCTGGACATCGCGTGGATGCCGGTCGACGCGGTCTTCCTGCGGGTCGTGCAGTTGCCGGCCTGCGCCCCGGAGGAATTGGCCGGGATGATCGAGTTCCAGCTCGAGAAGCTTTCGCCCATGCCGCCGGCCCAGGTCGTGTGGACGGTCGAGAGCGTCCCGCACCGCGATGCCTCGCAGCAGACGGCCCTCGTCACGATCGTGGCGCGCAGCGCCGTCGAGGCCTTCGTCGACTCGCTGGAGCAGGGTGGCTACCAGGCCGACCGGATCGAACTGCCCGGCCTGCGCCGCCTCCTGGCCCACCTCCCCGGGTCCGGGGAGGCCCTGCGTGTGGTGCTGGAGGGTTCGGGCGATCGCCAGATGGCCATCCTCGGGTGGTGGTCGGGGGGCGTCCTGCGCGAGGTCTCCCGGATCCGCCTGCCGGCCGAGGGGGCGCCGGCCCACCTGACCGCCCACCTGCATGGGACGGCCTGGGCAGGCGAGATGGACGGATGGCTCTCCGGCCTGCCCCCGGTGACCGTGGTGGTCCCGGGTTCGGTCCCCGCGTCCCCATCCCCATCCGCCCCATCCCCATCCGCCCCGGCCCCAGCCCTCCCCACCAGGAAAACCGGGGAGGTCGCCGTCCCGGAGTTGGCGACGACCGAACTCCTGGAAGCCCTCCGCGCCTGGTCCACCGGTCCCGTCGAGGTCGAGACATCCGAGTCCGAGCCCGAGTTGGCCCGCCGGACGGCCGAGCAGGCGCTGCGGCCTGCCGCCGCCTCCCTCATCCCCGACGAGGTCCGTCTCCGCCAACGCCGGTTGTATGTCGACTCGCTGTGGGTCAAGGGGCTCACCGCGCTGGCCATGACCTACCTGGCCGGGGTGTTCGTCTACCTGGCGGTGCTCACCTTCCAGCGGTCATCGGTCGACACCCTGCGCGACGAGACCCGGGCGATGGCCCTGCAGTACACCAACACCCTCCAGCTCAAGGCCCGCGTGAAGGTGCTGCAGGAGCAGTTCGCCCTGCGCTTCGCCGCCCTCGACTGCTGGAATGCCGTGGTCGAGAAGTTGCCCGAGGCGCTCGTTGCGGGCCGCGACCCTCGACGGCAAGCCGCTCTTCTCCGAGGTGAAGCCCGCGACCATGTCGCCGCGCGGCACCTTGCTGTCGTGGACCTTCGAGGCCGAGCTGCGCCGTGAGGAAGGAGGCGTGCCATGACCGGCTGGTTTGATCGTCTGAACCTCGCGCCGACCGAACGGCGGATGGCCATCGTGGGCCTGTGCCTCGTGGCGCTCCTGTTCAACCATTTCTTCATCTGGGACTACTTCGCAGAGTGGGGCGCCACGGCGCGCGAGCGCACCAAGCTCGAGGGCCAGAAGCAGATCTACTTCAAGGAGGTCTCCCGGAAGTCGTCCTACGAGAAGCTCCTCAAGGAGCTCGAGGGAGCCGGTGGCCAGGTGATGCCCGAGGAGCAGGCCAATCGGGTGCAGCAGGGCATCACCTCCGCCGCCGCCACCAACGGGGTCAACCTCGGCCGCGTGTCCCCGCAGGTGGCTTCCCTGCGGATGAGCGCCTCGAAGGACACCAATTTCTTCGACGAGCAGATCGTCATCGTGGACCTCACCGCCAAGGAGGAGAGCTTCGTGAACTTCCTCTATGCGCTGGGCGCGAGCGACTCGATGATCCGGGTCCGCGACATGTCCCGCCTGCGCCTCGACAACACGGGGCAGAGCCTGAGCGCCTCGGTCACCTTCGTCGCCAGCTTCCAGAAGAAGCCCAAGACGGCCCCGACGGCCGGGCAGGGGGGCACCAAACCCGCCGCCGCCGGGGCTTCGACGACGACGCCCGCCAAGCCGGGCACCCAGGGATCCGTCGCCGGCGGGTCCCCGGGCAAGCCCGCCGCACCCGCATCAGCCGGTGCGTCGACGGGTGGGGCCAGGTCCAAGACTTTTTCCACCAACGCGGCGGCCTCGTCGCGCGTCACCGGAACCAACGCGCCAACCCAGAAGTAACCGATTGTGAACACGCGCCCATTCCCCATGGCGGTCGCCGCGGCCCTTGTCGCGGGCAGGCTCCTCGGCCAGGCCCTCACCGCGACCCAGCCCGCCGTCGGCCTATCGGCGCCGTCCATCCTGCCGACCCCTGCCAACGAACCGAAGTCGGGCCAGTCCAAGTCCGTCGTCCCTGCACAGGCCCAACCCGCCGCCCCGGCGTTTCCGGCCTTCCCCGAGGTCCCGGTGCGGTCCCGGCGGGCGACCAATGCCGCCCCGGCGGCGGCGGCTTCGACCAACTTCCCCTCCGCCTTGCCGCGGGCATTCCCGAGGCCGGCGGCGCCGCCTGCCCCGCCGGTCCCCGGGGGAGCATCGTCGTCGGCCGCGAAGCCTGCCGCTTCCGGCGGTGGCGGCGCCCCGGCGACGCCTGCCGGTGGTGCCGCCAAGGCGGGGCAACCCTCCGAGGAAGATCAGGCCATCAATGACGCCACGCTCAAGGCCCTGCGCGAGAGGGGCGGAACGAACGAGCCAAGCGACTCCATCGTCTTCAAGGACCAGGACCTGAACGTGTTCCTGGACCAGGTATATGGACCGCTGGTGCGCCGGACCGTGCTCCGGGCCCAGGGCCTGCCGCAGGTGCGCATCAGCATCGATACCCAGACCACCCTCACCGAGCAGGAGGAGGTGCAGATGTGGGACACGGTCCTGGCCCTCAACGGCATCACCATGATCCCACAGGGTGAGAAGTTCGTGACCGCCGTGCCGGTTGCCCAGGCGTTGCAGGAAGGTGCGCGGTTTTCGAACAAGCCCTCCGACCAGTACGCCGAGGCCAGCCAGTTCGTGACCCATGTGGTCACGCTCAAGCATGTGGCCATCGAGGAGGCGGTTCCGACCATCACGCCCTTCGCCAAGAACGCCAACGGGATCGTCGCCCTGGCGAGCACCAAGACCCTCGTGCTGCGTGACTACGCCATCAACGTCAAGCGCATGCTCGAGATCATCGCCAAGATCGACATCGAGGTGGAGGAGGACTTCCAGCTCGAGGTCATCCCCATCAAGTACGGCAAGGTCTCCTGGCGGCGGCGTGGGTGGAGTGGGAGGGATGGGCGGCATGGGGGTCGGTGGCATGGCGGGTCGCCGAGGTGGCATCGGAGGGATGGGTGGCATGGGCACGGGCTTCAACAACCAGTTTGGCGGTGCCGGCCAGTTCGGCGGTGGGGTGAACCAGTTTGGAGGCGGCGGCCGGTTCGGCACCGGATCCCGCCTTGGAGCCCAGCAGGTCACCGGAGGGGCGGTCCAGCCTGGCGGGGCGGCGGTCAACACGGGGACTTTCCAGAACCGATTCAATGCCATGGGGCGTGGCGGTTCGGGCCCGGGCTCCGGCTATGGAGGGCTTTCCGACCTGCTGCAGACCGTCAGCATCACCGCCGACACCCGGTCCAATTCATTGATCGTCTACGGCAACAAGAAGGACATCGCCAAGCTGCGTGAAGTCCTCACCAAGGTGGACACGCTCCTGCCCCAGGTGCTGGTCGAGGCGATCATCATGGAAGTGAACCTGAGCTCCGGCTGGAACTACGGTGTCAGCGCGGCCCAGCGTCCGGCCCAGTTCGGCGACAATGCCAACAACCGCGGGGGTGGTGTGGTGAACAATCCAGGCGGTGCACCCCTGGGCACAGGCTCAGACTTCCTCAGGCAGATCGGGCGTTCCACCGGCGGAGCGGTTGGGACCAATGTGGTTGGCGGCATCCCGGCGACCTCCGGGTCCGGTCTATCGTACTTCGCCCAGATCGGCCAGAACTGGGACATCGCCTTGAGCGCCATCGCGGCCGACAGCCGGGTCAACGTCATCCAGCGCCCGAGGGTCATCACCTCGCACGCCACCGCGGGCAGTTTCTTCGTCGGCTCGGAGGTGCCCTTCGTCTCTGGCTCATTCTTCGGGGGCGGCACCTTCGGCAACAGCCAGTCCATCACCCGCCAACAAGTGGGTGTCGGGCTCAATGTCACCCCCTTCATCACGCCGGACAACCTGGTGGTGATGCAGATCGACCAGACGGTAGACAACCTCGGGGCGAACCTCGATCTCGGCAACGGCCTGAGCGCGCCGCAGACCCAGACCCGGTCGGCCAGTTCGTTCGTCACCGTGCGCGACAAGGACGCGGTGTTGCTGGGTGGCTACATCACGACCAGCACCGACAAGCAGAAATCCGGCGTGCCCCTGCTGAAAGACATCCCTTACCTCGGGGCTGCCTTCTCCAAGCGCAGCCAGAACAATGCCCGGACCGAGCTCATGATCCTCATCCGCCCGAGCATCCTCGCCACCCCGGCCGACGCCGGGGAGGTGGCCGACCAGGAGCGTCAACGCCTGCCCGGCGTTCGGGTGGCGGAGAAGGAGTTCGAGAACAACGAAAAGGCCGAGGCCCGCAAGGCCAAGCGGCAGCTCAAGGAATAGTCCGGTTGACTCTTCAGACCCGGGAGGTTGGTTGCCTGCCGGTGTCGACAGCCCGGACCATGGATTGATCACGTCGGGTCATCCGACCGGGGCCGGACGTCTGATGGCACCGCGCCTTGCCCGGTCCTGCCTGATGGATGGAGCGGCACTGCGGCCCCCGCTCCAAGCGACCACCGAGCCGCGGCTTGGCTGGCTGGCGCGTGCCCGGGGTTGCGAGGACACCGAGTCCTCCGCGCCAACCGCCAGCGGGATGGCCTCCGTTGCCCCCTCTCGATCCCTGCGATCCCCTGCGCTCCCGATCGGGTGCCGGTGCCAACCACCCACCGTTCGGTCTCTCTCATGTACCTCATGGCCATCGTCTCTCACTCACCTTGGGGACAGGCTTCATGCGCTGGTCATCCAATGCTGGTCATCCAATGAATAACGATACCGAACTGGTCTGAACACGGGCTTTGTATTGCCCAGGTTGCCGGCCAGGTTGCCGGTGCCAGCAGCCATTGAAATCGAGCCTGTCCCCATCGACCCGTGGCTTGGCGATGCCTGGCGGTCATCTGGTCCGGTCAATGGACTTCGTTGTTTCATTCCCGGCCCTGCCGCTCGCCAATCGAATCCAGTCGCTCCAACTGTCTCGCGGCCCCCCGGTTTTTGGATGGTCTCCCGGATTGGCGATTGCCGCATGGGGACAGGCTTCGCAGATTGCCCGCCATGCATCCTTCACCCGCAAACCATGATCCAGGCCGGCGAGGTTTTCTCGGTGCCAGTGGCACCCTGATGGCGGCCGGGGTCGCCGCCGCCCTGACTCCGATCCGGCTGCAGGCCGGTGCGATGGTTCCTCTCGAACCCCGCATCCGTCTGGCAATCGCGTCCTATTCCTACTGGCATTTCCGGGACCCCAAGGTCTCCATCCACGAGGTGATCGAGCGGGCCGCGGCCCTTGGGGCCGAAGGGGTGGACATCCTCCATCGTCAGATGGACCTGCCTGAGAAGGAGCCGCTGAACGCCCGGCATCGGGCGTATCTGGCCGACTTGAAGCGACACGCTTTCCGCCATGGAATCGCCCTGGTTTGTCTCTCGATCCACCAGGATTTTGTCGATCCCGATCCGGCGTTCCGCCAGAGCCAGGTCGCCCATACCCTGAAGTGCATCGACATTGCCGCGGCCCTCGGCATCCCGTGCGTCCGGATCAACTCCGGCCGCTGGAACACCATCTCCTCATTCGACGACCTCATGAAGGCCCGCGGGGAGGAACCGGTTCCGGCCGGATATACCGAGGAGCAGGGGTTCCAATGGTGCATCGATTGTCTGCAGCAGTGCCTTCCTCATGCGGCGGCGGCCGGTGTCACCCTTGCCGTCGAGAACCACTGGGGATTGACCCGAACGGTCGAGGGCTTGCTGAGGATCGCATCGGCCATTGACTCGCCGTACTTCGGACTGCTGATGGATACGGGCAACTTCCTCGAAAACCCCTACGAACGGCTTCGAAGCATCGCCTCAAGGACCGTGATGGTACAGGCCAAGGACTACCCGGGAGGCGGGGAGTGGTACACCCTTGACCTGGACTATCGACGCATCGCCAGGATCCTTCGGGAGAGCGGATTCCGGGGATGGGTTTCGCTGGAGATGGAGGGCAAGGAACCGGCCGGGACGGCCGTGCCCAAGAGTTTCAGGAAACTTCGCCGGGCGTTCTCCACCTGAGTGCGAGGGACGGGCGGCCGGGGACCCGCGACCCGGCCATGCTCAGGCTGCGCTCCGCCGGGCGGTTTTCAGACCGGTTGGGCGGATCCCTCGGGCCATCTGCCCCACCGGCCGTCACCCACTCTTCGACGGGCCCAACTCCCGAGCGAGTCCGAAGTGCCGGGTGCCCCGGTTCCCCTCGAGGTGTGACTTCCAAGGAACGACCACTTCGGTCAGGTTTTCCGCGTGATCGGTTTGATTGCCGGAAGCAAATCCCTGCCGTTCCTGTTCGCGCGCGAGGCGCGACGCAGGGGGGAATCCGTGGCGGCCGTCGCATTCGAGGGTGAGACCGACCCGAAGCTGGCCGCCGAAGTCGACTCGCTGGAATGGGTCCGTGTCGGTCAATTGTCCAAGATGATCCAAGCCCTCAGATCCCGCGGTGTCCAGCGGTGCGTCATGTTGGGCCAGATCGCCCCCCGAAACCTCTTCGACGTCAGGCCCGACCTGAGGGCGATGGCCTTGCTGATGAGGCTCAAGCAAAAGAATGCACACACCGTTTTCGGGGCCATCGGCGATGAGTTGGGCAAGGACGGCATCGAATTGGTGCCAGCTGTTCCATGGTTGACTGCGTGGATGCCGGGATCTGGCTATCGCTCGGGAGCGGGCCTTCCTGAGAAACACCTGCCGGATATCCGCCACGCCTTCGATATCGCCAAGGAAACGGCCCGCCTCGAAATCGGTCAGACGGTGGTGGTCAAGGATGGTGCCACCCTCGCGGTCGAGGCCTTCGAGGGGACCGATGCGTGCCTTGAGCGGGGCGGATTGCTGGCCGGCAAGTCCGGTGGTGCCGTCGCGGTGAAACTCGCCAAGGCCGGCCATGATCTTCGTTTCGACATCCCCTGTGTGGGCCCGAAAACCGTCGAGACCTGTGCCCGGAGCGGAATACGTGTGTTGGGATTCGAAGCTGGAATGACCCTGCTCCTCGAGTTGGAGGAACTGGAGGCCCATGCCAAATCGCGGGGGGTTTCCTTGGTTTCCGTGGATGCCTCCAGCTGATAGACTCTCAAAAGGTCACTTCGGAGACCGGGCGGGCACCCTGACAGAGAGCCACGGATGGTGCAGGGCGCGGATCGGCCCCCTTCTCGAGGGCACCCCATGTTACCGCCTCAATCCGCTGTGGGTCGGTTTGCTCCGGGTGGAAAGGTCGAAGTTGCTCTCGATGGTCTTGAGCACGAATCGCCCAAGGTCTTCGTCGAGCAGGTCGATCGTCGCATCCTGACCCTCGATGTTGATCTCGTAGCCCTCCGGCCTTGAGGACCGGTAGACGCTCATGGTTTCGCTGCCGAGGGTGAACGAGAACCAGTGCCGGATGCTTTCGACCAGGGCGAATCCCCGGATCTGGACGTCACCGAAAACCCGTGCATCTCCTGCAACCCTTGCGTTCCCGTAGATCCGGGCGCTTCCGGAGATCATCGCATCCCCGTAGACCTTCGCGGATCCGAAGACCTGTGCCGTCCCTCCGACTTGGGCGGCCCCGTAGACCTGCGCTGTCCCATGGATGAATCCGCTCCCGAAGATCCGGGCATCTTCATAAACCCGCGACTGACCCGCGATCTGGGAATCCCCGAAAACCCGGCACATTCCGTAGGCGCGGCCATCGGCATAGACCAAGGCATTGCCGGAGACATGGGCATCCTCGTAGACTTGGGCGTCTCCATAGATCCGGGCGTTGCCGTAGATCCGGCAGTTGCCGAAAACGAGGGCGTCACCGCTCACCTTGGCGTTGTCGGAAATTTGTGCTCCCTCGAAGACGTTGGGCATTTGTCCTGAATGGCTGACCGTTGTGTCGTGGACCCGAGTGACCTTGAGGATTGGTACCGATCAGTCAAGCATCGGCCGAGGAGGGATGCGACTTGAGGAATGCCCCCGTCGAGCGGGCGTCGGACCAAGCGACGCACCCTGCGCGAAGATGGGCTCGGAGATGGCCGCGGGACGGCGGGGACAGGCTTGCATGGCGGGGACAGGCTTGCATTGCACGGCGCCCACGATCGACGCCCGCAGCCGGAACTGAGCCCGGGTTGGTTTTCCTGGCTGCCCTCGCGGGTCAGGCGTGGAGGCGTGGAGTCAGGGTCATACGCTCCAAGGCCGGGGGATCGGACGTGGCTTTGGGCGTCTGCGGGGCTTTTGTGAGTCGTGGCCGGGGGGCGCCTACCGGATCCGTTCGTCGGATTGCCGGATTCCCAAGCCCTTGGCGCCGATGTCCCTTCGGAATTGCATTCCCTCAAAACAGATCCGATCGCAGGCATCATAGGCCTGATTTCGGGCTTCGATCAGGTCCTTGCCCCAAGCGGTCACCCCCAGGACCCGTCCTCCTGCGGTGACAACGCGTCCGTCCCTGAGTTCGGTTCCAGCATGGAAGACCATGAGGTTTTTGCGGTTGGTCAGGTCGCTCAGACCGTGGATGGGGATTCCCTTGGGGCCGCTGCCGGGGTATCCGGCGCCGGCGATCACCACGCAAACGCTGGGCATCGGGGACCATCGCAAAGGCGTCTCATGAAGGTTTCCATCAAGGCTGGCGCCCAGCAGTTCCACCAGATCGTTTTCCAGACGCGTGAGGTAGACCTGCGTTTCGGGATCCCCGAACCGCGCATTGAATTCCAGGACCTTGGGGCCGGATTTTGTCAGCATGACTCCGGGGTAGAGGATTCCCCGGAAATCGATGCCCTCGGCCTCGCATCCCGCCAGCCAGGGATCGAGGATGGACTTCCCGATGCGTTCCAGGTCCGCATCGTTGAGGAATGGGGCCGGTGAATAGGCACCCATGCCCCCGGTGTTGAGCCCCTGGTCGCCGTCAAAAATCCGCTTGTGGTCCTGGGCCGTCGGGAACAATCGCGCGGTCTTGCCGTCGCAAAGCGCATGGAGGGAGATCTCCATCCCTTCGAGGAGTTCCTGGATGACGATCCGTGATCCTGCGTCACCGAAGGTGCCGCGGATCAGGATGTCCTCGATCGCCTGATGCGCCTCGGGGACCGAGTGGGTCAACAGGACCCCCTTCCCCAACGCCAGACCATCGGCCTTGACCGCGCATCGGCCATCCAACTCGGCCGCGAAGCGCCGGGCCTCGACGGCGTCGCTGAAGACACCCGACCGCGCGCTGGGGATGCCGTGTCGCATCATGAAGTCCTGGGAAAACGCCTTCGATGATTCGAAGCGGGCGGCCTTTCGGTTCGGTCCCCAGATCCGCAGTCCGGCAGCCTGGAACAGGTCGACGATCCCCAGGGCGAGCGGGTTGTCGGGACCCACGACGGTGAGGTCCACGCGATGGTTGATCGCATGGTCGCGAAGCGCTTGAAGCGAATCGGCCGGGATGGACAGGTTCGTCACCGGGTTTCCAGACCTCAGGAAAACGGTCGAGGTGCCCGCGTTGCCCGGGGCACAGGCCAACTCCGTGACGTGTGGCGAGGCGGCGAGTTTCCAGACCAGTGCGTGTTCCCGCCCACCCGATCCAATGACCAGAACCTTCATCTTCGGCGTGAGTCAAACAGCCACGGAGTCCGTGAGGAAGCGCGATTTGGCCCGCAAGATCCGTTATCGGGTGTGAAGGAGCGGAGATTGCCCCGACGATCCGGCCAGTTGGTCCGGGTCTGATGTTGCCGGCCAGCATCCGCGATCGTGTGCCTTGGAGTTCTGGAGGCGTTGCCGATCCGGTGGGCTCAGGTGCGAGAGGCTCGGAGGCTGAAGATCCACCACTCCCCGGAGTCTCCAAGAGGGTGGATGGCACAACCGGGGGTGATGGGTGGGGCCGAGTCCGGCGGTTGTCCCGGAAACGCCGATCCGCCCATTGTTCGGGGTTGCCGCAACCCAAGACGATGCACCATCGAATCGACGAAACCCCGCGTGCCGATCACCGCTCCGCTGCTGAAGTAGGCAATGCGACGGAGCAAACGATCAACGATCCCGCCAGGATCGCCGGCGATCCCTGCCGGGGCCTCTGTTGGGCTGACCGTTGGTGAGGCCCCTCGGGCCGCGTCGCGGACGGTCCGGACCGGTGGGTGGCCCCTGGGGTTGCCGGGGATCGTCCTGCATCGTCCGCCGTGGCCAAAGAGTCCATGGTGGTACCGAATGAAGGCCTGCTGCGGGTACAGGGCGGCACAACCGTCATGCAGGCGCATCAGGTGCTCGTATCCGGCCAAGGCATCGGATTTGCCCGCCATCGCCTGGGCGTAGCCGCTCCAACGATATTCTGCGGGATGGGACACGATTCCCGCACGGACCGGGTTGAGGTCGATGTAGGCGGCGACGGTGCTGAGGGCCCGGCCCTCGGGTCCGATGAGCACGCTTCTGAAGCGCTCCTCCCAAAGTGTTCCCCGGCGTCCCTGCCGGAGGTTGTGCCATTGGCTGAATCGCTGCTTGAGTTCCTTGAGGAACTGACTGAGGTCACCCATGCGTCTCCAGAATCGATGGCGCAACGCCTCGCGTTCCTCGGGCGTGGCTCGGGCGAAAAGCTCCCGGATGACCCGGGTGCGTCCGGATGAGTGAATGGCCGCGATGCGTTCGAGCAACTCATGGTCACCGGGTGGTTGGTCCGGCCGTCGCGGAACCTCGATCAGGAGGTGGAAATGGTTGCTCATCACGCAGAATGTCAGGATCCGGACGCCGCAAAAACAGGCGTAGCGACGCATCAGGTCGCAGAACCGTTCCTTCTCCAACGCGCCGAAGACGAGGCGTCGGTCGACGACACGAGAGATGCAGTGGTACAGGCCGCTGGGGGCGTCCGATGGGGCTTTGATTCGTCGAGTGCGCATGCCGTGGGGTGGAACCCACAGGATCAGAGGGCTCCCATGAAGCCTTCGTTGGCCGCAGGCCAGATCTTTCAAGAAAACAGCCTGTCCCCATGAAGAGCCGTGAAAAGGGCCTGTCGCCCGGTTTTCGTTTGGCGCGGGGACAGGCTCCTTGGCTATCATGCCGGGCATGAAAATCACCCGCCGGTCGGCCATGACGACCGCTGCTTCCGTTGCCGCCGTCTCCTTGTCCCGCCGCCTCGGTGCGGCCGAGTCGGCGGAAGGCCTGAAGGGCCGAATCCGCCACTCGGTCTGCAAGTGGTGCTACCCGAAGGTCTCGGTGGAGGAACTGGCCGTCGCCGGCAAGGCGATGGGCCTGCGATCGATCGAGCTTCTCGGGCCTGGGGATTGGGAGGTGGTCAGGAAGCATGGCCTGACCTGCGCCATCACCAGCAATCCGGTGAAGGATGGTCTCGGCGGGATCACCAAGGGGTTCAACCGCCTCGAGCATCATGACACGCTGGTGTCGGCCTACGAGGAATGGATCCCATTGGCCGCGAAGGCCGGCCTGCGGAACGTGATCTGCTTCTCAGGCAATCGGGGGGGCATGGACGACGCGACCGGACTCCGGAATTGTGCGGCGGGCCTGAAGCGCTTGATGAGCCTGTGCGAGAAGAACCGGGTCACGCTGGTGATGGAGTTGCTGAACTCCCGGGTCGATCATGCGGACTACATGTGCGACAAGTCGGCGTGGGGGGTGGCGTTGTGCCGGGAGGTCGGATCCGAGTCCTTCAAGCTGCTCTACGACATCTACCACATGCAGATCATGGAGGGGGATGTCATCGCCACGATCCGCAAGCAGCATGCGTTTTTCGCCCACTACCACACGGGGGGCGTGCCGGGTCGGCACGAGATCGACGAGACGCAGGAGTTGAACTACCCGGCGATCCTGAGGGCCATTGCCGACACGGGGTACCAGGGGTTCGTGGCCCAGGAATTCATCCCGGCCCGTCCGGATGCCCTGGGATCGCTCCGGCAGGCCGTCCGCCTGTGCGATGTCTGAGGCGTCGGCCTCGGGCGCCTGTTGGACCGGACGAGTGGATCGTTGACCCGGACCGGTTGGCAGGGGCGGTGGGGAATGTCGCCCCGCCTTGTCGCTTCCCCCCCGGAGCCGGGGCGGACGGCCTTCACCGGGTGCATCGTCCGCACCAGGGATCGCCCTCCCCGTGGGTCGGCGGCCCCCCCTCGGCGCCCCAGGATCGGCCCCGGGGATGTCGGCTCAGAGCAGGTGTCCCATCCGCTCGCGCTTGGTCTTGAGGTAGCCCTCATTCTCCGGATTCGGGGGGACCCGGATGGGGAGTTGCTCGATGATCTCCAGCCCATGTCCCTGAAGACCCACGACCTTCTTGGGATTGTTGGTGAGCAGGCGGATCCTCTTCACGCCGAGGTCCGAGAGCATCTGGGCTCCGAATCCGTAGTCGCGAAGGTCCATCGGAAAGCCCAGTTGAAGGTTGGCATCGACCGTGTCGAGTCCCTGCTCCTGAAGCTTGTAGGCCCGGATCTTGGCCCCGAGGCCGATGCCACGGCCCTCCTGCCGCATGTACAGGATGACCCCGCGACCTTCCCGCTGGATCCGCTCCATGGCCGCATGGAGTTGCGGACCGCAGTCGCATCGGCGCGAACCGAAGACATCCCCCGTGAGGCATTCGCTGTGGACCCGCACCATCACCCCCTTGCGGCCGGCGACCTCACCCTTCACCAGCGCCAGATGCTCCGTTCCGTCCACCTTCGACGCGTAGAGGTGCAGCATGAACTCCCCGTAGTCGGTGGGCATCCGGATCGATTCGACGCGCTCGACCAACCTCTCGGAGGTCCTGCGGAACTCGATCAGCGAGGCGATCGAGCAGATCTTCAGGCGGTGCCTGCGGGCGAACCGCACGAGGTGGGGCAGTCGGGCCATCGAACCGTCGTCGTTCATGATCTCGCAGATCACCCCGGCAGGTTTCAGGCCGGCGAGGGTCGCCAGATCGACGGCGGCCTCGGTGTGGCCCGCGCGGCGGAGGACGCCTCCGGCCTTGGCCCGGAGCGGGAAGACATGCCCGGGTTGGACCAGGTCGGCCGGGGTTGCCGTGGGGTCGACCATCACCTGGATGGTCCGGGCCCGGTCGGCGGCGCTGATTCCGGTGGTCACGCCCCGGGCCGCATCGACGCTGACTTGGAAGTCCGTTTTGTAGGCGTCGCGGTTCCTGGCCACCATCTGCTCGATCCCCAGTTGCTTGAGTCGCTCGGCCACCGTCGGCACGCAGATCAATCCACGGCCGTGTTTGGCCATGAAATTGATGGAATCCGGGGTGACCTTTTCCGCGGCCATCACCAGGTCGCCCTCGTTTTCCCGGTCCTCGTCATCGACCACCACCACCATGCGACCCCTTCGGATGTCGCCGAGGATCGCGGGGATGTCGTGGAAAGGCACAGGCTTCTTCATCGGGGCGGGATCGGTGGGGCGTCGGTTGGGGGAGGGGGCGGGCCGGGAGTCGGATTCGGCACGATGGCCGCCTCCGGGGCAGTTGCCGGGACGGTCACTCGAGCCCCAGTAGGCGGCGCCCCTCGGCCGTGATCATGCTCTGGTGCCAGGGGGGATCCCACACGATCTCCACCGAGGCGTCGTCGACCCCCGGCAAGGTCAGGATCTTCTGCTGGGCGTCCCCGGCGATGGTGGCTCCCATCCCGCAACCGGGGGCGGTGAGCGTCATCTTGACGAACACCTTCTTGGTCCCGCCGGGCAGGGGCTCGATGCCCAGATCATAGACCAGGCCCAGGTCGACGATGTTGACGGGAATCTCCGGGTCGTAGCAGGTGCGCAGGGTGTCCCAGACGGATTTCTCATCGATGTCGCCCGAGGATGGTGCCCCCGGGGTCGGCACCGGTGCGGTGATCCCCAGGGCATCGGAGTCCTTCGAACCGACCCGGAACAGCCCGCCCATGGCATGGACGGTGTAGGATCCGCCCAGGGTCTGGGTGATGTCCACCTCGGTTCCTGCCGGCAGGGTGACGGTGTTGCCGGCGGGAATCTGGACCGCATCGCAATCTCGGGAAAGCACGACGGTGCTGACGGAATTCATGGCGCGTGGAAACTAGCGCGGAGTCCGTGAAAGAGAAGTCAAAGGTCACCTCCGGGCGCGGGGTCGCGTTTCTCGGCGCCCGGAGGCGCTGGCTGGAAGGGCCGGAATACCGGTGCTGCTCTGGACCAGCGGACGGCCCGGAAGATCGGATGGGGACAGGCTCGAGGTTTGTCGGCAACGGGCTCTGGGGACACTTGGGGACAGGCTCGATTCGACTTCGGCCGGCCGACCGCCTCCGGGGCGCCGATGATGGCAGCCCCACGGTGGCGGGTCCGACGGTGGGGCATGCTTGGACGCCGGCGTGCGTGGTGCGAGGGGACAGGCTGGAACAGGCTCAAGCGCTCGGATTCCTCGAGTGAAAAAACAAAAGAGAATATCTTTGACAGTTGGTCAGGTTCGGCCGATCAACTCCGGAAGCTGCGGGTGACCGCGGCGCTCATCCAGAGTGGCAGAGGGAACGGCCCTGTGAAGCCACGGCAACCGGTGGGGCTGACTTGCCCCGCGCCCAGGTGCCAAATCCGGTCGGGGTCGTGAGGCCTCGGCGAAGATGAGAAGAGTCGACTCGTTCAGAGCCCCACCCTTCTCGCTTCGCGGAAGGGGTTTTTGTTGTCCCTCCTTCCCGCGATTCCCGGATGTGCGCCGGGACCCCTCACGGAAAAAAGTTTAGATGATGAGCCAGAGCAACGGATTCATGAAGGCACTGAAGTGCCGGGAGTGCGGCCGGGAATACCCCTTGGGGGCCACCCATGTCTGCGAGTTCGATTTCGGTCCGCTGGAGGTCGCCTACGACTACGAGCGCATCCGGCAGAGCCTGACGCGCGACCGGATCTGTTCCCGCCCCCAGACCATGTGGCGCTACCGGGAGCTGCTCCCGATCGCCGGCGAGCCGACCGTGGGCGCCAAGGTGGGATACACCCCCCTGGTGAAGGCCGACCGGTTGGCCGCCCGGCTCGGGATCCGCGAACTGTGGGTCAAGAATGACGCCGTCAACTACCCGACCCTCTCCTTCAAGGACCGGGTCGTCAGCGTGGCCCTCAGCCGTTCGGTCGAATTGGGCTTCAAGACCGTCGCCTGCGCCTCGACGGGCAACCTGGCCAACTCCGTCGCCGCCAATGCGGCGGCTTCCGGGCTCCAGTGCTACGTGTTCATCCCGTCGGACCTCGAGCAGGGGAAGGTCGTCAACTCCCTGGTCTACGGGGCCAACGTGGTCGGCATCCGCGGCCACTACGACGAGGTCAACCGGTTGTGCGCCGAGATCGCCGGCAAGTACGGCTGGGCCTTCGTCAACGTCAACATGCGCCCCTACTACGCCGAGGGCTCGAAGAGCATGGGCTTCGAGATCCAGGAGCAGTTGGGCTGGAGGATCCCCGAGCACACGGTCGTCTGCATGGCTTCAGGATCGCTGCTGACCAAGATCCACAAGAGCTACCAGGAGTTCTCCAAGCTGGGGTTGGTCCAGAACAGCCCCTGGAAGATCCATGGCGCCCAGGCGACGGGATGCTCGCCCATTTCCACGGCCCAGAAGGCCGGTCTTGATTTCTTCAAGCCGGTCAAGCCCAACACCATCGCCAAATCGCTGGCCATCGGGACGCCCGCCGACGGCTTCTACGCGCTGAAGGTGATGAAGGAGACCGGGGGCCATGCCGAGGATGTCAGCGACGACGAGATCCGCGAGGGCATCCGCCTGCTGGCGGAGACCGAGGGCATCTTCGCGGAGACGGCCGGCGGGGTCACCGTCGGGGTCGCCAAGAAGCTCATCGCGCAGGGCAAGATCCCGGCCGATTCCAGCGCGGTCCTGTGCATCACGGGCAACGGGCTCAAGACGCTCGAGGCCATGCTGGGCCACTGCGGTGAGGCCCGGGTCATCAAGCCCAGCCTGAGGGAGTTCGAGACGCTGCTCGATTCCGATCGGGCCGGTGCGCTGGCTTCCCGCTGAAGGTCGCCCGACCCGCGGTCCGGGGGCATCGGATCGTCGATGCTCCGGAATCCGGGGCTGCCCCGTCGGCCGCGGCGTTCCCCAATCTGGTGACGTGAGGGCCGGTGCCCTGGCGAGGCATGGGGATCGCGCCATCCTCCGCCGCGTGGCCGACTACATGTCCCCGAGGTACAGGTGGCGGTTGCGCCAGAGGTAGGTCGCCCCGCTGGAGAGGGTGAGGATCACCGCGACCCACTGCGAGGCCTGTTCAAGGGTCTCGATCCAGGGCCTGCCGAAGAGGGGCCACCCGAAGATGAGTTTCCCGGCATCCCCCCATTGCGGGTGGCTCATCAGCAGCAGGGTCGCCAGGATCGTCGTGATCTGGGAGATCGTCTTGTGCTTGCCCAGACGTTCGGCGGCCAGCACGACCTGCTTCGAGGCCGCCAGCAATCTCAGGCCGGTGATGGCCAGTTCGCGGCCGACGATGACGGCCACCATCCAGGCCTCGATCCGGTCCAGCTCGATGAAGGCGATGAACGCCGAGCAGGTGAGGATCTTGTCGGCCAACGGATCCATCAGCGTGCCGAAGTCGGTGATCAGCCGCCGCTCCCGGGCAATCTTCCCGTCGAAGTAGTCGGTGAGGCTGGCCAGGCCGAAGAGCAGGAGGGCGCAGGTCCGGTTCCCCGGGAACTCGGCGAAGATCGCCACCCAGAACAGCCCCGTGAGGGCGAACCGGGAGACGGTCAATCGGTTGGGGAGGTTCATGGTTCGTTGTCCGGCTCGGCGCGGCTCATGACGAGGTGGGCTGGGATGTCAGCGGTCCGGAGTCGGTCGGAACAGGCTCCGCACCGTCGTCAGGAGCGTGTCCATCTCCTGGTCGGTGCCGATGGTGATCCGCAGGAACGCCTCGAGTCCCGGTGTGCTGAACCATCGGACGAGGATCTTCCGGTCCCGAAGCGCTTCGAGCCATTGGCGGGCCGGCGGCCCCGGGGGGCGCGCCAGGAGGAAGTTCGTCTGCGACGGCAGCACCTGCCAGCCCAGTCCGGTCAGTTCGCGCGCCAGGCGGGTTCTTGTGGCGATGACCTTGCGGAAATTCCGCCGGTAATAGGGCAGATCCCCGAGGGTCGCCTGTGCGGCCAACTGGCCAAGTCCGTTGACGTTGTAGCTGTCGCGGATGCGGTGCAGTGCGGCGATGAGCTCGGGATGTCCGACCCAGTAACCCACCCGTTGGAAGCACAGCGAGTAGGCCTTCGAGAAGGTCCGTGAGACGATGACATGGGGGTGCCGCAGGCAGAGTTCCAGGGCGTTTTCCTCGGCGAAATCCACATAGGCCTCATCGAGGACCACCACCCCTTTCATGGCGGCGCAGAGCGAGTCGAGATCCCGGGTCGGGAACCCGCGGCCGCTCGGTGCGTTCGGGGTGGTGATGAAGGTCAGCGCCGCCTTGAAATCCCACCGCCTGCCGGATCGGAGGTCGGAGACCGGCGGCAGGGAGAAATCCTCCATCAGGGGTACCGGGTGGATGATGGCCCCGTGGGTTTCGGCCAGGACCGGATACAGCGAATAGCTGGGGGAAAAGTACTGCACCCGGTGCCGGGACGGTGCCTTGGGCAGGTTGCCGCCGCTGGGCTGTGGTTCCACGAACGCCCGGACTCCCAGGGCCAGCAATTCGTCCGACCCGTTGCCGATGATGAGGTGATCGGGCGAACACCCGTGCAGGCGGGCCAGCTGCTCTCGGAGGGGGTGGGCTGTCGGGTCGGGATAGAGGCGCAGCCGTCCATCGACCGCCGCCGCCACCGCCGAGAGCACCTTCGGGGAGGGCGGGTAGGGGTTCTCGTTGGTGTTGAGCTTGACCAACCCCTTCACCTTGGGTTGTTCGCCGGGCACATAGGCATGCAACCGGCGGACCAGTGGCCGGACCAGGCGGGTGGGGGATCCGTTGGGCTGGGAGGGTTTCGGCACGGGGATGTCGATGGGTGCGGTGGCGCAGGACCGGGCAGGTTTTGGACGGGGAGCACATCGCCCCGGCCTGCGATCCTTGGGGACAGGCTCTTAGCACTCGGACCCGTTCGACCAAAGGACAAACTCCAGCAACCGTGGTCGGCGGCAGGAATTGCCGGCTCGGATCGGTCTTGATGCCAGGGGGATCGCATCGGATCGATCCACGCGCGGGACAGGCTTCGGGGGGGCTTCGGCGGAGGGACAGGCTGTCGACCAGAAAAGAGAGGGACAGGCTGAGAGAAAAGAGAGGGGACAGGCCGAGAGCCTTGAAGGAGAGGGGGGATGGCGAATCGAGAGGCGGCGCTTGCCACGTCGGGGGGCGGACGTAGCTTTGGCGCTCCCCGCTCCCGCGGGCCCGTTCATCCATGAGCCTCGAGTCCTTGTCGCAGCACCCCGATTCCTTCATCCACCGCCACATCGGTCCCCGCCCCGGGGAGTGGGATGAGATGGCGAAGGCTTCCGGGCACGCATCGCTCGACGCCCTCGTCCAGGCTGCCGTGCCCGCCGCGATCCGCCGGACCGATGGGATGGTCCTGCCCGAACCCCTCGGCGAGGCCGCGGCGTTGGCCCGCTTGAGGTCGATCGCGTCGAGGAACCGGGTGTTCAAGTCGTACATCGGCCTGGGATACCACGACACGATCACTCCGCCCGTCATCCAGCGGAACATCCTCGAGAATCCCGGCTGGTACACCCAGTACACGCCCTATCAGGCGGAGATTTCCCAGGGACGCCTGGAGGGCCTCCTGAACTTCCAGACCATGGTCTGCGACCTGACCGGCATGGACATCGCCAACGCGTCGTTGCTGGACGAGGCCACCGCCTGCGCGGAGGCGATGACCCTCTGCCGGCGGGTCAAGGAGGCCGATGCCCAACGGAACACCTTCTGGATCGATTCGGACTGCCACCCGCAGAATATCGACCTCGTCCGGACCCGGGCCGAGGCCCTCGGGCTGCAGGTCGTCGTCGGTGACCGGGCAAACCCGCAGCTCGGGTCCGAGGTGTTCGGCGTCCTGGTGCAGTATCCGGGCAGTTCCGGGGAGGTGGGGGATCCTTCCCCCGTGGTCGAGGCGGCACACCGGGCCGGTGCCTTGGTCGTCTTCGCCGCCGACCTCCTGGCGTTGACCTTGCTGAAGACCCCGGGCGACTGGGGTGCGGACGTCGCCGTGGGAAGCGCGCAGCGCTTCGGGGTGCCGCTCGGGTTCGGCGGGCCGCATGCCGCCTTCTTCGCCACCCGCGACGCCTTCAAGCGCTCCATGCCGGGACGCCTGGTGGGCGTCTCCAAGGACTCCCGCGGGCGGACGGCGCTCCGGCTTTCGCTCGGCACCCGGGAGCAACACATCCGTCGCGAGAAGGCCACCTCGAACATCTGCACCGCCCAGGCGCTCCTGGCCAACATGGCGATGGCCTACGCGGCCTACCACGGGGCGGAGGGACTGACGGCGATCGCCGCCAGGGTCCACGGCCTGACCGGGTTGCTGGCGGCCGGACTGCGACGGTTGGGGCTGCGGGTCCTCAACGGCGGATTCTTCGACACGCTCACCGTGGAGGTCCTCGACGCCTCGGCCGTCCACCAGGCAGCCGAATCGCTGGGGATCAATCTCCGCCGCGCCACCGCCACCCGGGTTGGCGTCAGCCTCGACGAGACCTCGGGGCCGGAGGACGTCCAGCGGATCCTCACCGCCTTCCACCTCGGCCAGACGCCACCGTTCACGCTCGGTGACCTGGAGATCGTCGCCCCGGTCCTTCCGCGGCGGACCAGCCCCTTCCTGACCCACCCGGTCTTCCGGCGGCATCGCAGCGAGACCGAGATGCTCCGGTACCTCCGCCGCCTGGAGGCCAAGGACCTGTCGCTCTGCCACAGCATGATCCCACTCGGGTCATGCACGATGAAGCTCAACGCCTCGGCCGAGATGTTCCCGGTCAGCTGGCCCGAGTTCGGTGCGATCCACCCGTTCGCGCCGCTGTCCCAAACCCGGGGCTACCAGCAACTCTTCGAGGAACTCGAGGCGTGGCTGGCCTCGTGCACCGGGTTCGCCGGCGTCTCGCTGCAGCCGAACAGCGGCTCCCAGGGCGAGTATGCCGGCCTGCTGATCGTGCGCGCCTGGCACCGCAGCCGTGGCGAGGGCCATCGCAACGTGTGCCTCATCCCGACCAGCGCCCACGGCACCAACCCGGCCTCCGCGGTGATGGCCGGCATGACGGTGGTCCCGGTGGCGTGCGACGCCGACGGCAACATCGACGTCGCGGACATCCGGGAAAAGATCGCCCTCCACGGTCCGAACCTCGCGGCCCTGATGATCACCTACCCGAGCACCCACGGCGTGTTCGAGGTGGCGGTGAAGGACATCTGCCAGTGGGTCCACGAGGCGGGCGGACAGGTGTACATGGACGGCGCCAACATGAATGCCCAGGTGGGGTTGACCTCGCCGGGAGCCCTGGGGGCGGATGTCTGCCACCTCAACCTCCACAAGACCTTCTGCATCCCCCACGGGGGTGGTGGCCCGGGCGTCGGCCCGGTGTGCGTCGCGGCGCATCTCGTGGACTTCCTCCCCGGCCATGCGGTCGTGAACCTCGGCGGCGAAGATCCCATCGGGGCCGTCAGCGCGGCCCCGTGGGGCAGCGCCTCCATCTGCACCATCCCGTGGATGTACCTGCAGATGATGGGGGCCGACGGCCTGACGGCGGCCACCCGTGTGGCCATCCTCAACGCCAACTACATCGCCCAGCGCCTGGAGCCCTATTTCCCGACGCTTTACCGTGCCAACGGGTGCGTGGCCCACGAATGCATCCTCGACCTGCGCCACTTCAAGAAGGTCACCGCCGAGGATGTCGCCAAGCGCCTGATGGACTACGGCTTCCACGCACCCACGCTGAGCTGGCCGGTGGCCGGCACCTTGATGGTCGAGCCGACCGAGTCGGAGCCCCGCGCCGAGCTGGACCGCTTCTGCGAGGCCATGATCTCCATCCACGCCGAGATCCTCGAGGTCGAGGAGGGTCGGGTGGATGCCCGGAACAACGTGCTCAAGAACGCCCCGCACACCGCCGACCAGATCGCCGCCGAGGGGTGGGATCGGCCCTACACCCGTGAGCGGGCGGCTTTCCCGGTGGCCGGTCTGCGGGAGTTCAAGTTCTGGCCCGCCTCGGGCCGCGTCGACAATGTCTTCGGGGACCGGAACCTCGTGTGCTCCTGCGTGGGCATGGAGGCCTACTCGACCCAGCCGACGGGTTCCTGACGGGCCACGCGCCCTCCCGGCGCACGGTCCCGCGGGTCGGGTCTGGGGGCGGCTGGCGGGTTGCCTCCTGTGGCGGGGGCTTCGTCGGCCATGCCGGGGAACGCGAGGCGGCCCGTGGGTCGATGGGAGGCGGGTGCGACGACCGACTCTACGAGGCGCCTTGAAGAAAGAGGCGGGGTAGGGATCGGGCCTGGGGATCGGGCCTGGGGATCG
>JAJTFN010000216.1:0-2960 GCA_021298285.1 Verrucomicrobium sp.
CGAATCACCACGTGGGCGCGGACGCCCTGCAGAAGGTCTCCAGCGCCCGGAAAAACTACCTGCGCGACGGCTTCTACGCCCGGAACCAGTCCGAGGAGATCCCGTGCGTCGACCTGGAACTCAACGTCCTCCAGTCCATTTCGGACGTCACCGCCCGCGTCAACGCCGCCGTCACCTCAGGGATGTCGCCCGACGAGGCGGCCAAGGCCCGCCGGGCGGTGATGGCCGCCATCGAGAAGGAATCGCTCGATGCGACCGGATTCCGATCGGATGTCGTCACCTTGTACCAGGGCGGCGCCTACCACCTCTACCGGTTCAAGAAGTACACCGACGTCCGGCTGGTCTTCGCGCCGGAGCAGCAGGTGGCCTTCTTCGGGGGCGATCCCGACAATTTCGAGTATCCCCGGTACGACCTCGACATCTGCCTGTTCCGCGCCTACGAGAACGGCAAACCGGTGAAGGTGCCCCACTTCCTGAAGTGGTCGGCCAAGGGGGCCGCCGAGGGGGAATTGACCTTCGTGTCCGGTCATCCGGGCCGGACCGAGCGCCTGCTGACGGTCGCCGAGTTGGAGCACCTCCGCGACCGCCAGTATCCCGTCGCGCTGGCCTACCTGAAGCGGCGCGAGGTGCTGCTCAGGTCCTGGAGCGAGCGGAGCGGCGAGAACGCGCGGCGCGCCAAGGACGAGCTCTTCGGCATCCAGAACAGCCGCAAGGCCCGGGACGGCGGGCACGCCGGCCTGTACGACCCGGCGCTCATGGAGGCCAAGCGGCAGCAGGAGAAGGCCCTGCGGTCCAAGTTCGCCGCCAACCCGGACTTCGCCGCGGCGGCCGCCGCCTTCGACCGGATCCAGGAGGCCCAGGCGAAGATCGCCCTTCATGAGCCGCAGTATCGCCTGCTGGAGCTGGGCCAAGCCTTCCAGTCGGAACTCTTCGACATCGCCCAGACGCTGGTCCGGGCCGCCGAGGAATACCCGAAGCCCGATGGCGAGCGCCTTCGGGAGTTCGCCGAGGCCGGCCGTGCCTCGCTCGAGATGGGGCTGTTCTCGGACAAGCCGATCCATGACGACCTGGAGATCCTGCGCCTGGCCGACTCGCTGACCTACCTGGCCGAGCAGCTCGGGGCCCGGAACCCCACCGTCCTGAAGGTCCTGGCCGGCAAGTCGCCCCGGGCCCGTGCGGCGGAACTCATCACCGGCAGCCGGTTGCGCTCGGTGGAGGAGCGCCGTCGGCTCCACCAGGGGGGAAGCAAGGCCATCGCCGCGTCCGGGGATCCGCTCCTCCAACTGGCCAAGGCGATCGATCCGGAGGCCCGCGAGGTGCGGCGCCTGATGGAGGCCGAATCGGAGGTGAAGAAGCAGGCCCATGCCGCGATCGCAGCGGCCCGGTTCGCGCTGGAGGGCAAGGGCCGCTATCCCGACGCGACCTTCACGCTCCGCCTCTCCTACGGTGTGGTGAAGGGCTACACCTCGGCCGGGAAGGCGGTCCCGGCGGTCACCCGGCTGGGTGGGATCTTCGAGCGGTCCACCGAGATGGAGGGCCGGCCGCCCTTCGACCTGCCCGAGCGGTGGCTCAAGAAACGCAAGGCCGTCCGTGCCGACGTGCCGTTCAACTTCGTCTCCACCCACGACATCATCGGGGGCAACTCGGGCAGCCCGGTGGTGAACCGCAACGGGGAGTTCGTCGGCATCATCTTCGACGGCAACATCGAGTCCCTTGTCCTCGGCTTCGCCTACGAGGAGACCCAGGCCCGGGCCCTCTCGGTCCACAGCGCCGGCATCCTGGAGTCGTTGCGCAGCGTGTACGGGGCCAAAACCCTGGTGGACGAGCTGCTCACCGGAACCCGCAGGTGACCTGGGGCCGGGTCGCTCGTCGACCGGCCTGACGGCTGGATTGCCGTGGGCGAGGGATCACTCCGGGGCCCCGCGTTCGACGAGTTTCTTGTGCCGCAGGATGCCGTCGGCGATGGCGGCGGCCAGTTGGTCCCGCGACTTCCGAGACTCCATCTGGCGGGTGTCGGCGGGATGGGTCATGTAGCCACCCTCGATCAGGATGCCCGGCATCTTCAACAGGGTGAGTTCCTTGAAGCGTGCCCGTCGGACGCCCCGGTCGGCCAGCGGTGTCTGGTCGAGGATCGCTCGGTGCACCTGGTGGGCCAGGGTCAGGTTCTCCCGGTCGAAGCGGTTGGCCTCGAACCCGGCCATCCGGCCGCGGCGCTGGGAATCGTTGCTCGAGGGCGCGCCGGCCGGCGTGAGGCAATAGGTTTCCAGTCCCTGGACCGAGTCGCTCCCCGGTCCGTCGAACCCGTTGAAGTGCAGGCTCACGTAGAGGTCGGCCCCGGACCGGTTGGCCGCGGCCGCGCGCTCGGGCAGTTCGATGAAGCGGTCGGAGCTCCGGATGAACACCACCTGGAACCCCGCCGACTTGAGGTGACGGGCCAGATCGGTCGCCAGGGCGAGGGTCAGGGTCTTCTCCATCCGCCGGCCTTCGAGGTTGCCCGGGTCGCGGCCTCCGTGGCCCGCATTGATCGCGATGCGGCGGATCGGGCGGACGCTCCGCTTCGGGGGGGCCAGCAGCGGGGCCATCAGCGAGTCGATGTCGCGCTGGGACACGCGGAACCTTCCGGACTCGACGGCGATGCGGTCCGACAGGCGGAACTCGACCTCGTTGTAGGTCATCCTGTCCGAGTCCTTGCGGAACCGCAGGCGGGTCCACCGGTTCGTCAGGTGCAGCTCGTCGCGCGAGGCGACCGGCCGCAGGTGCATGTCCCGACCCCAGGCGGCCAGGTCCCGGAATCCGGGCTCCCACTCGCGGGCCAGGGCGATCCCCGACGTCAGCAGGCAGGCGGCCACCAGGAACTGGATCGAGGCCGCGATCCGGCGGAGCCACCGGGCCGGCAACAGGATGGCACACGAGCGCCGGGGCCGGGCCGCTGGGCGGTGGGTCATGGCGGGGGATCCTGG
>JAJTFN010000216.1:2997-7411 GCA_021298285.1 Verrucomicrobium sp.
CGCCGTCGAACCACACCTCGCCGCCGCCCCACTCGGGCCGCTGGATCTGCACCATGTCCCAATGCACGGCCGACTTGTTGCCGTTGCCCGGGTCCTCGTAGGCCTGCCCCGGGGTGAAGTGCAGCGATCCGGCGATCTTCTCGTCGAAGAGGATGTCGCACATCGGGTTGAGGATGAACGGGTTGAAGCCGAGGCTGAACTCGCCGATGAAGCGGGCGCCCGCGTCCATGTCGAGGATCTCGTTGAGCTTGCGCTCGGTGCCGCCCTGGCAGGTGGCCTTGACGATCCGTCCGTCCTTCAGCTCGAGTCGGATCCCCTCGAACTTGGTGCCGGCGTACAGGGTGGGCGTGTTGAAGGTGATCACGCCGTTGGACGACTTGAGCGTCGGGCAGGTGAAGCATTCGCCGTCGGGGATGTTGCGCAATCCCTCGCAGGGCTTGGCGCCGATGCCCTTGATGGAGAACGACAGGTCCGTGCCCGGCGCCACGATGCGGACCTTGTCGGCCTTGCGCATGCGCTTCTCCAGCGGCTTCATCGCCCGCGCCATCCGGGCGTAGTCCATGGTGCACACGTCGAAGTAGAACTTCTCGAAGGCCTCGGTGCTCATGTTGGCCGACTGGGCCATGCTCGGGGTTGGCCAACGAAGGACGCACCAGCGCGTCTTGTTGATGCGGTGATCCAGGGCCGGCCTGAGGGTCTTGGAGTACAACCGGGTCTTGGCCGAGGGGATGTCGCTGTTCTCGCTGGCGTTGTTGGCCCCGCGGATGGCGATGTAGGCCTGCATCTTGCGGATGCGGCCGAGCTCGAGGTCTCGGACCAGCCGGGCGTGCCGCTCGTCGGTTCCCATCTGGACCTCGCGCAACACCCTCGAGTGCCGTGTCTCGACGATGGGGGTCGCTCCGCGGGCCCGGGCGGCCCGGATCAATTCCACCGCCATCGCGTCCGGGGTGTCGACCAGGTCCATCAGGATGTTCTCCCCGGCCTTGAGTTCGCAGGAATACTCGATGAGTAGCTTGGCCAGCTTGGCGTAACGCGGATCGCTCATGTGTTCTGGGCCTGAAGGAGACCACGCCTGCCGCGCCGAGGCCACGCAAACCTTGCCGACGGCTGGTTCGCCCTTCACCCCGACGGCAGACGGCCCGAAGGGATGGGGCCGAACAGGTGGAGCGAGCGGCGGGCCCGGGTGATGGCGGTGTACAGCAGGTTGCGTGTCAGCAGGGGGGATTCGGACCGCCCGGGCAGTTCGATCGCCACCGTGTCCCACTCGCTGCCCTGGCTCTTGTGGATGGTCATCCCGAAGGCCGGTTGGTGGGACGGCAGGCGCACCCGGGGAATCACCCGGGGCGTGCCGTCCGGCCCGGCGAACAGCACGAGGCTGGCCGGCATCCCGCATCCTTCCCCCAGGGCGATGCCGAGGTCGCCGTTGCTGAGGCCCAGGTCGCGGTCATTGGCCAGCACGAGCACGGGGCAGCCATGGGGCAGTTCGCCCGCCGTCCGGCCGCGGCCAGCCCACAGCACCGACAGGCCCGCGAGGTTGGCCCGCTCGACCTGACGATTGGTGCTGCAGAGCAGTTGGAACCCCCCGAGCAAGCGCAACGCGTCGCGCCGCCCGCGGAGGATGGTCGTTGCGGAGTCCGCTTCGAGACCTTCCGGGTCGGCATCCAAGCGGGCCCATCGGGCCGCCTCGTCGCGCCAGGCCTGCCAGCGCCCCAGGCACGGATTCGAGGCCGGTGCATCGGGCCCCTCCGGCCGCCAGGTCATCACCGGGTCCGGACCGTCGGCGTGGCGCTCGATGCAACCGGCCAGCGAGTCGACGGTTCCGCGGCCCCCGGGGCGCACTTCGGATGCCAACTCGAGGATCCACGGGGCGTTCAAGGCGCGCCAACTGTGGTGGAGGCCCACGACCACCCCTGGCAGCGGGGACATCGGGATCCCGGCTTGCGGTGCCAACGGCGGCAGGCCCTCCGTGTGGTCGGCCTGGACCCGGTCGCCCGGGATGCCCAGACGGGTCGCCAAGCGATCCCTCCACGAGGGAAGGAATTCCCGGTCGGTGCGCCGGACGCATTCCGAGAGGACGCCTCCGACCTCCACGCTCTCCAGTTGGTCGGCGTCGCCCAGCAGCAGGAGCGAGGCGTCCGCGGGCATCGCCCGCACGAGCGCGTGCATCAGGGCCAGGTCGACCATGCTCGCCTCGTCCACGAGGAGCATCCGGACCTCCAGGGGCCGCAGGGCGTTGCGCCGGTAGGGCCCGCCGCGCTCAGGTGGCTCGGGGCCCCATTCGAGGGCCCGGTGCAGCGTCGTGGTGCGGATGCGGCGCAGGAACTCCCGGTCATCCGGTGTCAGGCCCGGCAGACGGTCCGCCGCCTGGGAGATGGCCTCGCCGATCCGGCTGGCCGCGCGCCCGGTGGGGGCGGTGACCAGCACCTGCGACGGGAGCAGGCCCGGGTCGATCCGGTGCCGGACGGCCAGCAGCGCGGCGGCGGTGGTGGTCTTGCCGGTGCCGGGGCCGCCGGTGAGCACCCCGAGGGCCGCATCGACCAGGCCGGCGACGGCGAGGCGTTGTTGGGCGTTGTCGAAGTACGCGGGCGGCGTCGATCCCCGGGCCTCCCCGGCGATCCGCTCGGGCGGGAGGATGGCCGCGAGGGACCGTGCGACGTCGTCGTCGGCGAACCGGGCGCCGGCGGCCTGGCACCGATGTTCGAGGAAGGCCCGGATCTCCCGCACCTGCATGGCGTAGCGGGGCAGCACCAGCGAGGCGCCCTCGAGGACCAGGCATCCGGCCGCCCCCTCCAGGCGGGAAAGATCGTCCGGCCCGAGTCCCGAATCGGCCAGCGGCAGTGAGCCGACACCCGAGGCGGCCCGTCGAAGCAGTTCGGCCAGGGCTTGTCGGCCGGTCGCCTCGGCCGGATCGGGGCTCCTTCCGGTTGGCGGAGGCCAGATCGCCTGCGCGAGTTCCTCGAATCCGTCCTCGGCGGTGCCGGGGAGCTGGGGATCGCCGGAAGGTCGGCCAGGCATCGGGAGGGAGGCGGAAGTCTTCATGGCTCGAACACGGGGTCGACAGGCGGGGTGGCCGCAGGGGCGGTGGGGATGGACTGGATGGCCGGGATCGCAAACAAGGCATCCAGCCGGGCAAGGGTCTCCCGGGATGGCGCCTCGAACCAAACGCCCTGCGAGGGGAATCCCCGGACGAACAGGTAGGCCACGCCGCCGAGGTGCTGGGCCGGATCGTAGCCCGACAGGTTGGCCTTGAGATGCCGGTGCAGCGCCACGAGGTACAGGCGCGCCTGAAGGAGGTAGTTCGACTCCAGCATGGCCCGGTCAAGCCGCGGTCGTGAGTAGGCGTCGAGCCGGTTGCTCTTGTAGTCGGCGACATACCAGCGGCCTTGCAATTCGAAGATCAGGTCGATGAAGCCGCGAAGGAACCCGGTGAAGCCCGGGAAGGTCCACTCCGACAGTCCCCGGGCCCAGGCGGTGCCGCCCGGAATGGCCTTCACGGCCGGGTCTTGCTCCAACGCCTCGGACAGGGTGCGGGGCGACAGGATGTCCACGGGCAGGTGGAACTCCATCTCGGTGATGCAACGCCCCCGGAGGTCGCCCAGGCGGAAGCGCACCTCCGGCATCAGCTCCAGGTTGGCCTCGAGGATGCCTTGGAGGCTCGAGGTCCACGCGGCCGGATCGTCGATCCCGGCAACAGCCGACCCGAGGTCGCGTCCATTGCCCAGCACGTCCTCAAGGGCGCGGTGCAGGCGGTCGCCCAGGACGTTGCCCGCCGACCCCAGTGCCGCCAGGGGATCGTCTGCGGGCGGGACCGCGGCGGGCATGGACGGTCGGCCTGGAATGACCAGGGCCGCATCCACCCGGTCGGGGGCCGTCGGTGGTGCCCCCATCCCGCCACCCTCCGCCGCGGACCCGGGCATTCCCAGGTCGCGGTCGGCCGCTGCGGGCTCATGATCGAGGTCCGATCGGGAGAGCGAGGTGAAGCTGTGGTGGGTCCACAGCGGTTGCGGCATCGCGGGTTCGGCCGGGGGAGCGGCCAGCGGTGGGGCCGGGGCCGGTCCCGGAGATTCCGGCGCGGAGGCGGCGCCGAAGGGATCGGCGGCCGGGGAAAGGCCGCCGTCGGTCGGTCGGGGCGGGGTGGTCTGGGAGTTCCTTTCCGCCGACCGCGCGATGGCCTCCGGCAGGCCCGGAAGCGCGGCCAGCGGCGAATCACCCACCTTCGGCCCGATGCCGAGGTAGAGCCGGTGGCGGGCCCGGGTCAGGGCCACGTACAGGCGGCGATGATCCTCCTCGGACTCCTGCTCCTCGGCCGCCTGAAGGATCTCCTCGAATTGGTCGGAGCCGAGGTCCACGACCCAGCGATCGGCCAACCGGGCCACGGCCGCCGGGGGCGTGCCCTGGCGGGAGCGTCCCGGGG
>JAJTFN010000048.1 GCA_021298285.1 Verrucomicrobium sp.
CTGGGGCGGCAAGGTCTTCCAGGACCTGATGGCGGCGCTGGACTGGTGCGAGCGGCAGCCCTGGATCGACCGGAAGCGGATGGCCGCGGCCGGGGCCAGCTACGGAGGGTACATGATGAACTGGTTCCAGGGGCACACGGACCGGTTCAGGACGCTGGTGACGCATTGCGGGGTGTTCGAGTTCCACTCGATGTACGGGTCGACCGACGAGCTGTGGTTCGACGAGTGGGAGCACGGGATCCCGTGGAAGACGCGGGGGTTCGACCGCGACTCGCCGGACCGGTTCGCGGCGCGGTTCCGCACGCCGAACCTGGTCATCCACAACGAGTTGGATTACCGGGTGCCGGTGGGCCAGGGGTTGGCGTTGTTCACGGCGTTGCAGCGCCAGGGGGTCGAGAGCCGGTTGCTGTACTTCCCGGACGAGGGGCATTGGGTGCTGAAGCCGCAGAACAGCCGGCTGTGGCATGCCACCATCTTCGAGTGGTTGCATCGTTATCTGAGGTGAGGGGGGCGGCAGGAGGCGTGGACCGCCGCTCGCTGGGAAGCTCCACCTGCACAAGCCTTCGCGCTGCGCGCGGGGGGAGGGGTTGATCCGCTTCCAAGGCTCGCTCTGGCCCACGCCTCCTGCCGTGGGGCCGGATGGCGGGTGGGGAAACGAAGTATTGTGCGCCGGTGGCGGGTGCGGTGATCTTGTGGCGCCGGTTTTCGCCGGGGTGCGGGTGTTCCGCAGAGGACCGTTTCTTATGCCTATCTTGACAGCCAGTCAGGTCGCCGAACGCGTCGGTGGTCGTGTGGTCGGTGATCCTTCCCTCGAATTGACCGGGTTCGCCCCGGCTGACGGTGCGAAGCCCGGGGACCTGACGTTCGCCGAGAACGAGGCCTATTTCTTGCGGGCCGACCAGAGCGCCGCCTCGGCCATCCTGGTGGCGGGCGATTTCCGCTCGGCGTCCGGCAAGACCACGGTGCAGGTCGAGAATGCCCGCGTGGCCTTCGCCCACGTGCTGCCGCTGTTCTTCCCGGAGCCCGTGCCGGCGCCGGGCATCCACCCCTCGGCGGTGGTGGCCGCCTCGGCCCGGATCGATCCCTCGGCCCACGTGGGACCGCAGTGCGTGATCGGGGAGCGGGCGCGGATCGGTGCGGGCGTGGTGCTCATCGGCCGCGACTTCATCTCCGACGACTGCGTGCTGGGCGACGGGTGCCGGTTGCACCCGAACGTCACGCTGTACCCGCGCAGCGCGCTGGGTCGCCGGGTCCGCATCCACGCGGGCTCGGTGATCGGGGCCGACGGGTTCGGGTATGTCTTCGACAAGGGCGAGCACCGCAAGGTCCCGCAGGTGGGGCAGGTGATCATCCATGACGACGTGGAGATCGGGGCCAACGTGACGATCGACCGGGCGGCGCTCGGCGCGACGGTGATCGGGCGGGGCACCAAGATCGACAACCTGGTGCAGATCGCCCACAACGTGACCATCGGGGAGCATTGCATCGTCGTCGCCCAGGTGGGCATCGCGGGCAGCACCAAGATCGGCAACTACGTGACCATCGCCGGGCAGGTCGGGGTGGCCGGCCACCTGCGCATCGCCGACCGGGTGACCATCGCGGCCCAGTCGGGCGTCATGCATCCGATCCCCGAGGGCCAGAAATGGATGGGCTCGCCGGCCGGCCCCGACCGCGTCATGAAGCAACAGTATCTGGCGATGGAGCGCCTGCCCGAACTGCTGCGCCGCGTGCAGGATCTGGAGCGACGGCTCGGGGATGGCTCTTCGCCGGTGAAGTGAGCCCGGTGACCCCGCGGGATCCCTCCACCGCCGGCGATGGTGCGGGCTCCGACGAGGTTTCATACCCCGCGATGCGGGCGCACGGTTGGGCCAGTTGGGCTTGTGGGGGGCTGACGGGGCAAATAAGGTGACGGTCATGAGGTTTCCCCGAAGTGTTCCCCGTTCATTCCGGGCATGGGGCGTGGCGATTTCGGCGGTGGTCTGGGCGATGGCCGGAGCGGGCCTGCCGATCCACGTGTCGGGAGCCGGGGCGACGAATGGAACCCACTGGGCCTACCGGCCGCTGCGGGCGCCGGTGGTGCCAACCGGGTCGGCGCCGGTTCCTTCCGGGGCTTCGGAGTCTTCAGGACCGGTGGCCCATCCGATCGACGGGTTCATCCTGGACCGCCTTGCGCGCGAGGGCATCCCTCCGGCGGCCTTGGCCGACCGGCGCACGCTGTTGCGCCGGGTGAGTCTCGATCTCACCGGCCTGCCGCCGACACCGGCCGAGATGGACGAGTTCCTGAACGATCGGTCGCCCGGGGCCTATGAGCGCTGCGTGGACCGCCTGCTGGCCTCGCCGCGGCATGGCGAACGGTGGGCGCGGCATTGGCTCGACGTGGTCCACTACGGCGAGACCCACGGGTACGACAAGGACCAACCGCGACCCAACGCCTGGCCCTACCGCGACTATGTCATCCGCGCGCTGAACTCCGACAAGCCCTTCGGCCGGTTCATCCGCGAGCAGATCGCCGGTGACGTGCTCTGGCCCGACACCGAGGACGGCATCACCGCCACCGGGTTCATCTCGGCCGGTCCCTGGGACCTGATCGGCCACGCCGAGGTGCCCGAGTCGAAGACCGACGGGAAGATCGCCCGGATGCTCGACCGGGACGACATGGTGGCCACGGTGATGAACACCTTCAACAGCACCACCGTGCAGTGTGCCCGTTGCCACGACCACAAGTTCGACCCGGTGCGCTCCGAGGAGTACTACCGGCTGACGGCGGTGTTCGCCGCGGTCGACCGGGCCGATCGGAAGTACGACCCCGATCCCGGGGTGGCCGCCCGTCGACGCACGCTGGAGGCCCGCCGGGCCGACCTGCAGGCGCGCAAGAAGGCCCTCGACGACGAGATGGCCCGGCTGGGCGGTCGGCGGTTCGCCCTGCTGGAGCGACGCATCGCCGCCGCCGAGGCGGGCCCGAAGGAACCGTCACGGCCCGAGATGGGCTGGCACTCGGCCATCCAGTCGAGTCCCGACGTGGCGCAGTGGGTGCAGGTCGACCTGGGGCGGTCGGTCGAGATCCACCGGATGCTCTACGCCGCCTGCCACGACGACTTCAACGGCATCGGCAAGGGATTCGGGTTCCCGCCGCGCTATCGGATCGAGCTGTCGGATGATCCCGGGTTCCAGTCCGGGGTCCGTGCCCTCGAGGATCAGACGGCCGCCGACCTGCCCAATCCCGGGACGACCCCGCGCGAGGTGGCGGTGCCGGGCCTGCGTGGTCGGTATGTCCGGTTCACCGCCACCCGGCTGGCGCACCGGATGAAGGACTACATCTTCGCGCTGTCCGAGCTGGAGGTCTTCGACGCCGAGGGTGTCAACCGGGCGCTGGGCGCGAGCGTGACCTCCGAGGGCAGCATCGAGGCGGCCCCGCGCTGGGGACGCGACCACCTGACCGACGGCTGGTTCCCGGGCCGCACCGAGTCGGCCACCGGCGAGGCCCTCGCCCGCCTGCGGAAGGAACGCCAGGCGCTCGAGGCCCTGCCCGCCCTGAAGGAAAGCGTGGCCCGCCTGGCGCCGCTCCGCGCCGAGTTGGAGTCGGTGACCCGGGAGATCGCCGGCCTGCCGCCGCAGCGGGTGGTGTATGCGGGCACGGTGCACCATGGGGGTGGCGCTTTCCGGGGCACGGGCCCCAATGGCGGCAAGCCGAGGCCCATCCACCTGCTGGCCCGTGGCGACGTGCGCAAGCCGGGCGTCGAGGTGGGCCCAGGTGTCCCGCGTTCGCTGGGCTTCGACCGGGCGATCGAGGTCGACCCATCCCTGCCGGAGGGGCGCCGCCGCGTGGCGCTGGCCGAGTGGATCGCCGACCGGGACAACGTGCTGACCTGGCGCTCGATCGTGAACCGCGTCTGGCAGCACCACTTCGGCCGCGGCCTGGTGGAGACGGCCAACGATTTCGGGCGCATGGGCACGACGCCCAGCCACCCGGAGCTGCTCGACTGGCTGGCCGTGTGGTTCCGCGACAACGGCCAGTCGCTCAAGGCGCTCCACCGGCTGATCGTCACCAGCCGGACCTACCGCCAGGCGTCGACGGTGGCGCATCCCGAGGCCCACCCGGGCGCGGCCCGCGATGCCGACAACCGGCTGCTCTGGCGGATGAACCGGCGCAAGCTGGAGGCCGAGGCGATCCGCGACGGCATGCTCTGGGTGGCCGGCCGGCTCGACGAGCGCCGGGGCGGGCCCAGCTTCAAGGACTTCGTGGTCCAGCGGCCCGAGCACTCGCCGCACTACGAGTACGCCCTGCACGACCCCGAGGACCCCGAGTCTCACCGCCGTTCGGTCTACCGCTTCCTGGTGCGCTCGCAGCCGCAGCCCATGATGGCCGCGCTCGACTGCGCCGACCCTTCCATCTCGGTGGATCGCCGCAACGAGACGCTCAATGCGCTCCAGGCGCTGGCGCTGATGAACCACAAGCTTGGCGTGGCGATGTCACGCCACTGGGCCGCACGGCTCGAGCGTGAGGCGCGGACCACCCCGGAGCGCATCGGGCTCGGCATGCGCCAGGCCTTCGGCCGGGCCCCGACGCCCGAGGAGTCCGAGGCGCTGGTGCGTCATGCCCATCAGCACGGCCTGGCCGGGGCCTGCCGCCTGATGCTCAACCTCAACGAATTCGTCTTCGTCGACTGAGGGCGACCCGGCTTCAGCGGCCGGGTCATGCCGGCTGTTCCCGGTCGCATCAGCGCCCCAGATCGAGGCAGACGGCCTCCTTGGTCGAGCGGGCGAAGACCTTGCCGTTGGACAGGACCGGGGTCGTCCAGCACTTGCCGTCGAGCACGTCGGCACGGGCCAGTTCCTTGTAGCCCGAGGCGTTGGTGTCGATGAGCACCAGCTGGCCGTCATCCGAGAGGGCCAGCACGCCGCTGGCGGTCAGGATCACGTGGCCCGGGCCGAACCCGGGTTGTTCCCATTTCACGGTGCCGGTGGCGATGTCCACGCACTTGACCGGGCCGTTGCCGTACTCCTTGAACTGGAACATGCCGAAGAGGTGGCCGTCCTTGAGCACCGGCGTGGACCAATGGTTGGCCAGGGGCTTGTTGCCCGGGAACCGATAGGCCTCGGTGGCGGTCCACTTGGAACCGTTGCGGGCCACCTTGGCCGCGCCGGCACCCACGCCGTAGCCGGCCGAGCAGTAGACGAGGTCGCCGGAGACGACGGGCGAGGCGGCCGTGGACACCTTGTAGGGGAAGGCATGGCGCCACAGTTCCGTGCCGGTCTTGGGGTCGACCGAGACGAGGCCCGACTGCAGGAACCAGATCACCTGCCGCACGCCGTGGATCGTGGCCAGCACCGGCGAGGCGTGGGTGATCTTCTCGTCGCCGGTCTTCCAGAGCGGGGCCCCGGTCTTGGCATCGAGGGCCATCAGGCTCTCGCCGGCACCGCCGCCGGCCACGAACACCCGGCCGTCCTCGATCACCGGCGACTGCGCGTTCTGCCACGAGATGTTCCGCCCGGCATGGTCCTTGGCGAGGTCCCGCTTCCAAAGCTCCTTGCCGGTCTTGGCGTCGAAGGCCTGGACCAACAGCTTGGCCGAGAAGGTGTACACCGTGCCGCCGAGCACGGCCGGTGTGGAGCGCGGGCCGTCGCCGCCGCGGTTCTCCTTGGTGCCGTCGTCGCCGCCGTCGCCGGTCTTCATGCCGCCCAAGGGGGCGGTCCACAGCTCCTTGCCGGTGTCGGCATCACGGGCCACCAGGGTCTCGAGCATCGCACCGCCCGAGTCCCTCAATTCCTGGGTGAAGCAGCGGCCGCCGGCCACGGCGAACGAGCTGAAGCCCGCGTTGCTGGGGACCTTCCACAGCACCTTGGGGCCGCCGGTGGCCCAGCGTGTGGAGATCTTCTCGGTCGTGGACCCGTCATGGCGGGGGCCGCGGTATTCGGTCCAGTCGCCGGCATGGGTCGCGAGCGGGGCGAGCACGGTGGCGACGAGGGCGGCCAGGGAGGACGGGCGTTTCATGCCCCAAGGCCTGACGGAACGGCCGTCCCCCGTCAAATCCCGAGTGCGGGTCCCGGCCGGGCAACTTATGCCTTCAAACCGGGGGCGTGCTGGGCTTTGCTGGTCCCATGGACGCGTTGATCAAGCTCCTCCGACAGGACGCCACCCTCGGGCCCGCCGCCTTGGCCGCGATGCTCTGCCGATCCGAGTCGGAGGTCCGTGCCGAGATCTCGCGCCTCGAGGCCGAGGGCATCCTGCTGGGCTACCGGGCCGTGGTGAACGAGGAGAAGCTCGGCCACGACGTGGTCCGGGCGATGATCGAGGTCAAGATCACCCCGGAGCGCGGCGGCGGATTCGACAAGCTGGCCGAGCGGATCTCCCGCTACGAGGAGGTGCGCTCCTGCCACCTGATGTCCGGCGGGTATGACCTGCTCGTCGAGGTCGAGGGTTCCGACCTGCGCGACGTCGCCGCGTTCGTCTCCGAGAAGCTCTCCACGATCCAGGGAGTCCTGTCGACGGCCACGCACTTCGTGCTGCGGGCCTACAAGGAGCAGGGTGTGCTGATGAAGCGCGACGCGGTCGAGGAGCGCCTGTCGGTCGCCCCTTGAGCCGGCGCCCCAAGTTGATCACAGCCTCAGGAAGAGTCCCCGGCGGTGCAGGGCCCGGGCGAAGAGGAAGAGCACCAGCAGGCCGCCGGCCGCATGCAGGACCTCGCCGGTGGCGCCCCAGCGGGCCCGCACCTCGGGTGACAGGAACCGCCCGGCCACCGAGCCGTAGCCCACGAGGCTGGCCAGCAGGTAGAGGGTGATCGCGTTGGTGCCGATCCAGACGAACGGCTGGCACCAGCGCCGCCAACCCCAGACGTCGACCGCCTGGTGGAAGGCGGCCAGGAGCAGGAAGCTCCAGCCGCCGGCGAAGAGGACGAACGACGAACTCCAGAGCTTCTTGACGACGGGGAAGACCTCGCCCCAGCCGTACCCGACCCCCAGGCAGGCCACGCCCGCGACCACCAGCCGCAAGGTCCGCTGGCCGGGCCGGAGCGATCCCTGCCGCAGGAGGGAGCCGGCGAAGACCCCCAGCAGGCAGGTCGCGATGGCCGGGAAGGTGCTCAGGATGCCCTCCGGGTCGTAGTACTTGTCGTACTTGCGTCCGGGCAGGTGCTCGAAGTCGAAGTGGTTCACCACGTTGAACCCCGGGTCGTACTTCCCGCTCACCCGCTGGGTGGTGCCGAAATAGAGTTGGTGCACGTTGGTGGCGCCGGTGCGGGCCATCCCCTCCTGGATCGCCGTCGGGGTCAGCGCCACGGCGCGGATGGGCACCGTGGCCAGCAGGGCCCAGTACCCCAGCAGCAGCCCTGCGCAGACGCCCAGCAGGGCGCGGACCGGCAGGAACACCAGCAGGATGCCCGCCGCGGTGGAGGCCAGCGCGATGCGGTTGAGCACCCCCAGCCACCGGATGCCGTCCAGGCCTTGCGAGATGCCACCGGAGTAGAACACGCCGACGGCGAAGAGCAGCAGGCCGCGCACGAGCAATCGTCGAACGGCCGCGGCCTTGCCCGCGCGCTGGACCGCCTTGCCCGTGGAGAACACCAGCGACACGCCCGCGATGAACACGAAGAGCGGGAAGATCAGGTCGTAGAACCGGAAGCCGGCCCAATCGACATGGGTGAGCTGTTGCCGCACCCCGCTGAGGATGGGCGAGCCGCTGAACTTCTCGAGCGCCCGCAGGATCGAGGCCCCGCCCACGATCCAGAACATGTCGAAGCCCCGCAGGGCGTCGAGGGACATGAGGCGCTCGGCGGGAGCGGGCCGGTCGGCCTGTGCCTTGGGGACGGTTGGTTCGGGGGGCATGTCGGTCGGGGTTGGGAAGGCCGGGTGTGGGGTGGGCTCAGACCCTCAGGAAGATCCTCCGGCCGTGGAGCAGCCACGCCAGCCAGACGCAGAAGCCCACGGCGACGAAGGCCGTGACCACGCCGGCCGCACCGGGATGGATCCGGTCGAGCGCGGCGGACACCTCGCCGCCGGTCAGCCGCAGGGCCAGGCCGCCGAGGTCGGCCAGGTTCGAGGCCAGGTAGACGGCGATGGAGTTCATGCCGATCCAGGTGAATGGCCGGGCCCAGCCCGTCCATCCCTTCACGTCCACCAGCCCATGGAAGAGGGCCAGGAGCAGGCAGCTCCAGCCGCCGGCGACGCAGACGTAGGAGGAGGTCCAGAGGTTCTTGATGACCGGGAACCAGACGCCCCAGAGGTGGCCCGTCGCCAGGAGCGCCAGGCCGGCCACCGTGAGGCCCTTCAGGCGCGAGGCCGCGTCCCGCGAGGAGTCCTTCAGGAACAGCCCGGTCAGCACCCCGAGCAGGCAGGAGGCGATGGCCGGGAGGGTGCTCAGGAGGCCCTCGGGATCGTGGGCGCCATTCCACTTCTTGCCTCCCAGGAACCGCGCGTCCACCCAGTGCGCGAGGTTGGTGTCGGGATTCAGGTTGGCCGGTCCCACGCCGGGCACCGGCACCAGGGTCATCAGGCCCCAGTAGCCCAGCAGGATGCCGACGAGCGTGATCCGCAGGGCCCTCGGGCTCAGGAAGAGGTGCAGGGTGGCCGCGGCCGTGGAGCACAGGGCGATGCGCTGCAGCACCCCGAGGTAGCGGATGTCCTCATGCCAGCCGTCGTATCCCCGGTAGAAGAACACCCCCAGCAGGTAGAGCAGCAGCCCGCGCCTGAGGATCGCCGCCAACGCGTCACTCCGCTTTCCGGCCGGCGGCTTGGACGCCCGCGACAGCACGATGGACACGCCGCTGATGAAGACGAAGAGCGGGAAGATGAGGTCGAAGAAGCGGAACCCCTGCCACTCGACGTGCTCGAACTGCAGCGCCAGCGCCTGGCTGACCGGGCCGTGGGCCGCCTTGGCGAAGGCGTGCCCGAAGGCGTCGGCACCGCAGATCCAGAACATGTCGAACCCGCGCAGCGCATCGAGCCCGGTCAACCGGGTCGGGCTTCCGGGAACGTCGGAGGTCGGGAAGTGGGCCATGGTGGGACGTCATCAAGCCCAGCCCGGCGCGGGGTGCCAAGGACGGATTTCCGGGTGCGTGGACGGGACCGTGGACGGGACCGGCTTGCCGGCAGGCTGCCACCCGGGCGAGGGTTCCCGGGTCGTCCTCCATCGAAGCCCCATCTCGCCTCCGTCCATGATTGCCCGCCTCGTCCCCAGGATCCCGTCCGGTGTGGTCGCCGCCCTCCTTGCGGTCGCCGCCACCACCGCCGCCATCGCTGCACCGGCCGATGACGCCGCCCGGATCGCCGCCCTCCGGTCGGCCGACGACGCCCGCGTCGCCGCCATGAAGGCCGCCCACCGCGAGCGACTGTCGGAGGCCTTCTCCGACGACCTCCACTACGCGCACTCCTCCGGCACGGTCGACACGAAGTCGTCCTTCCTCGAGGTGCTCGCCTCGGGGCGCACGAAGTACCTCGCCTACGAGTACGTGGATCGAACGTTCACCTTCCCGTCGCCGGGCATCGCGCTCATGACCGGCCGGGCGCGCATCCGGGCTGAGAGTCCGAGCGGCACCATGGACAATGTCCTGAGCTTCCTGGCCGTCTGGCGCGAGGAGCAGGGCCGTTGGCGGTTCCTGGCCTGGCAGTCGTGCCGCCTGCCGCCTGCGGCCAAGCCGTGAATGCCCCGGGCTAGGGCCGCAGGCACCGGTCGAACCACTCGGCGAAGTGGCGGATGTCCCAGAGCATGGTGAGCCATCCGTGTCGGCCGCCGGGATGGATCACCAGTTCCACCTCGGGGCCCACCTCGCGGGCCTTGGCCTGATAACGCTGCGACTGGTCCAGCGGCACGAGGGTGTCGGCGTCGCCATGGTAGATGAGGGTCGGCGGGGTGTGTGGATGCACGTGGAAGATGGGCGAGAGCGACCGTCCGATGTCCGTCCAGTTCGTCGGGCCCCCGGGTTGCGGGCGGAAGGCCTTCACGAAGCTCTTCGGTGGGCCACCGTCCCGGAGGTTCTCCGTCGAGTCGCCCAGGTTGAGCAGGTCGGTCACGGGATAGAAGATCGCCACGGCCTGCACGGCGCAGCTTTCCCGGTCGACAGGGTCGGGCGCCTCGGCAGGTCCGGCCGCCCCGCGGGTCGCCAGGAGCAGGCTCAGGTGCCCGCCCGCGCTGCCCCCGGTGACCCCGAGGCGGGTCGGATCGATGCCATGCTCCCGGGCATGGTGTCGGATGTGGCGGACGGCCCGGCGCACGTCGTCGAAGATCTCGGCCACCGTCGCCGTGGGTTGGGAGACGTGGTAGACGGCGAGGATCGTGTACCCCCGGCGCAGCAGCGGGGCCGTCATCCACGGGCGGAAGCTGTTGGTGCCCGATTTCCAGCTCCCGCTGACCATGAGCGCCACGCCGAGGCCGTTCGGATTCTCCGGCCGCACCACGTCGTAGGCCAGTTCCTGCCCATGCCGTTGCCCGTAGGGCACCCGCCGCACGCCCGCCACCGTCGGGTGGAAGTAGAGCCACAGGGCCCCGGCCAGGGCCGTGGCGACCAGCACCAGGGCCGCCAGTCCGGCCAGCAGTCGCAGGAGGAGGCGCCGGAGATTCATGCCGGAGGTTGGGATGAGGCTGCCGGGATCCGGCGGCCGAGTCCACCCCGGGCCCAGCGCGCCAGCGTCTCGGGATAGAGCGTGCGCTCGGCCTCCTGGATGCGCTGGTGCAGCGAGGCGGCGGTGTCGCCCTCGAGCACCGGCACGGCCCGCTGTGCCAGGATGGGTCCGGTGTCCACCCCCTGGTCGACGAGGTGGACCGTGCACCCGGTCACCTTCACCCCGTAGTCCAGCGCCTGTTTCCAGGCCTCGAGTCCGGGGAAGGACGGCAGCAGCGAGGGGTGGATGTTGACCACCTGGCCGTCGAAGGCCTTGAGGAAACCGCCCTTGAGGATGCGCATGAACCCCGCCAGCACGACCAGGTCCACCCGGGCCTCGCGCAGGGCCCCGATGAAGGCGGCCTCGGAGTCCGGGTCCAGCTTCGTCCGGAATGCTCCGGGTGCGATGAATCGCGCCGGGATGCCGCGCTCGCGGGCATGCTGGAGGATGCCTGCGCCCTCCACGTCGCTGATCACCACGCCCACCTCGGCCGGCAGGGAGCCGTCCGCGATCGCCTGGGCGATCGCCACGAAGTTCGATCCCTTGCCGGAACCCAGGACACCCAGCCTCAGTCTGTTCTCGCCGTGCACGGCCTCGATGAAGGCGTGACGGGTCGACGATCTCAAGCTCCGGTTGCCGATGGACACCCGCCCCGGGCGGCAGATCCGACGGTCACCCGCGCCCGACGCCCCGTCCCTCCGTCCGCTGCGTCGTTGACGGGCCGTCTCCGTTCGCCACGCTTCGCGGCTCTCGTATGCCTCGCATCCAGCGCGCCCTGCTTTCCGTCTCCGACAAGACCGGCCTGGTCCCCTTCGCCCGCACCCTGGTGGCCGCCGGGGTGGAACTCATCTCCACGGGCGGGACCGCCCAGGCCATCCGCGACGCCGGCCTGCCGGTGCGCGACCTCTCCGAGCACACCGGGTTCCCGGAGATGCTCGACGGGCGCGTCAAGACGCTGCACCCCAGGGTCCATGGCGGGTTGCTGTACCTGCGCGGCAACCCGGTGCACGAGGCCACGGTCCGCGAGCACGGCATCCTGCCGATCGACCTGGTGGTGGTGAACCTCTATCCGTTCGAGGCGACCGTGGCCAAGCCCGGGGTGCGGTTGCACGACGCCATCGAGAACATCGACATCGGCGGACCGTCGATGCTGCGGAGCGCGGCCAAGAACCACGACAGCGTCACGGTGGTGGTCGATCCGGCCGACTACGGACCGGTTTCCGAGCAGGTGGCCGCCGCCGGCGAGACCACCCTGGAGCTGCGGCGCACCCTGGCGGCCAAGGTGTTCGCGCGCACGGCGGCCTACGATGCGGCCATCGCGGCCCACCTCACCCGGGAGTTCTCCGGCCCGGAGGCGGTGCTGCCGGCCCTGGCGGTGAGCGCGCCGTTGGCCCAACCGCTGCGCTACGGCGAGAACCCGCACCAGAAGGCCGCGCTTTACGGCAAATTCCACGAGTATTTCCAGCAGTTGCACGGCAAGGAGTTGTCGTACAACAACATCCTCGACCTCACGGCGGCGGCCGCCCTGATCACCGAGTTCGACGGGCAGGCCCCGACCCTGGCCATCCTCAAGCACACCAATCCCTGCGGTGTGGGACGCGGGGCCGACCTGCACGAGGCCTGGCAGCGCGCCTTCGCCACCGATCGCCAGGCTCCCTTCGGGGGCATCATCGCGGTGAACCGCCCGCTGGACCTCGCCTGCGCCAAGGCCATCGCCGAGATCTTCAGCGAGGTGATCATCGCGCCGGCCTTCGAGGCCGACGCGCTGGAGTTGCTGCGCCAGAAGAAGAACCTTCGCCTCCTGCGGATGCTCCGACCGCCCGTGGCCGCCGGGTCGCACGACCTGCGCAGCGTGGGAGCCGAGTCCTATCTCTGGCAGCAGCGCGACCTCAAGGTCACCACCGAGGCCGACCTCAAGGTGGTCACCCGCCGGGCACCGTCGCCCTCCGAACTCGAGGCCATGCTCTTCGGCTGGCGCGTGGTGAAGCACCTCAAGTCGAATGCCATCCTGTACTGCGGCGCCCAGTCGACGCTGGGGGTCGGTGCCGGCCAGATGAGCCGGGTGGACTCGAGCCGCATCGCCGTCTGGAAGGCCGGCGAGGCGGGACTCGACCTGAAGGGCAGCGTGGTCTGCTCGGACGCCTTCTTCCCGTTCCCGGACGGGTTGATCGCCGCGGCCCAGGCCGGTGCCACGGCGGCCATCCAGCCCGGCGGCTCGGTGCGCGACGAGGAGGTCATCCGGGCGGCCGACGAGCGCGGCATGGCCATGGTCTTCACCGGGACCCGGCATTTCCGGCACTGAGTCCTGCGCCGCGCGGGCGCACCTTCGAGGTCACCATGGTCACGCGGAGGGAACTGCACGACGGGACGGCACCGGAGCTTGTGCCGTACCGGACCATGAAGGCCCAGCACGACCACCTCGGCGGCGGGGTGTTCGTGGCCGAGGGGGACAAGGTCGTCCACCGGTTGATCGACTCCGGCCTGGGGCTTCGCTCGGTGCTGGCACCGCCCCGGGCGGCCGATGCCCTGGAGGCGCGGTTGCGGGCCGCCGGCCGCGCGGCCGACCTCTTCGTGGCCCCGCGGGCCGTGCTCGAGGGGTTCACGGGCTTCCCCATCTACCAGGGCATCCTGGCGCTGGGAGAGGTGCCGGTGCCGGCGTCCTGGGCGGAATTGCTGGCCGCGGGGAGTCCCGGCCGGCGCCTCATCACGGCCCTGGACGGCCTCACCGGCGCGGAGAACGTCGGTGCGGTGATCCGCAACGCCTCGGCGCTGGGGGCGCGTGGGGTGCTCCTCGGACCGACCACCGCCCACCCCTACCTTCGGAGGGCCGTCCGCAGCTCGATGGGCACGGTGTTCACCCAACCGTATGACCGCACCGACGACCTGCCGGGCCGCCTGAGACGCCTGCGCGATGCAGGGGTCACCGTGGTGGCCGCCCACCCCGGGGCCATGGCCCGGTCGATCCATCGGCTGGAGGTGCGGCGCGACCTGTGCGTGGTGTTCGGGGCCGAGGGCGAGGGGCTCTCGGCCGAGGTGCTCGACGCATGCGACGAGGGGGTGTCGATCCCCATGGATGCCGGCGTCGACTCGCTCAACGTCGCGGCGGCCAGCGCGGTGGTCTTCAGCGAGATCCGGCGCCGCCGGCTGGAGGATGGATGAGCCGGGTCGGGAGCGAGGGGTCGACCCGATCGGGGGCGACGGTGTGACGTTTCAGGCGAACGCCCGCGGCGAACCTCATGGTGCGGGCTACGAGGCCAACTCCAGCCATTCCTCGGACCGTGACCGGATGACGTTCTGCCGATGGTGGCGGCGACGGGCCGCGTGCAGCTTCTCCTCGAAGAGCCCCGGGAACGCCAGCAGCGGGAAGGGCTGCAGCCAGGCGATCGCGGCGCTTTCCTGGGCGGCTTGGCGGATCACCGGCACGAGCGACGGGGTGGCGTTGCGCCGGAGAGCCGCGGCCAAGAGGCGGTCGTGGAGGAGGTCCAGCCCAAGAGGCCCATCGGCTGCGGGGGCGTTGCGGAGCGCATTGGTCGCCGGGGTCGTGCTGATGGCGCGGATCGCCCCGAGGCGGCCGGCCGCCCCGAGCCGGGACCGGGGCGCGGTGGCGGAGGGCATGGGGTGGATCCGCTTCAGAGAACGGCTGCCGGTCGGCGTGGTCGGGGATGCGGAGATTGAGGCCTTGGGAGGGATGGGCATGCGTGTCATCGACGGGAAACTCCCCTCGGGTGGACCCGACTGCGGGACACCCGGCTCGATGGACGGAACAAAGCGCAAATCGGGGGCTCGTCAATGGGCGGGGTCAACGGCCTGCCTGCCAACGGCGACCCGGAACGGCGTGGCGCGAAGCGGGTTCCACCTCTGCCCGGGTGCCCGGTGTGATCGGCCGAATTGGGTTTCCCGATGTCGGGCCTGACCCGTAGGGTTCTCGTGATGAGCGCCTATTCCACCCGGTACTACGAGGGGTTGAAGGAGGATTCGGCCGGGTCGGCCCGCGAGGTGGTTCCCCTGCTGCTGCGCCTGATCCCGGCCCGGACCGTCGTGGATGTCGGTTGCGGCTCGGGCACCTGGGCCCAGGCCTACGCCCAGGCCGGGTGCGAGGTGCTGGGCATCGACGGGGACATCGTGCAGGCCGACCAGCTCCTGATCCCGCCGGAGCGGTTCCTGCGCCGCGACCTGTCCCAGCCGCTGCGCCTGGACCGCCGCTTCGACCTGGTGAACTGCCTCGAGGTGGCCGAGCACCTCGATGCCGCGCGGGCCGACTCGTTCGTGGCCGACCTCTGCGCCTTGGGAGACGTGGTGGCCTTCAGTGCGGCGATCCCCGGACAGGGGGGCACCCATCACGTCAACGAGCAGTTCCAGAGCTATTGGGTCGGACGGTTCCGCGCGCAGGGCTTCGTCCCGTTGGACTGTCTGCGCCATCAGATCTGGGGCAACGACCGGGTGGCCTGGTGGTACGTCCAGAACCTCTTCCTCTTCGTGCGCCAGGACCGCCTGGCCGATCACCCGGCGGCCCGGGAAGCCGCCCGGGACTGGCCCCATGACCTCGTTCATCCCCGCGCCTACGTGACGGCCACGGTGCCCTCTCAGATGTCCCCGCGCATGCTCAAGGAGGTCGTCCTGGCCCTGCCGCATTTTCCGGGCAAGATCCTCCGGCATCTGCGCCGGTAGCCGGGCGATCGGGTGATCGGGTGATCGTGCCCTGGACCGGCGGGCGAACCATCAGCGCCCGGTCGAGAGGCGCCGGTCGGTCTCCGCCAGCGTGAACCGCACCGAGACGATGTAGGGCGGCTTGCCCGCGTCCCAGTGGCCGTAGGTCGTGGCCAACACGGTGCCGTCGGGAAGGACCTCCACGCCCGGGTAGGCGCAGTCCCAGGCGTGCTGGTTGTCGCCCAGGCGGATCCGGTACTGGCCTTCCCGACCCTGCAGGAGGTCCTCGAAACGGCCGACCCAGGCGATCCAGTCGCCGGCCGTGGGAGATCCCTGGGCGGTGTCGCGGAAGGAGATCACCAGGCGGCCGTCGGGCGTGTATTTCGCCGTGTGGCGGTCCCCGGTGAGGCTGGCCGGCAGTTCCACCGGGTCGCTCCACGTCGCGCCCTCGTCGGTGGAGACGATGCGGTGGGAGGGTTTGCGGCGGCGGTTCTCCCGCAGCAGCAGCACCAGGGTCCGGCCGTCCGGGGAACGCACCGCGCCGGGTTCACAGAGATGGATCTCCGAGCCGCTCCACAGGGTGCGCGGCCGCGACCAGGTCCGTCCGCCGTCCTCCGAGCGCACCTGGCAGAGCCGGAACTCCGGCGGCTTCGAGGGTTTGGCGCCCTCCGAGAAGAATCGGCCGTCGTCGTGGAACCAGGCGAGGTAGTGGCCCGGGCGTTGGCGCACCGCCTCCACCGATCCCATCACCACGATGCCGCCCCAGTCGCCCGCGGCCTTCAGGGGCGACCAGGTCCGCCCGTCATCCTCGGAGACGGACAACCGCGCGGGCCACAGGCCCGACCAGACGATGAGGCGTCGCCGTCCGTCGGCGTCGATCACCCGGTGGAGGGTGGGCGTCTCCAGCGAGGTCGCCCAGTTGTCGGGCACCGGCTCGCGCGGGCCCCAGGTGCGGCCGCCGTCGGGGCTGCGCTTCAGTTGGATGGCGCCCTTGCCATGCCCCTTCGGGTACACACACAGGACCGTCTTGCCATCCTCGAGGAGCACGGTGGTGGGATGGCCGAGGTACTGGCCCTCTTCGCGGTCCACGACGCTTCGGCGTGCCGTCTCGGAGGCCAGATCCACCAGCGGGATCTCCGCCCGGAGGGCCTGAAGCAGCAGGACCTGCAGCAGAAGGACCCGAAGCATGGATGGGCCCACGGGGAGGGCGCACGGGCGTCGGTGGGCGGTGGGTTCGATGGCGGGGGGCATGGTGCGGACTCGGCGATGGCGTGACGCATCAGGATGACACCACAGGATGGTTTCCGCCAAGGCCCGTTGTGTGGGTGGACCGTGGCGGATTCGGCATCGTCCGTGACCGTCTGCATCGACCCGGGGGGATCACGACCCGGGCGGTGTCAGCGATGCCTCGGCGGGATTCGGCCCGTCGGGAACTCCCCAGGGACTCCCTTCCGGCCAGGTCCGCACCTCACTGGGTGACGTTCAGGACCTTGACGCCCCCGGTGGCCGAGGGGTCGATGGCGTTCAGCGCGTTGATGGCCGTGGTGACCGTGCTCGGATCGGTGTCGTTCATCAGCGCCTTCAGGTCGGGCACGGCGGCCTTGGCGGCAGGCCCGATCTGGCACAGGGCGTAGGCGGCGAGTCGGCGGATCACGGTGTCCTCGGACTTCAGCAGCGGGATGATGTCGTTGACCGCGCCGGCGGAATTCGGTCCGCCGGAGGCCAGTTCGCTCAGCGCGTTGGCCTGGGCGTCGGTGTTGCCCTTGAGTTGGGCCACCTGGGCCGAGACATCCACCGCCTTGGGGCCCTCCTCGGACTTCCCACACCCGGCGAACAGCAGGGCGCAGAGGGCGAGTGAGGCACCGAGGGGGGAACACCAGCGGGAGATCATGAGCCGACTGTATCGGGAGCCCTGCCGGGGTCAATCGCCCGGTGGGGTCGGTGGGGTCGGTGCGCCCGAAGCCTGGCTCACCAGGTGAACACCCCCGGTGCCGCCGTTCCCCGGCCGGCCTCGATGCGGTGTGACCGGCGTGCCTCGAGCACGCCGAAATCCTCCGAGGATCCGTTGGCCCAGCGTACCTGGAGCCGGGCGCTGCGCGCCGCGCCGAGGCCGAAGTGGACCCGGGGATCGCCGCTCGAGCAGTACCCCTCGTTGGGGTGGTTCCCCCGCCACTGGACGCCCACCTCGGAGTCCAGCCGCAGGATCGCGTTGCGTGGATTCAGGCCGGGGCGGCCGACCAGTTCAAAGCGGATCCACGAGCGGTCGCCCGCGGCCTGGTTGCGCAGCAGGTGCACCGGTCCGTCGCGGTTGACCACCACCAGGTCGGGGGCGCCATCGTTGTCGAGGTCGCCGGCCGCGAGGCCTCGGCTCGTGGCCTCCAGGGGCGGCTCGGTGCCGCCCTCGGGGGTCACGACGGCGAAGCGGCCGCCCCCGAGGCCCCGGCGGAGCGAATTGACCTCGGCGTACGGGTCGGCCGTGCCGGCTGGGGGCGAGGCCCCGAGGCGCACCCGGCCGTTGGCCACGTAGAGGTCGAGGTGGCCGTCGTGGTCGAAGTCGCTGGCGCACACGCCGAAGCCCGTGTGCGGCAGGCTGCCGGTCAT
>JAJTFN010000217.1:0-1827 GCA_021298285.1 Verrucomicrobium sp.
GAAAAGGAATCCGGGAAGGCCCTTTCAAGACCTCCAGATTCCGGACGATGACGACAACCCGAATCGACTTTCCAGACAAACCCTCCACGGAGGATCGGCTTCCGCGGAGCCGTCGCAGCCGGTGGGTGGGCAATCCCGGGGCGCTTCTCGGGCTGGCCTTCGTCGCGGATCGATGATAGGAAGTTCTCCCCAGTGGCTCCGCTCCGAGGGAGTCACCCCCAGTTCATGGCCACCAAAGTCATCCGGAAAAAGGCGATCGGGGTCGAACCCGTCGAACCTGCCGTCACGCCGCCGACGCATGATGCCGGGGAGACGGCCTTCCTCACCAAGCCCAAGCTGACGTCCAAGTCCAAGAAGCGGGACATCCCTGAGGGCCTTTGGACCAAGTGCCCCAAGTGCGATGAACTGATCTACGACAAGGACCTCGATTCCAACCTCAAGGTCTGCCCGAAGTGCTCCTATCACTTCAAGATCGGGGCCCGGGAGCGCATCCACTCCCTGGTGGAGACCTGCTCGTTCGAGGAGATGGACGCCCTCATGGAGAGCGTCGACGTGCTGAAGTTCACCGGGGCCGCCAGCTACGAGGCCAAGCTGGCCGCCTACCGGAAGAAGATGTCCATGCTCAAGGACGCCGTGGTCACCGGCGTGGGCCGCATCGGGACCCATCGGGTGGCTCTCGGTGTGATGGATTTCCAGTTCCTGGGAGGCTCCATGGGCTCGGTGGTGGGCGAGAAGCTCACGCGACTCATCGAGACGGCGACCGACCGGGGCATCCCGCTGGTCATCATCTCCACCAGCGGCGGGGCACGCATGTACGAAGGCATGTTCAGCCTCATGCAGATGGCCAAGACCTGCGGGGCGTTGGCCTACCATGCCAAGCAACGCCTGCCGTACATCAGCGTGCTCACCGACCCGACGACCGCGGGGGTGATGGCCAGCTACGCGAGCGTCGGCGACCTGATCATCGCCGAACCGGGTGCCACCATCGGCTTCGCCGGGCGCCGCGTGGTCGAGGCGACGACCCAATCCGAGTTGCCGGCCGATTTCCAGACGGCGGAATTCCTGATGAAGCACGGGCTCATCGACGCGATCGTGTCCCGCCTCGAGATGAAGACCCGTCTAGGCGCCTACCTCGACTACCTCATGGCGGGTCGGAGGTCCTGAGTTTCTTGGAGCCCGCAGCGGTGACTGGCCCGATCCGGGATGGGCCGGGATCGAGCGTCGGCTTCACCGGGATCAAAAGTCGGCTTCACCAGGATCAAAAGTCGGCTTCACCAGGATCAAAAGTCGGCTTCACCAGGATCAAAAGTCGGCTTCACCGACGGCGAAACGACTTCCGCGGTGCCCCGGGGCCAGGGCGGGATGCCGAAGCCGGCTTCGATGCCCGGGGCGTCGGCGCGGGGGCTCCCTGCGGTCGGGCCGCGGAACCGGACTTCCTGGTCGCCCCGGCGGATCGGGAGCGGGGGTTCGACGGCCCACCAGCGGACGCCTTGGCGGGGCGACCCGGGCCACCGCCTCCGGCCGGAGTCCCGGAGCGGGCGGCCTTGCGGGCGACCGCGCGCTCGGCAAGGGGCGACAATCGTCGCTCGCCCCCCTCGCGTTTGTGGGCGAAGGGTTGTTTCCGGAATTTCCGCACCGGCTCGATCGTCTTCGGGCGGGGCTTCGGAACCAGCACGATCGGGCACCCCTCGTAGCCGAAGGCCGCCCGCATCTCGCCGGTGAGGTACTTGAGGTAGGGCGCGCTGAAGAGTTCGTCGCGGTTGACGAACAGCAGGAAGGTCGGCGGGGCCTGCCGGACTTGGGTGGCGTAGTAGAACTTGAGCCGGT
>JAJTFN010000217.1:1875-6171 GCA_021298285.1 Verrucomicrobium sp.
GGCGTCGCTCGATGGCGTCGTTGAGTGTGCGGGTCAGGATCGCCGTGGGCACCTTCTGGCCCAGCTGGCTGGACACGTAGCGCACGGCCTCGAGCAGGCGGTCCAACTGGAAGCCATCCTTGGCGGAGGTGAAGATCACCGGTGCGTAGTCCAGGAAGAAGAGCCGGTCCTGCACCCACTGGCCGAACTCGGCCAGCGTTGTGAGGCGCTTCTGACGGTCGTCCCGGTCGCGCTGCTTGAGGCGTCGGGCCTGGATTTCCTCCTCGCGCGCCTTGCGCACGTCCTCGGCCACGAGGTCCCACTTGTTCACCACGACGATGCAGGACCGGCGCTCCTCGACGATCACGTCGGCGATCTTCTTGTCCTGCTCGGTGATCCCGTTGAGCGCGTCGATGACCAGCACGGCGATGTCGCACCGGGCGATGGCATCCTTGGTCCGCTCGACGGAGAAATACTCGATGGTGTCGTCGATGCGCCGCGCCTTGCGGACGCCGGCGGTGTCGACCAGCACGTAGCGTTCGCGGCCCGCCTCGGTCACGATCTCGAAGGGCACGTCGACGGCGTCGCGGGTGGTGCCGGGGATCGCGCTGACGATCACCCGCTGGGAACCGGTCAACCGATTGATGATGGAGGACTTGCCCACGTTGGGCCGTCCCACGATGGCCAGGCGCTTCGGACCGGAGGGTCGACGCCGGGCAACGGGCTTGTCCGGCAGGTCGGCCCCGGTTTCTTCGCCTCCCGCAACGTCCACCGACCCGTCACCGGAGTCAGCATCGGAGGCCTCGGCGTCGCCGGCTTCATGGTCGGCGACAACCGACGGCGCCTCCCAACGCGGCAGGAACGCCACGGCGGCATCCATGAGGTCCTCGACCCCGTGGCCGTGGATCGCGGTCACCGGGAAGATGCGCTGGAACCCGAGGGCTGAGAACTCGCCCGCCCCGGCGGTGGCCTGATGGTTGTCGGCCTTGTTCACCACCACGAGGACCGGCTTCTGGACGGTCCGGAGCTTCTTGGCGACCTCCTGGTCCAGCGGGACGATGCCCTCCTGGACGTTGACCACGAGAAGGATCACGTCGGCCGATTCGATCGCCAGGTCGACCTGCTGCAGCGCGGCGGCGGTGATGACGTCCTCGGCCTTCTCGCGCCGCAGGAGCCCGATCCCCCCCGTGTCCACCAGCGTGTAGGGACGGCCATGCCACTCGGCCTCGGCCATGACCCGGTCACGGGTCACACCCGGTTGGTCGTGCACGATGGCGATGCGCCGCCCGACGATCCGGTTGAAGAGGGCGGACTTGCCGACGTTGGGGCGACCCACGATGGCGATGAGACCTGACATGCCCGGAAACATGGCGGACCGCGTCGGGTGGCAAAAGCTCTTTATGTCCCGGCGGAAAACCGGCCGTCCGGTGCAGAGGGTGCGCCGCGCCCGCTGGTGTGCAAAATGCGCCTTCCCATTTCGTTCCCCGCCCGTAGCCTTTTCGCACGTTTGCGGGAATCCCCCCGCCCCGAGACACCGTTCCCATCGATTTTTATGGCCGCTGACACGTCCGTCGTCGCAACCGTTGAACTGCCCCCCCTCCGCCCTCAGGCGCTGAAGCCGCGTCTGGCACCGACCCCGGGCCGTCCGCGTCATGCCGTCGAAGTTCGTGATCGCGCCGGAAAGTCGGTCGTCCTGGCGGATCCGCGCGCGACCCGGGCCTTGGTGGCCCTGATGGACGTGCATGCCGTCGTCGGCGGGGCCGCCTGCCACTGGGGAGGGCCGGCCGCCTTCGCCGAGGTGAGTTCGGCGGTCCATGGCATCCTGTTCGCCCCGTCAGACCGGCCGTGGCATGAGGCCTACCACTTCGTCAACGACGCCGGACACGCCGAGAACGGCATCTATGCGATCCGGGCCAACTATGGGTTCGACGGCATGACGCCGGAGTCCCTGAAGGGCTTCCGGAGCATCCAGTCCAAGCTCACCGGCCATGGCGAATCGCACCTCAACCCGGAGGGCGTTCTTCTCTCCAATGGGCCGCTTGGGTCCTCCATCGGGCAGGCCCAGGGATTGGCCATCGCGGACAAGCTCGCCGGCAACCGGCGGACCACGGTGATCCTGATGTCCGACGGCGCCTCGATGGAAGGCGAGGCGAAGGAGGCCTTCGCCGCCATCCCGGGCCTGGCGGCCAAAGGGCGGGTCAATCCCTTCGTGATGGTCGTCTCCGACAACGACACCAAGCTCTCCGGACGCATCACGGCCGATTCGTTTTCCATGCAGCCCACCTTCGAGGCGCTGGCACCCTTGGGCTGGGATGTCCGGAAGATCGAGAACGGGCATGACCTGCAGGCCGTCTACTCGGCGGTCGAGACGGCCTTCGCCGACGCGGCGGCCCGGCCGGAGAAGCCGGTCTGCCTGTGGCTCAAGACCATCAAGGGTTACGGCATCAAGGCCACCGAACAGAACGCGGCCGGCGGCCACGGGTTCCCCCTCGCCAACGGCGAGAAGATCGTCGATTGGCTGACGGAGATCTACTCGGGCGGCACCGTCCCGGCCGACCTGCTGGCGTGGGGCCAAGCCCTTCGGAGCGATTGGGAAACCCAGGAAGCGCAGAAGAAGGCCAAGGCCGCCGCGGCTGCGGCTTCCCCCGCCCCGGCCACCGCGGTCCCTGCGGTGAAGAAGGACAAGGTCCAGGCCGGGCTTGCCGCCGGGGCCATCAAGGCCGCCCAGGCCGGATATCCGGTCTACTCCGTCAGCTCGGACGTCCAGGGGAGCACGGGCATCAGCACCTTCCAGAAGGCCACCGGGCGGTTCATCGAGGTCGGGATCGCCGAGTCCAACATGGTCAGCGTCGCCGCCGGGCTCGCCAAGGTCGGGTACATCCCGATCGTCGACACCTTCGGCCAGTTCGGGGTTACCAAGGGCAACCTGCCGCTCACCATGGCCGCCCTGTCTCAGGCCCCGGTGATCGCCATGTTCTCCCACGTGGGCTTCCAGGATGCCGCCGACGGCGCCAGCCATCAGGCCACGACCTACCTCGCGGCCGTCAGCTCCATCCCGCACACGCTCGTCATCGCACCCAGTTGTGCCAAGGAGGCGGAGGCCTTCATGGAGGCGGCGATCCGCCGCATCGGCGACGAGAGGGCTGCTGGCGGCGACGGCGAGAGCGTCGTCTTTTTTGTCGGCCGCGAAAACTATCCGGTCGAATGGGTCCCCGGCGCCACCTATGCATGGGGCCAGGCCCAGGTCATCGAGGAAGGCACGGATGTCGTCCTCGTCGGCAGCGGTGTGCTCTTCAGCAAATGCCTGGAGGCCGCCAAACTCCTGCGGGCGCAGGGCAAATCGGCCACGGTGATCAACAACCCGTTCATCAACCGGGTCGACGTCCAGACCATTGGCGCTGCGGTGCAGCGGTGCGGCGGGCGGTTGGTCACGATCGAAGACCATCAGGTCATCGGCGGCATGGGCGCCCAGGTGAGCCATGCCTTGAGCCTTGCCGGCATCCCCCATCGGATCCGCAGCCTTGGCATCCGGGGTGAATTCGGGCAGAGCGCCTACCTTGCCGAGGAACTGTATGTTCGGCATGGAATGACCGGTCCCAAGATGGCGGAAGCCGCCTTGGCGCTGATCGGCGGCTGAATCGGACACCACGGGAACCCGGGTGAAGGCGTGATCACTGCGGCAAGCTCAAGACGTGATTCGGTCTCGGTCAGCCGCTGCCTGCGCCCCACCCCCCAGCACGACGCGCACCGAACAGGCTGGTGGGGAGGACTGGTATCGTACGGTATCAGGCAACCGCCATGCCAAGTTGGTTTATCCAAGACGACGTCCCATGCTGCAGGTGCTACCCATGGCGTAGCTGGGCAACGGCACATGCCCTCCTCCGTTCATCGGTGACCGTCCGGATGGAGGTCCGTGGTCGGAAGGAACCTCCGCCAGTCACGTCCCCTGAGCACGAGGACACGCCACCGCCCCGTGTCGGCGTAGACGGCCATAGATTTCCAGAATTCCCCTGAGTGTCAGACCCGGGAGTGCTTCGCATTTCAGTCGAATTTCTGAAGCCATCCACGATGCGTCAGGCGCACGGGTCGCCTTCGCCTCCTCCTCACCCCAGCACATCGACGCGCAGGTCGCGCAGGGCCATGAGGCCTGGCAGCGGCACCGCCCGGATCGGCCGGGCCCCGCTGCGGCGTCTCGGGCCGAACCGTTGCCGGTACCGCTCGAACACCTCGTCCACGAACTCCCTCGAACCCAGCGCCACCCCGTCGCTCAGGTGCCGGATCCGCAGCCTCAGCACCTGTCCGGGGCTCAGGCGCCCT
>JAJTFN010000218.1 GCA_021298285.1 Verrucomicrobium sp.
GGCTCCGCGTCCAGTCCTGGAATTTTTCCAAGGGGTTGGTGCTGCACGAGTGCGCCCATGCGGCGATCACCCGACTGCATCCGTTGCTGCGGGATCCCTACCTCCGGGAACCCCCGATCTTCGCCCTGATCAATGTTCTGGAAGATTGTCGCCTGGAGACCTGGCTCCAGTCCCGGTTTCCGGGCTCACGACCGTGGATCACTGAATACAACGACATCCTGCTGCGCCTGCCGTACTCGCCGGGAGGAGGGCGAGAGGTGCGCGACCACCATCGCTTGCCCTGCTTCATTTCGGCGGTCCTGAACCGGTGGTGGTTCCGCGACGCCGGGGTGGCGGCCAACGAGCAGATTCGCGCGCTGACCGACCGTGTTTGGCCCCATCTCGAAGTCATCTGCGAAGCCTACCCAAGGGGCGAATCCTCCCTCGAGGCCATCCGGGAGGCCTTCGCGAAGCACCCCATGTCCTCGGTCTACGACGAGATGCCCTTGCCGCCGGAGCGGGAGGCCTGGGAACTGGAGACGCGCCTTTGCCAGCTCCGCATGTGGGACGAGTTCACCACCGCCTTCCTGCCGATCCTGCACGGGTTCTAACCACCCGGTCGGTCCATCATCTACGGGCGGCAGATCCAGCAATGGCTGGAGCGTTGGCTCGGGCGGGCGCATCTCGGTCCCGAGCCATCGGCCTTCGGGCGTCCCGGTATCCGGGTGGAGATTCCGGGAAGCCGGGTTGTTGGCCGACCGGACGGCGGGTGGTCACCCCCGGCCATGCAGGAGCCAGATCCCGACCTTTGGCCGAGCGACCTGCAGGCCTACCGCACCTGCCAGCAGGAGCAGGCATTGCTCATCGAACGCCTGAGTGACGAGGTGCTGGGGTTGCTCCATCCGCGCATCGACCGGGCGTGGATCGGCCCGCGGCATTCCGGGATGCGCCTGGATCTCCGGGCCGCCGCCCGGGCCGACGCCGATCCCGAGCGGATGGACCAGGTGTGGGAACGTCGGCAGCCGCCCACCCACAACGACGCCTCGATCACCCTGCTCTTGGACATCTCCTCATCCATGAAGGGCGAGCGCATCGAGGCCACCCTGTGGGCGACCGTGCTGTTGGCCGAGGTGTGCCGCCGGGTCGGCATTCCCCTGGCCATCTTCACCTTCTCGAACGAGTGCCATCCCTTGCTGGAGGTCGACGAGCCGCTCGACGAGGCCATGCAAGGTCGCATCGGTGGCCTTCCCCAAGCCGCCGCGGGCGGGACCCTGCTGGCCTCGGCGCTGTCCAAGGTCCACCGGCAGGTGCTTGACCTGGGCACCACCGATCCCTTCGTCGTGGTGCTCAGCGACGGCATTCCCTCGGATGATGAAGACCCCGGGGCGCGCGTGTCGGAGATGGAGCGAGACGGCATCACCGTCCTCGGCCTCGGTCTGGGATCAGCGAGGCCTTCATCCGCATCCTGATCCAGGCCTCGCAGACGTCCCCTCGGTGGCCGGGCTGTACCTCGCCGCCATCGTCGCAAGCTTCTGGCGGATCGACTCGATGAGCCGGGCAGGGCCCTCCACGGTGGCGTGGTCGCCCCAACTGAGCACCCATCGCTCGATCTCGATCAGGCTCTTCACATCCAGCTCCAGCCTCGACTCGCCATGGGCCAGCGGGGTGATGACCTGTGAGGGGTGCCACACCCGTTCCTGGATCAATTCGCTCGCCCACGCATCGAACCGAATCGAGACGTGGTGATCGCCACCGTCCTGAAAGATGCCGAAACCGCCCTTGAGATGCTGGTCGATGTCGAAGGTCTTCGGGATGACGAACGACTCGTCGGTGGCCTCGACCGTCTGGATCCGGGGCAGCAGGAAGTTGCGGATGCCGGCTTTCTCGACATCGAGGGCGATCAGGTACCAGCGGTTGTCGACGCAGGCCAGGTGGTAGGGATGGATCCGGCGCACCTTGACCGTCTTCTGGCCGAGGTTGCGGTAGCCGATCTTCGTCACCTGATGGTTGTGGATGGCCGAGTACAGGCTGCCGAAGAGCTCCGGGTTGGAGGCATCCGGCGCGAACGGATGGAAAGACATCGCCTGGTCCAGCCGGTCGGCGATCAGGCCCAGTTGTTGCCCCAGTTGGCTGGAGATCTTGGAGAACGCCGACTCGAGTGGCTGATGGAACGGCGAGCCCCGGTATTGCTCGATCGCCTTCTTGGCCACCAGCAGCGAGAACAACTCGCCCTCCGTCAGCGACACATGCGGGAACTGCTCCACCGGCCGCGTGTAGTAGAATCCATACCGGCGCCGGTCGTAGTCGATCGGCAGGCCCAGCCGATCGACCATGAACTCGACGTCCCGCTTGATCGTCCGGGTCGACACCTCGAAGTGCTCGGCCACGAACCTGCAGTTCGGGTACCGCTTGGCCCGCATCCGCTCATGAAGGAACAGCATCCGCTCCAGGGGCGGCCGGGACATTCTCTCGCGAGGAGTCGTTGGCATGGCGGAGCCTACGCAGCCGGCGGGGTGGTGGGAGGCATCGGTTCGGCCCCGGCGACCACCGCGAGGAGTTGGCGCGCGCGGCTGACGCCCATGAAGAAGGGCGCACGTTCGGCATCCGGGAGCGCGGACCAATCCGGGAAATCGATGACGATGACGGCGAGGCGGTCGAGGCCCTTGGCCCGGTTCACCGATCCGAACCCGATGTGACCGCGTTCGGGATGGAAGCTCTCGACCAGCGGGTGGCCCCCCAACCGGGTGAGTCCCTGGAGCGCGGATCGCTCCAGGCTGCCCCGGCGGGACAGCACGAGGATTTGTTCCGGCCTCGCCCAGCCTTGGTCCACCCAGCGCGACACGATTTCGGAGACCCGTTCCGGGACCTCCTGAGGGGCGGCTGGCACCGTTTCCACCTCGACGCCCTGGGACCAGGCCGGCGGTGCACCGAGACCCGCCACGAGGTCCTGGATGCCGGGGCAGTCCAGGCCTCGCAGGTAGGCGTGGATTTGCCGGGTGTAGCGCAGGCATTGGATGAGGTGAACCCGGACTGGCGCCGCATCCCAGGCGGCCAGCAACTCGCCCACCTCGAACCGGCCGGCGCGGAAGGACGGGCGCTGGGCAGTGTCATGGAACACGGCCACCGGTGCGGCCGTGCCTTGGTGCAACATCCGGAAGTAGACCGGCCACCAACTGCCCGCCGGGTGGTTGGCATCGGTGATGGTCGGCGACGTGTCGTGGTCCTGGGCCTCATCCACGATCAGCGCGTCGAAACGTGCCTTCACCTGGCCGCCTGCGAGCACATCCTGCAGCAGCGACGGCACCTGGACCTCGAAGAACTCGCGGCGTGCCTCCGTGGTGGCGGGCGGCTCGTAGGGAATCCCTGCATCCTCGAAGAGGGTCTGGACCAGTCCTTCCCACGACCACACGGTCACCCGGCCTTGGGGCACCCGGCCCTGGGCCTCCAACCGCTCGACCATCGACTGGATCTCCGCCGTGAAGCCCAGGTTGTAGGCAAGAAACAATACGTGCCGGCGTTTGTCGGCGGCCCATCGGCGGGCGAGGTCGAGGGCGATCCAGGTCTTGCCCGTGCCGGCGCCCCCGGAGACCAGGAACCGGTCGTTGTGCGCCAGTTGGTCGAGGAGCACGAAGCCGGCCTCCGTATGGCGGAAGAGGGCCCGGTCGATGTCGTCGATGAAGGTCCGGATGGCCTTCGGGTTGCCCTCCTTGCCGAAGGCGCTCTCGAAAACCTCCCGGTCGGTGCGATTGAATTGGGCGTTCCCGAGCCGCATCCGCTCATCCCAGACCCGCTTGAACTGGCGCAGGTCTCCCCGGTCGAAGATGAGCTCCCGGGGAATCCCATGGTGCGAGGCCGTGCCCGGCTTGAGGCTCAGGTCGGGGGTTCCCAAGGCGTGACGCACGAAGACTGACCGTCGTTGGCCTTGGTGGTCGCGCAGCGTGTTCATCACCGCCTTCCACTCGGCATGAAGTTGGTCCGAAGGATCATCTCCGTCGGCGGTGCTCCACTGGCCGGTGTAGGGGTTGAGCGACACCGGCCCTGCCTTCACCTCCAGCACCAGCACGCCGCCCTGGGGCCCCGAGATCAGGAAGTCGCCCTCACGGGCCGTGCCGCGCTCATCCTGGTAGATGAAGCCCCAGCGGACCAGCCACCCATCATCCAACATCGCGAGGAGTTCCGCGACCTCGATCTCGGCGAGGGAACAACGCTCCGGCGGACGTTTTCGCAGGAAGAGGGCCATGCAACGGTCTCGAATCTTGGGAGTGTTCCCGCCGGCCCGCCATCGGATTCTTGACCGGGGCCGCGACGCGCCGGCTCAAGCATCCGGGCCACGGTGTAAACTTGGATCCATGCGGGTAACGGATCAACGGCCCTCAGGTTCCTCAAGCGGTTCGGGGTCTTTTGGCGCAGCGTTCGCTGCGGACCAAAAGACCCCGCGAAGGCCGTTTGGCGCATCACCCATCGACCTGCACCTCGCCGGTGTCGAGGTGGTAGCGGCAGGTCGGTCCGCCGGGGACGGGGAGCACTTGGGCGGCCGGGACGAGCCAGCGGACCGTGGGGCTGGGGTGCTGAAGGCGATACCGCACCCCATCACGGGCGTAGGTCAGATCCAGGATGGATACCTCGTCGTTGCCCATCAAACCGGTGGCTCCCGGCGCGATCAGGCCGGTGATCCAACCCTCTGCTGCGGTGGTGGGCTGGGGCGCAAGGGCCGCCGCCGGCGCCGTCATGCTCGGGCGGAATCCGGCCGCCTGGCAGGCGATGCTCCTGAGGATCTCCCACGCAGATGCGGCATCCGGTCCTTCGAGTTCCGCGAGGCGTGCGGCCTCGGCGACGTAGGTCGCGAAGCCTTCGGCGAGTTTGCGCGTGAGGTCCAGACCTCCCGGGCAGGCGTCGAAGATGGCGAGTCCGCGGATCTGGCCGTCGCCTCGCGGGCCGTTTTGGCTGTGGGCGGGTCCGGTTCCAAGGTCGCGGACGTGGATTCCTTCCATCTGGGCGTACGCTCGCACAATGAACTCGCCAACGGCCTCGGGTAGTGGATGCCCGGAACCGATCACGACCCCGGTCGTCGGAAAAATCCGGTTCAGCGCACGTTGGCTGTACGGGGAACCGGGCCCATAAAGGACCGAGGTGGTGGTCTTGCCGACCGTCTCGGAGAACCCCATGCAGCGCTCGGAGATCTGCATTTCGGTCAGCGCGACAAACTCCGTGCCTTCGGCCGAGGGATCGCTCCAAACCGGGCCGGTCCAGTTCGGGAAGGCCATCGTTTGGAGGTTCGCCGAAGTCTTGGCGAATCGGTTGCGTTCCGGTCGGACCGTGATGGAGCCATCCCTGGCGCCAACCACCCGATAGGATCGTCCGGCATACCCGTAGACCATGCCCGGTCCCGCTTCGCGCAGGCGCTGGGCAAGGGTCAGGGTGCCAAGCCACGGCGTGCCGCCTTCAAGCACCACCTGGTAGTTGGGCTCGACAGCGCCGCGGAGCGGGAACTCATGGTGGGGAGAACGATTGGCGACCCTTTGCTTGATAAAAAATAAACGATCTGGGATCGATGCGGTCGGGTTCAACTCGTTGGCCACCATTTCCAGGAACCCGGTTCCCCAGCCAGGAATCGCCTGCAAGGTCTCGACAGTGCCTCCGG
>JAJTFN010000219.1 GCA_021298285.1 Verrucomicrobium sp.
TCGGCCAGTTCGACCCGATCGTCGGCTACGAGGTCACCGACTCCTACGCCAACCCCAACTTCTCCCGCAGCCTCGGCTTCAACAACCTCGAGCCGTTCGGTCACACCGGCATCCTGGCCAGCTACCAGGTCAATGACATCATCGGCGTGTCCGCTGGCGTCGCCAACGGTGACGCCAACTTCGGCCTGAACGGCGGCAGCCTGACGGCCAATGGCTTCGCCTCGGGTCAGGTTGGCAGCAGCATGCGCGGCATGCTGGCCGAGTCTTCCAAGGTGTACATGGGTTCCGTGGTCATCAAGGCCCCGGAGAGCACCGGTTGGCTGTCGGGCAGCTCGCTGTATGTCGGCGCCGTGAACGGCGACTCCATCGGCGCCAAGAACGACCCCACCCTGCTGTACGTCGGTGCCTCGCTCGCGACCCCCATCAAGGAGCTGTCGATCGGTGCCAGCGCCGACTTGCTGTTCAACGCCGCCAGCACCGCGCTGGGTGACAAGAGCTACGCCAACGCCTACGCGTTCTACACCGGCTACCAGATCACCGAGAAGCTCAAGGCCAACAACCGCTTCGAGTACGCCACCTCCGGCTACGGCGCCTTCATGCCGAACCGGACCAACGGCGAGGGTGACAAGATCATCGGTGAGACGTTCACCCTGGACTACGCGCTCTGGGCCAACGTGCTGACCCGCGGCGAGTTCCGCTGGGATCGCGCGGTGGACGGCGTCGCCAAGGGTGCCGGTCCGTTCAACGGCGAGCGTAACGACCTGAGCTTGACCGCCAGCGTCATCTACAAGTTCTGATCCCCCGGTCCACGTGATCGGCAGATCCCCTCGTTCGTCCTTTCAACCCCTCCCCGAAACGGGAGGGGTTTTTTCTTGCCGGTGAGTCGGTGGTCCGTTTCAGGCCGGCAATGCCGGGTCGGACGGAGCGACTTGGATCCCCCGGGAAATCCGCCGCTTACAGCCCGCTGGGGTGGTCGATGAACTCCCACGGCAGACCAAACCGTCGGGCCAACTTTTCCGCCAAGGCCTGCACCCCGAACGTCTCCGTGGCGTAGTGCCCGCCATAGAACACGTTGATGCCCGCCTCCTCCGCAAGGGCGTGGGTCCAATGGGGCCCCTCCCCCGTGATGAACGTGTCCACCCCTTCAGCGGCGGCCTGGGCCAACTCGGCCCCGGCGCCCCCGGTGCAGATGCCCACGCGCCGGCATGTCGGCCCTCCGCCGGGCAGGAGGATGGGTGGGCGCCCCAGCACCTCCCCGAGCCGACACCCCAGGGCCTCGCGATCCAGGCGGGTCTCCCCCTGCCAGCCAACGGTTGCCCCCTCATGCCGGAAGAATGGCTTCAACCGCCGCAAACCGATCCGGCGGGCCAGCAGCGCGGCATTGCCCAGCGTCGGGTGGGCGTCCAACGGCAGGTGCATCGAATACACCGCCAGATCGGCCTCCATCAACGCCCGGATCAACGCCATGCGCGGGCCGGTCCAAGGTCGGGTCTCCGACCAGAAGAGCCCATGGTGCACCACCAGCAGGTCGGCACCGGCAGCGGAAGCCTTCCGCACCGTCGCCAGCGAGGCGTCCACGGCAGCGGCGATCCGGCGGACCCGGCCCCGGTTCTCCACCTGCAGCCCGTTGCGGGCCCGGTCGTAGTCCCGGAACCGCTCCGGGTGGAGCCAGGACTGGCATTGTGCGACAACGGCGGACAGATCGACCGGTTTCATGCGACGGCAGGGAACCAGCCCGCGCGTCCGGAATAAAGGCCCAAAAGACCGACCAAAAGACCTCGTGCGACGGAGGGTCGTTTCGGTCACTGTAACCGCCGCTCCCCCGGGCGGTCGCCTTGGAAGACAGGGGTGCTCTCCGATTTGAGCATGGACGAACCGGTGCTGGACGTGACCGCCTGCGTGGAACGCGTGCGGGCGGGCGATGAGGACGCAGCTCGCGTCCTCATGCGACACCTGCATGGGTTGATCGTCAAAATCGTGAGGTCGCACCTGCCCCGAAGAACCAGCGAGGAAGACCTCATCCAGGCCGTGTACGTCAAGGTGTTCACCCGAATCGACCAGTACCGCGGAGCCGTGCCCTTCGAGCACTGGGTCTCCCGCGTGGCGGTCAACACCTGCCTGAACCAGATCGCCCACGAGAAGATCCGGCCCGAGTGGCGGCTCTCCGACCTGAGTGAAGAGGAGGAGCAGGTGGTGCAGAACCTGGCGTCCACCGACGATGAACTCTCGCCCGAGGACAGCTTGGCATCCCGCGAGCTTGTGCAAAAGATGCTGGCGAGGCTGAACCCGGAAGACCGCCTGGTGATCACCCTGCTCCACCTCGAGCAGAAGTCCGTCGAGGAGGTCCGGCAGGTCACTGGATGGAGCGCCGCGCTGGTCAAGGTCCGGGCTTTCCGGGCCCGCGCAGGTCCGAGGCCGTCGCTCCCGCCGCATCCCCGGACCCCGTGCTCGAGCAACGGGTCCTCGCCGCCGTGCGACGGGCACGCGTCGACGCCGACAGCGTCGGGCTCCTGGCGGTCCTGCGTTGGGGTCTCGCCTTCGCCGGATGCGCCGCCCTGTGCGCCATCCTGGTGTCGGTGGGCACCCCATCGGGCAACTCCCTCGACGAAGCCTTCGCGGTGCCCGAGCCCGAAACCTACCTGGCCCTGCAATGAACCCCCTGAGCCGCAACGCGATCATCGGCTACCTGGCCGCGACCTTCGTCGCGGGCGCGGTGGCGGGCGTCTTCGGGGCACGGGCCTTTCCCGCGACGCCGGCGCCGCGCCACCCGCGGCCCACGGGCAGCATGTCCGAGCGGATCCTCAAACGCTGGACCACCGACCTGCACCTGAAGCCGGAGCAGGTCGTCCAGATCGAGCCGATCCTCAAGGCCTCCGAGACCGAGGTCTCGGGCATCCACCAGGAGACCGAGCGCCGCATGAAGGCCTCCTTCGAGCGCATGCACCAGCAGGTGACCCCGCTGCTCGACGAGGAGCAGCGCCGCCTGCTCGACGAGCTCCGCAAGAAGATGGACCGCCGGAAGACCGACCGATCGCACGGCACCAACGCCCCCGCCGCCCCGGCACGCTGAGGAGCCACCGCGCCGGAGGCCTCGGACCGACGTCCTGCGGCCGGGGATCGGACACCCCGCGACCCGGGGGTGGGTTTGGATGGGTCGGAGCGGACTGCGTGATCAGGATTTGGCTGGCGCCCGGTGGCCGGACCGGCTGAATCAAAGGCTCTTCCACCTCATGACCCGAATCCACCACACGCTGTTGCCCTGCCTGCTGGCATGGCTGGTCTCGTTCCTGGCCTCCGCCCCCGCGCGGGCCGCCGATCCCGCCGCGATCCGCCGTACCGAGGTGATCTACGGGCGCAAGTTCGGCACGGCGCTGACCCTCGATGTGATGCAACCGGCGCGCACCAACGGCCTCGGGGTGATCTGGGTCATCAGCGGCGGGTTCTACTCCGACCACAACGCCATCAACCCGGCCTACTGCCAGGCGCTCTTCGACGCGGGCTACACGGTCTTCGCCGTCGTCCACGGGTCGCAGCCCCGATACACCATCCTCGAGATCGCGGAGGACATGCACCGGGCCGTGCGCTGGATCCGGCACCATGCAGCCGACCACTCGGTACGACCGGACCGGTTGGGTGTCTTCGGAGCCAGCGCCGGCGGACACCTGTCGCTGACCCTCGGGACCCAGGGAAGGGACGGCGACCCGAAGGCCAAGGACCCGGTGGATCGGCAGAACAGCCGGGTGCAGGCCGTGGCGTGCTTTTTCCCGCCGACCGACTTCGAGAACTGGGGGGCTCCCGGCGACACCCAGGTCGGCGTCGGCAAGGTCGGCCGGCAGTTCTACGGGGCCTTCGGATCCCCGTCCGACACCCTGGAAAGCCGGCAGGACTACGGTCGCCGCATCTCCCCGATCCACCACGTCACCCGGGACATGGCTCCCACGCTCGTCATCCACGGCGAGGCCGACGGGCTCGTGCCCATCCACCAGGCAGAGATCTTCGAGAAGAAGGCCCGCGAGGCTGGAGCCACGTTTCAACTGGTGCGCCTGCCGGGCAAGGACCATGGCTGGCCCGGCATGGAGAAGGACATCGCCCAGTTCGCCCGGTGGTTCGACCGGCACCTGAAGTAGGCGGCGGCGCGGCAGGACGCCGGGACCACCTCCCGCCCCGGTGGCCGCCCCGCCAACCCACCTCCGGATTTGACTCCGGCGCCGGGCCTTCCGGAGACTCCGGGCCATGAACCCCCTCCTGCTGGCCGCAGCCCTCGTGTGGTTCGGCGTGTCCTCCGCCCACGCCGTCGACAACTACCCCTTGGGCGCCGAGTCGACGAACCGTGCGCCCGGCGTCGCCAAGGGCCGGGTGGAGACCTTCGAGTTCACCGAGTCGAAGGTGTTCCCCGGCACCTCGCGGCAGGGTTGGATCTACATCCCTGCGCAGTACGACGGCCAGCGGCCCGCCGCGCTGATGGTCTTCCAGGACGGCCACGAATATGTGCGGGAGAACGGCTCGCAGCGGGTGCCCATCGTCCTCGACAACCTCATCGCCAAGGGCGAGATGCCGGTGACCATCGCGCTGTTCCTCAACCCCGGCCACCGCGGGGCCGGCGCCCCGGCGCCCAACGGCTGGGGGGACCGCAACAACCGGTCCTTCGAGTACGACTCGCTGGGGGGCGACTACGCCAAATTCCTGGTCGACGAGGTGATTCCCTTCGTCACCGCCCGCTACTCGGTCCGGATCAGCGACGATCCCGAGATGCGGGGCATCGCCGGCATGAGCTCGGGCGGCATCTGCGCCTTCACCGTCGCCTGGGAGCGGCCCGACCAGTTCCGCAAGGTGCTTTCACAAATCGGCAGCTTCACCAACATCCGGGGCGGCCACGCCTACCCCGCGCTCATCCGCAAGACCGAGCGCAAGCCGCTGCGGGTCTTCCTGCAGGACGGCGAGAACGACCTGAACAACCTGCACGGCGACTGGCCTCTGGCCAACCGCACCATGGCCAGCGCGCTCGGCTTCGCGGGCTACGACCACCGCTTCGTCATGGGCGATGGCGCCCACAACGGCAAGCACGGCGGCGCGATCCTGCCCGACTCCCTGCGTTGGCTCTGGCGTCCGGCGATGCGTCCGCCGGCCCCCAGCACCAACAACTGGAGCGGCGACGAGGCGCTCAACAAGGTGCTGGCCGGCGGGGGGACCGACGCGCCCTGGGAGCTGGTGGGCGATGGCTTCGGGTTCACCGACGGCGCCTGCGGCGATGCCGAGGGCAACTTCTACTTCTCGGACCTGCCGAAGGGCGTGATCCACCGTGTGGCCACCGGTGCGGCCAAGGCCGAGCCCTGGCTCACCAACGGCCCCAAGGTCAGCGGCCTCAAGTTCGGGCCCGATGGCCGACTCTACGCCGCCACCCAGGGCGACGCCCCGAAGATCGTGGCGATCGATCCGAAGACCAAGGCCCTCGAGGACGTGGCCACCGGCGTGAAGCCCAACGACCTGATCGTGTCCAAGGCGGGCTGGGTCTACTTCACGGACACCGGCGCGGGCCAGGTGCAGGCCGTGCCCATCGGGGCCAAGGCCCTCTCGCGCCCGCGCACCGTCGCCGGGGGGATCACCTCGCCCAACGGCATCGCCTTGTCGCCCAAGCAGGACTTCCTCTACGTCTCGGAGTACGGCGGCACCAACGTCTGGAGCTATGCCATCGCAGCCGACGGCAGCCTCACCGCCGGGGAGCGTTCCATGACCCTGGTGGTGCCGCCCGGCAAGAAGGACAGCGGCGGCGACGGTTCCACCGTGGACACCCTGGGTCGCCTATACGTCACCTCGCACGCCGGGGTGCAGATGTTCGACTGGACGGGCCGGCTCGGCGGGGTGATCGCCAAGCCCCGGGCCGACAAGGGCGTGTACAGCTGCGTCTTCGCCGGGCCGAACCGGGCGTACCTGTACGTGTGCGGTGGCGACGCCGTGCACCGCCGCAAGACCCTGACTCAAGCCCCCTGATCCCGGTGCCCGGCAGGAGGCCGATGGGGCACGGCAACGGAAGCATCTCGCCCGCCAACGATCGGCAACTGGCCACGCCTGACCAAGGGTATGGGACCTGCTAGGATTCGGGCATCGAATGAGATCGCCCCTCTTGGCCGCGCTGTGCCTGTCGCTGCTGCCCTCGGTTGCCCGAGCACAGGTGCGCCTCAGCGAATTCCTGGCCTCGAACACCCGGTCGCACCCCGACATCGTCGACTTCGGGGACTATCCCGACTGGATCGAGCTGGAGAACCCGTCCGACGCCCCGGTGCCGCTGGCGGGATGGTTCCTGAGCGACGACCCCAAGAAGCCCCTCCGCTGGCCCCTGCCGCCCGACGCCGTCCTGCCGCCCCGGGGATTCCTGGTGGTCTGGGCCGACGGCGAGGATGCCCTGGCCGGAGAGAGCCATCCCCGCGGTTACTGGCCCTGGCGCCACTTCACCACCGAAGCCCACCACGCCAATTTCTCCCTCTCGGCCCTTGGTGAGTCGGTGGTGCTCACCCGCACCACGGGCGCGACCAACCTCACGTTCATCCAGCCCGGTGTGTCCCGATGGCGATACCGGGACGATGGAACCGACGGCCGACCGGGGCCGGCCAACTGGGCTACGGAGACGGCGATGAATCCACGGTGCTCACCGCCGCCGCGGCCGGGGGAACCCACCCGATCACCACCTACTTCCGGCACGCCTTCGTGGTGGCCGACCCGTCCAGGATCCAGGACCTCGAGTTGCGTCTGCTGGCCGATGATGGAGCCATCGTCCACCTGAATGGCGTGGAGGTGGTGCGCCAGAACCTGCCGGCAGGCGCGGTGGACTTCCGCACGCCGGCCTCGACGTCGATCTCCGGGACGGCCGAGAACGCCTTCACCACCCACCGCCTGGCCGGCGCACTGCTGGTGGCCGGCACCAACGTGGTGGCGGTGGAGGTGCACCAAAGCGCCGCGAGCAGCTCGGACATGGGCTTCGACCTCGGCCTGAGCGGATCCGGCTTCACGGGAACGGTCACGGTCGACTCGCAGGCCTACGGGCAGCAGATCGCCGACGTGTCCCGCGGACGCAACGCGGGCGGCCAATGGGTGCAGTTCGCCAATCCCACTCCCGGCGCCCCGAATGTCGGGCCGGAGATTCCTGACCTGCGGGCCCAGGGCATCGCGGTCGAGGTGCAGCCGGCGGGCGGCATCTTCGCCGCTCCGGTGACCGTCACGTTCCAGGCCGCCTCGGGCACGGTGCGGTACAGCCTCGACGGGTCCGTTCCGGGTCCGCGGTCGCCGGTTGCCCCCGACACCCTGACCCTCACGACAAACACCGTGGTGCGGGCGCGCGTCTTCGCCGATGGCCGGCCCAACGGACCGGTCGCCACCCGCACCTACCTCGTGGGTGAAGCCATGCGCCCCCTGCCAGTGGTCTCGGTCGTCTCGGATCCCGACCTGCTCTTCGGCGACCGGCTCGGCATCTACTACAACCAGCACGAACCAACGGTCGCCGGAGGGGGTTCCGGTCGCGGGCTGCGCGACGTGTACAAGAACAAGGACGCGCCTGGATCGCTTGAGTTCTTCACGCCGGAGGGACGGCCCGGATTCCGGGTGAACGGCGCCTTCCGCATGGGTGGCGAGAACAACTGGGTGCACGCGCAACGGGCGCTCAACTTCGCCCTGCGGGGCGCCTATGGCGACGACAGCCTGGCCTACGATCTCTTCCCCGGCACCGGCATCCCCAATCACACCTCGCTGACCCTGCGCGATGGCGGCGACGCCTGGAGCATGGAGATGCTGCGTGACGGACTCTGGTCGTTCCTGCAACGCGGGCGGATGCGGGTGGGCGTGTCGGACTACCGGCCCAGCGTGGTGTTCATCAACGGGGCCTACTGGGGCATCCACGACATCCGCTCGCGGTGGGACGACGCCTGGTTCTTCGAGCACCACCGGCTCAACGCCAACGAATTGGACCACCTCGTGTACGGCCATCTCACCTCCTCGACCATCACGCTCGGGGCCGACAAGGGCGACACCGCGCACTGGCTCGAGCTGCTCGACTTCGCCCAGTCGCGCGACCTCAACGACCCGGCGGTCTGGGCCGTGGTCGAATCGCGGGTGGACATCGACAGCTTCATCGACTTCATCGCCGCCGAGGCCTGGGGCCAGAACATCAGCTGGGCCCACAACCGGGAGTTCTGGAGGCCCCGCACCCCGAGCGGCCGGTGGCAATGGTTCCTGCCGGACATGGACCAGACGTTCCGCTCCTCCCAGTTGGGCGCCGGGGTGCTGGGCGAGATGTGGTCATCGGACCAACTGCTCTCGCGGCTCAAGGCCGCCACCCGGTTCCGGCAGCGGTTGGCCCAGCGTCTGGCCGCCCACGCCGACTCGACCTTCCGGCCGTCGCGCGTGCAGGGCCTGCTCGACGCCATGGCCGCGGAGGTCGAGCCCGAGATCCCCCGGCACATCGCCCGCTGGTCGGCGCTGGGGGGCATGACCGCCGCCAGCCGCGCCTCGGCCCTGGCCGACATGAAGAAGTTCATCGACACCCGCTCCGACGGATTCCTGGCCGAGGTCCAGGGCCGGTTGGGACTGTCTCCGGCGGTCTCCGTGACCCTGGCCATCAGCGGCACGAATCACGGGCGGATCGTCGTGCAGGGCGTGCCCACCGTCCCCGGGGTGCACCGGCTTTTCCCGGGGATCCCGCTGGATCTGGAGGCGGATCCGGCGCCTGGATACCGCTTCGTCCGCTGGACCGGACTGTCCGGCGACGACGTGACCCGGCCTGCCCTCACCCGGGTGCTGGGCG
>JAJTFN010000049.1:0-17637 GCA_021298285.1 Verrucomicrobium sp.
CCGTTCTCCCGACAGCCAACCCCTACCTCCGACATCCCATGGAAATCCTCCCCATCCTCGCCATCCTCCTGCTGGTCGTCTTCCTGCTGGTCGTGGTGGTCACCCTCATCTCGCGCTACCGCATGTGCCCGCCCGACCGGGTGCTTGTGGTGTACGGCAAGCTGGCCGACGGGCAGTCCTCGCGCTGCTACCACGGCGGGTCCACCTTCGTGATCCCCTTCTTCCAGAGCTACTCCTACCTGGACCTCACGCCCATCAACATCGACATCGAGCTGAAGGGGGCGCTCTCGAGCCAGAACATCCGCATCGACGCGCCGGCCTCGTTCACCATCGGCGTCTCGACCGACCCGGAGGTCATGCAGAACGCGGCCACCCGCCTGCTGGGCCGCTCGCTCGACGAGGTGCAGCAGCTGGCCTCCGAGATCATCATGGGCCAGATGCGCGTGGTCTTCGCCTCGATGAGCATCGAGGAGATCAACAACGACCGTGAGAAGCTCATCGCCCTCATCACCAAGGGCGTGGAGGTCGAGCTGCACAAGGTCGGCCTGCGCATGATCAACGGCAACATCCGCGACATCCGCGACCACTCCGGCTACATCGACGCGCTGGGCAAGGAGGCTGCCGCCAAGGCCATCAACGACGCCCAGATCAAGGTGGCGCAGGAAAACCAGCGCGGTTCCATCGGCCGGGCCGAGGCCGAGCGCGAGCAGGCCATCCGGGTGGCCAATGCGCAGGCCGAGGCCAAGCGCGGACAGAACACCGCCCAGGCGATGATCGCCAAGTCCGACGCCGACCTGGCGGCCGAGCAGGCCGAGGCCACCCGCCGCACCGAGGCGGCCCAGCGGGTCGCCGAGGCCCGGGCGCTCGAGGAGTCCTACCATGCCCAGCAGCAGGCCGAGCTGGCCCGTGCCGCCCGCGAGAAGGCCGCCGCCCAGGCCGACCAGATCGTGAAGGCCGAGATCGAGCGCGAGCGGGTGCGCATCGATGCCGAGGCCCGTGCCGCCCAGACCGAGATCCTCCAGCGGGGCCAGGCCGCCGCCTACATCGCCCAGAAGCAGGCCGAGGCCGACGGCATCAAGCGCGTCGCCGAGGGCGAGGCCGACGGCATCCGGGCCCGGCTCACGGCCGAGGCGACGGGTGTGCAGGCCAAGCTGACGGCCGAGGCCGAGGGCACCCGGGCGCTGCTGGATGCCAAGGCGCAGGGCTTCGAGAAGATCCTCCGGGTGGCCGACGGCACCAACGGTGCCACCCAGTTGCTGGTGGCCGAGAACATCGTGCGCATCGCCGAGATCCAGGCCGGCGCCATCAAGGGCCTGCAGTTCGAGAAGGTCGTGGTGATGGGCGGCGGGGCCGGCGGCAGCGGCCCGGGCCAGTTCGTCCAGGACCTCTACAAGGGCGTGCTGCCCATCAACGAGCTGGCCAAGAGCGTCGGACTGAGCCTTCCGGCCTTCCTGGGCAGCAGCGGGTCGGACGTCGCGACCGGAACTCCGGCTCCTGCGGTCCCCGCTGCTTCGGCCGCTCCGGCGGTCGAGCCCAAGCCGCCGGTGTTGGGTCCGTCGAAGCCGGCCGTCTGAGCGGGTCCGACCGATCGAGCATCCCGCCAACGAACGACCCGGACCGTGCATTCCGCGCAGTCCGGGTCGTGTGGTTTGCAGGCCGTGGGGATCCGCGGCGCGTTCCGGATCAGGCCAGCGGGATCACGGCCTCGACGCAGCGGGCACAAAGGGTCGGATGGGTCGGGTTGGAACCGACGTCCGATTCCCAGTGCCAGCAGCGTTCACACTTGGTGCGGCCGGCCTCGCCGGCGACCTGCACGGTGATCCGTCGTTCGGTTCCCTCGGCCGCCGTCAGTGTGACTGCCGAGCAGTTGCACAGTTCCCGGAGGTCGGCCCCGTGCGAGGTCACCACGGCGTGCTCGGCCGCCGGCAGCACGAAGTGCAGGACCGCGTCGAGCCCCTTGCCGATGAGCTTGGCCTGTCGGGCCTTCTCGAGCTCGGGCAGGGCCGCCTCGCGCAGCGAGAACAGCGTGGCCCACGCGGACTCGGCCGGCACGGCGGCGGTGGCCGGACTCCAGAGGCTCAGGTGCACCGACTGCGTGGACACGCCCGGGATCCGCTCCCAGGCCTCGTCGGCCGTGAAGGCCAGGATCGGAGCCAGCGCCTGGGTGAGCCGGGTGAGGAGGCGGTGCAGGGCCGTCTGGGTGCTGCGCCGGCGGGCCGATCCGGCCGGATCGGTGTAGAGCCGGTCCTTCACCACGTCGTGGTACAGGGCGCTGAGCTGGACCGCGCAGAACTGCGAGACCAGCTGGTACACGACATGGAATTCGTAGGCGTCGTAGGCCCGGGCCACGGCGGCCTCCAGGGTGGCGAACTCGCCGAGGATCCACCGGTCGAGCCCGCTGAGCTTCCCGTCGGGCACCGCGTCGGTCGCGGGATTGAAATCGTACAGGTTGGAGAGCTGGTAGCGCAGGGTGTTGCGGATGAGCCGGTAGGTTTCGCCCACCTTCTTGAGGCGCTCCTCGCTGACCACGATGTCGTTGCGGTAGTCCTGAGAGGCGACCCACAGGCGCACCACGTCGCAGCCGTAGTCCTTGATGTACCGCTCGGCCGTCTGGGGCTTCTGGTACCCGCCCTGGCCCTGCTTCGACTTGGAGATCTTCTCGCGGTCCTCATCGACCATGAAGCCGTGGGTCAGCACCGTCTTGAAGGGGGCCGCCCCGTTGCCCGCCAGCGACAGCAGCAACGACGACTGGAACCAGCCCCGGTGCTGGTCGCTGCCCTCGAGGTACACATCGGCCTGCCAGCCGCCATCCGAACCCCGAAGCTCAGGCCGGCGCATGAGCACCGCGCGGCTCGAGGAACCGGAGTCGATCCACACGTCGAGGGTGTCCTGGCCCTTGCGCACGGCCTCCGGGCCCGACCAGTCGGCCGGCCTGCATCCCGCCCAGAGCGCCTCGACCGGGGTCGCGAACCACACGTTGGAGCCCTCGCGCTCGATCCAGTCGGCCGCCTTGCGGACGATGCGCGCGTCGAGGATCGGCTCGCCGGCCGCATCGTAGAACGCGGGGATGGGCACGCCCCAGGTGCGCTGGCGCGAGATGCACCAGTCGGGCCGGGACTGCACGGCTCCCTGGATGCGGTTCTTGCCCCAGTCGGGAATCCAGTTCACCGAATCGATGGCCGCCAGGGCCTGTTGCCGGAAGGGCAGGGCACCGGGGGCGTTGACGGTGTGGTCCACGCGGATGAACCACTGGTCGACCGCCCGGAAGATGATGGGCGACTTGGAGCGCCAGCAATGGGGATAGCTGTGCGGGTAGTCCTCGCGGCGCATCAGCGCCTCCTTCTCGGCCAGGAGCGTCAGCACGGCCTCGTTGGCCTCGGATTTGCCGGCCTTGGCCAGCGTCGATTTTCCCACCAGCGACTCCGGGAGCTGCTGGTCGCGGGGCAGGTCGGCCGTGGGGGTCAGCCGGCCCTCGTCATCGACCGGGCAATAGATGGGCAGGCCCACGCCCAGGCCCAGCTGGTAGTCGTCCATGCCGTGGCCCGGGGCGATGTGCACGAAGCCCGTGCCGGTGGAGTCGTCGACGAAGTCGGCAGGGAACAGCCGGCCGGTGCGCCCGCAGAAGGGGTGCTCGTACTGCAACGAGGCCAGCTCGTCGGCCTGCGCGGTGCGGATGATCTGGTAGCCGTCCCAGCCGCACTTTTCGCTCAAGGTGGCCAGGAGCGAATTGGCCACCAGGTAGGTGTTCCCCTCGGCGAACACGTACGAGTAGAAGAATCTCGGGTTGAAGGCCACGGCCAGGTTGGCCGGCAGGGTCCACGGCGTGGTGGTCCAGATCACCACGTAGGTGTTGGGTTCGCCGGCCAGGCGGAACCGCACGAAGACGCTCTGGCTGATGTGGTCGGCGTACTCCACCTCGGCCTCCGCGAGGGCCGTCCGGAACGGGACGCTCCAGTAGACCGGCTTCTTGCCGCGGTACACGAAGCCCTTCTCCACGAGGTCGGCGAACTGGCGCAGTTCATCGGCCTCGTACTGCGGGGCCAGCGTCAGGTAGGGGTTGGCCCAGTCGCCCAGGACCCCGAGGCGCTGGAACTGCCCGCGTTGGAGGTCGATGTACTTGCGGGCGTAGGCGTCGCAGGCCGTCCGGATGGTGGTCGCATCGGCCTCGGTCTTGCCCGCGGCGCGCAGTTCCTGGGTCACCTTCGACTCGATGGGCAGGCCGTGGCAGTCCCAGCCGGGGACGTACGGGGTCTGGAAGCCGCGCAGCGACTTCGACTTCAGGATCAGGTCCTTGAGGATCTTGTTCAGCGCGGTGCCGATGTGGACGTCGCCATTGGCGAACGGTGGGCCGTCATGGAGGATGAAACGGGGGGCCTCGGCCCGGGCCGCCATCAGTTGGCCGTAAAGGTCCGTGCCCTGCCATCGGGCCAGACGCTCGGGTTCCCGTTGGACCAGGTTCGCCTGCATCGGAAACTCCGTCCGGGGCAGATTGAGGGAATTCTTGTAGTCCATGGCCTTGCCGTTCAAAGGAGGCAACGCTAACGAGTGGGCGGACCGTGGGCCAAGGGGAATCCCGGTGCCACCCGGGCGGCGCGCGAGGCGTTCGGCATGGCCTTCCCGGGTGCCCTAAACCAATGCATTCGCCGGCATGATGCCGTGACCCCCGGCTGTCGACGGGCTTGCGTCGAGGTCGACCGGGGTGGTTGACTCCGCCTCGGCGCTGACCGCCACTTCGGGGTGAACCGTTCCCGGGTGGCCGTTCGGGAGGTCGTCTATTGAGATCGATCGTCCTGGCGGCCAGACCTCTCCGGTTCCGAGCCCTGGGGTGGTGCGAAGGTCGGCCAGCAGAACCCAATCCAAGGGGTGGGTGGGGCGGTCCGAACCAATCGGTCGCCTCCACGAAACCCCAAGAAAGCGGCCCGATGTCGGACATTTTCCCGAAGTGGACCAACAAGATCCCGTTGATGGTCGGTGTGGCGGCGGCCGTCGTGCTGCCCACCGTCATCGCGGGCATCACCTACTACTTCACGCCGAAGTACACCCGCGTGGGCTACCAGCCCAAGCAGCCGGTGGCCTTCTCGCACGCGATCCATTCCGACCAGCTGGGGATCGACTGCCGGTATTGCCATAGCGACGTCGACAAATCGTGGTTCTCCAATATCCCAGCCTCGGAGACCTGCATGCGCTGCCACTCCATCGTGGCCAAGGACTCCCCCAAGCTCAGCCTGGTGCGGGAGTCGTACTCCACCGGCAAGCCGATCCCGTGGGTGCAGATCCACAAGACGCCCGACTACGTGTACTTCAACCACTCGGTGCACGTGAACCGGGGCATCTCCTGCGTGAAGTGCCACGGCGAGATCCAGAAGATGGACGAGGTGCACCATGCCAAGCCCCTGTCCATGGGCTTCTGCCTCGAGTGCCACCGGGAGCCCGAGAAGCACATCCGGCCCAATGACCTTGTGACCAAGCTCGACTGGAACGGTGAGTTTGACGGCAAGAAGGCCGTCCACGACTGGAAGGTCCAACCCGGCCAGAGCTGTTCCACCTGCCACCGCTGATGAAGACGATTCCCCCGATCTGCAACGAACCGGAGACCGGTCCGAAGTACTGGCGCTCCCTGGAGCAGTTGGCCGACCAGCCCGACTTCCGCCAGTGGATGGAGCGAGAGTTCCCCGCCGGCGCGAGCATCGCCCCGGATGGCGAGACCCGTCGCGACTGGATGAAGCTCATGTCCGCGAGCTTCCTGTTGGCCGGTCTTGGTGGCATGGCCACCGGGTGCCGTCGCCCCGAGGAGGAGCTCACGCCCTTCGCCAAGCAGCCCGAGGGCTACATCCACGGCAAGGCCCAGCATTTCGCCACGTCGATGCCCGTCCGCGGCAGCGCCATCCCGCTGACGGTCAAGTCGCATGACGGCCGGCCGACCAAGATCGAGGGCAATTCGCTCTTCCCGGGCGGCAATGGCGGCACCGATTCGTTCGCCCAGGCAGCGATCCTCAACCTGTACGACCCGGACCGCGCCCATCGGCACACCAAGGGCGGCAACGACGCGAAGGTCGAGGCCGTTCGCGATGCGCTGGCCGAGGTGGCCAAGGCGGCCGCCGGCAACCAGGGCGAGGGGCTGGCGTTCCTCGTCGAGCGTTCGTCCTCCCCGTCCCGCGCCCGTCTCCAGAAGCTCGTCGCCGAGAAGTACCCGAAATCCTCCTGGCACGCCTATGAGCCGGTGGATTTCTCCGGTGCCGACGCGGCCTATTCCGAGGCCTGCGGGTCGCCCGTCCACGCGGTGGTCCACCTTGAGAAGGCCCGCCGGATCCTCTCGCTCGACTGCGACTTCATCGGTTCCGAGCAGGATGCCCACCGGAACATCCGGGGCTTCGCCCTTGGCCGCAAATCGGCCGACGACGGCATGAACCGGCTCTACGTGGTGGAGTCGATGATGTCCCTCACCGGCGGCAACGCCGACCACCGGCTCCGGGTCAAGCCGAGCGAGGTGGTCCAGGTGGCCGCCGCCGTGGCGGCCGAGCTCGGAGTGCCCGGAGTGGCCTCCTCTTCCGGTGCGCATTCGGCCTGGGCCGCGACGGTGGCCAAGGACCTCAAGGAGGCCGGGAAGGCCGCCGTGGTGGTGGCAGGCTATGCCCAGCCCCCGGCCGTGCACGCCCTGGCGGCGGCGATCAACGCCGTTCTCGGGGCGATCGGCACCACCGTGACCCTGGTGCAGCCGACCGAACCCGCCTCGTCCGGCATCCGTGAGCTGGCCGCGTCGCTGGGCGCGGGCAAGGTCTCCACGTTGGTCATCCTCGGCGGCAATCCGGCCTACAACGCGCCGGCCGACCTTGCGTTCGAGGCCGCTGCCAAGAAGGCCGGCAACATCATCCGCCTCGGCTACTACGAGGACGAGACCGCCGCCCTGGCCACCTGGCACCTGGCCGGCACCCATTTCCTCGAGGCCTGGGGCGATGCCCGGACGGCCGACGGCATGGTGGTTCCGGTTCAGCCCTTGGTCGAGCCCCTCTTCGGCGGCCTGACCGAGTTGGAGGTCCTGGCCCGGATCCTTGGCGAGTCCAAGACGGCCCCGTTCGACATCGTCCGCGAGACCCTCAAGGGGCTCGGGGCGGCCGATGATGCGGCCTGGAAACGCTTCCTGCATGACGGATTCCTGGCCGAGAGCGCCTCGCCGGCGGCTTCCGCCACCGTGAACCCGGCGGCCGCGGCGACCGCGCTGGCGGCGCACAAGCCGGCCCAGGGGGAGATCGAGGTGGTGCTCCACCGGGACGCCTCGGTGGACGACGGCCGGTTCGCCAACAACGGCTGGCTGCAGGAGATGCCCGATCCCATCACCAAGGTCACCTGGGACAACGTCGTCATGATGTCCCAGAAGACCGCCAAGTCGCTGGGCCTGCCCACCAAGCGGTCGTCCAAGGTGCCCGAGAACCTCAGCCCGGCCGAGGCGGCCGATGCCAAGGACGGCCAGTATGACCAGCCCGTCGTCAAGATCACCGTGGGCGGTCGCAGCGTCGAGGGTCCGGTCTGGGTCCAGCCCGGCCTCGCCGACGGCACGGTCGCCCTCGCCGTGGGTTATGGTCGCCGGGTCGTGGGCCGCGTGGGTCGCGGCGTGGGCTTCAACGCCTACGCGCTTCTCCAGTCGACCTCGGGCCTGATCTCCGCCGGCAAGGTGGAGAAGGTCTTCCGCAAGCACCGTCTGGCGGTGACCCAGGAGCACGGCCTCATGGAGGGCCGGCCGGTCATCCGCGAGGCGCACCTCGACCAGTTCAAGGCGCACCCGGAGTTCGCCCGCAACATGGATCTCGACGCGCACCTGCCGCACTACGTGCCCTACAAGAAGGGCACCGACGGCCGCAACGCCGAGAAGCGCACGCAGAACATCTACGAGCATCCGTACGACCAGAACCCCGAGACCGCCTCGAAGATCCACCAGTGGGGCATGGTCATCGACCTCCAGACCTGCGTCGGTTGCTCCGCCTGCGTGATCGCCTGCCAGAGCGAGAACAACATCCCCATCGTCGGCAAGGACCAGGTGGCCCGCGGCCGCGAGATGCTCTGGATGCGCATCGACCGGTACTACAGCCACAACCCGGATGCCGACGTGAACGCCGAGCTGGCGGCCGAGGACCCGCAGATGGCCGTCCAGCCGATGTTCTGCCAGCACTGCGAGGCCGCCCCGTGCGAGAGCGTCTGCCCGGTCAACGCGACCGTCCACGACGAGGAGGGCATCAACGCCATGGCCTACAACCGCTGCATCGGCACGCGGTACTGCGCCAACAACTGCCCCTACAAGGTCCGCCGCTTCAACTGGTTCGACTTCAACAAGCGCGAGACCGACTACGGCGCCGCCCAGGACCAGCACATGGTCAACACGGGCAACCTGTACAAGGGCCCGCTCGGGGTGAACCGCAACACCGAGCCGGAGTGGGAGATCATCAAGCTGGTCAAGAATCCCGATGTCTCGGTCCGCATGCGCGGTGTGATGGAGAAGTGCACCCTCTGCGTGCAGCGCATCCAGCAGGCCAAGATCTCCCAGAAGGTCAAGGCCGGGAACAGCGGCGAGGTCGCCGTGCCCGACGGCGCCATCAAGACCGCCTGCCAGCAGGCCTGCCCGGCCGACGCCATCGTCTTCGGCAACCTGCTCGATGCCGGCAGCGAGGTGGTCAAGGCCAAGGCCAGCCCGCGCAACTACTCGGTGCTCGGCTTCCTCGACACCCGGCCGCGCGTCACCTACCTGGCCCGCATCCGCAACCCGAATCCCGCCATCCTCGCGCTTGAGAAGCGCAAGACACCGGACAGCCAGCGCGACTACGAGCGCTTCCGTCATGAGACCCCCTTCCAAGGACATTCCCATGGTCACGATGCCTCGCATCCGTCCGCCGCTGCGGCGGGGAAAGGAGCGATCTAATGGCTAATCCCGCCAAACCTGCCGCCGTCCGCGCCCCCGAGCCGCCTGCCGAGCTCGTGCGCGAACCGCTGGTGCTCAACAACCGTCCGCTGGGCTGGATCACCGACGCCATCGCCGGTGTCTGCGAGAAGCCGATGCCCGTGTGGTGGTGGCCGGCCTTCATCGTGTCGTTCGGCGGCATGGTCACCATGTTCTCGCTCATCGCCTACCTGGTCTCGACCGGCGTGGGCGTCTGGGGCCTCAACCAGCCGGCCGACTGGGCCTGGGACATCACGAACTTCGTGTTCTGGATCGGCATCGGCCACGCCGGCACGCTGATCTCGGCGGTGCTCTTCCTGCTGCGCCAGAAGTGGCGCACCTCGGTCAACCGCGCCGCCGAGGCCATGACCATCTTCGCGGTGGCTTGCGCCGGCATCTTCCCGGTGTTCCACACCGGTCGCGTCTGGTTCGCGTTGCTGCCGGGCTACCTCTTCCCGGCACCCAATGCCAACGAGATCTGGCCCCAGTTCCGCTCCCCGCTGCTGTGGGACGTCTTCGCGGTCTCCACCTACGGCACCGTCTCGCTGCTGTTCTGGTACGTCGGCCTCATCCCCGACCTGGCCACCCTGCGTGACCGCGCCAAGGGCTGGCTCCGCCGATTCCTGTACGGGATCTTCTCCCTCGGCTGGACAGGTTCCAACCGCCACTGGAGCAACTACGAGAAGGCCTATCTCCTCCTGGCCGGCCTCAGCACACCGCTGGTGCTCTCGGTGCACTCGATCGTGTCGTTCGACTTCGCCGTCTCGGTGGTGCCCGGATGGCACACGACCATCTTCCCGCCCTACTTCGTGGCGGGCGCGATCTTCTCGGGCTTCGGCATGGTGCTCACCCTGCTGATCCCGCTGCGCTCCCTCTTCAAGCTTGAGGACGTCATCACGCTCCGCCACGTGGAGTTGATGTGCAAGGTGCTCCTGGCGACCGGTTCCATCGTCGGATACGCCTACGGCATGGAGTTCTTCATCGCCTGGTATGGCGGCAGCCCCTACGAGCTCTACGCCTTCAAGAACCGGGCGTTCGGTCCCTACTGGTGGAGCTACTGGGCCATGATCTCCTGCAACGTGATCAGCCCGCACTTCTTCTGGTTCAAGAAGCTGCGCACCAGCGTGGTCTTCGTGTGGATCGTGTCGATCTTCGTGAACATCGGCATGTGGTTCGAGCGCTTCGTGATCATCGTCACCTCGCTCCACCGCGACTACCTCCCGTCGAGCTGGGGTTACTTCACCCCGAGCTGGGTCGACGTGATGACCTTCGTGGGCAGTTTCGGCCTCTTCATGACGCTGTTCCTGCTCTTCATCCGGTTCCTGCCGGTCATCGCCATCAGCGAGGTCAAGGGCGTCACGCCCCAGGCCGACCCGCACCATCCGCTCGGTGGCGCCAAGGGACACCACTAACCGAAAGCCCTGTCCATGAGTTCCAATCGCTCCAAGCCGCACGGCCTCCTGGCCGAGTTCCACACGGCGGCGGATATCTTCGAGGCGGCCATCCGTTGCCGCGACGCCGGGTTCACGAAGTGGGATGTCTACACGCCCTTCCCGATCCATGGCATGGACGAGGCCATGGGGCTTCGCAAGTCGCCCGTCGGTTGGTTCACCTTCTGCGGCGGGTTCACCGGCTTCTTCACCGGCATGACCATGATCTGGTACATGAACAAGTTCGACTACCCGCTGGTGGTCGGCGGCAAGCCGCTCTTCACGCCGCTGTTCGCGTTCCCGGTCAGCTACGAGATGACCATCCTCTTGAGCGCCTTCGGGACGCTCTTCGGGATGTTCTTCCTCAACAAGCTGCCGCGGTTCCACAACCCGCTCTTCAAGAACGAGCGGTTCAAGAAGTCGACCGACGACCGGTTCTTCATCTGCATCGAGGCGGCCGACCCGAAGTTCGGGTTGGAGGCGACCCGCGCCTTCCTGACCGAGAAATGCCATGCGTCGGTCGTTGAACTCGTGGAGGACTGAATGCGCACCTTCCTGAAATACTTCGCCACCGCCTACGTGCTGGCGGTGGCCCTCGTGGTCGGCATCGCCGGCTTCCGCGGTTCCAAGAGCACCAAGCCGCCGATCGAGGTCTTCCCCGACATGGATCGCCAGCCCAAGCTGCGGCCGCAGACCACCACCCGCTTCGCGTCCTGGGCCGATGGCCAGACGTCCCGTGCCCATCCGGCCGGCACGGTCTCCCGTGAATCCGCCTGGGAGGAGAATGCCTTCAACACCGGCCGCCAGGGCGGTGCCTTCGTCGAGGCCGTGCCCATGGAGGTCAACGCCACCGTGCTCAAGCGCGGACAGGAGCGCTATTCAATCTACTGCCAGCCCTGCCACGGCGTTCTCGGCGACGGCAAGGGCATCACCAGCAAGTACGGCATGGGCAACACCGCCAGCCTCCACCAGGACCGGTTGATCAAGACCCAGGACGGAGACCTCTTCAACACCATCAGCAACGGCAAGAGCACCATGATGGGTTACGCCTCGGCGATCCCGGTGGCCGACCGATGGGCCGTGGTGGCCTACGTGCGGACCCTGCAACTCAGCCGCCTGGCCTCCGAGGCCGAGGTTCCGGCCGCCATCCTGCCCACCATCAAGTAAGGATCCATGAACTCCCTCTCACGAACGACGCGGTCCTGGATGTTCCTGGCCGCTGCGGTGGCCGCGGTGGGCGCCGTCTCCGCCCTGGGTGCCGATGCCGGTCATGCGGCCGCCGCCCACGATGCCTCCCACGGGGCCTCCGCCCACGGTGCCGCCCATGCCCATGGGCACGTCTCGGCATTCTCGCTCAAGCAGATCGCCCACAGCTACCTCACGGCCTACATGTTCTGCCTGAGTCTGTGCGTCGGCTCGTTGTTCCTGACCCTCGCGCACCACCTCTTCGATGCCGGTTGGTCGGCTTCCATCCGCCGGGTCACCGAGACGATGGCCAGCCTGCTCTTCCCCTGGATGCTCATCCTGGCCCTGCCGATCATCGGCTTCGCCTGGACCGGCAACCTGCACGCTTGGTTCAAGATCGACCCGGCCACCGACCACGCCCTCGACGTCAAGAAGGTGCTCTTCAACCCCAAGGCCTTCACCCTGATGGTCCCGGTGCTGGTCTTCCTGCTCGGTTCGATGGCCCGGAGCATCCGGGCCTGGTCCGTGGCCCAGGACAAGGACGGAGCCGCGATCTGGACCACCAAGTCCCGCAAGCTCGCCGCCGGCGGCATCTTCTTCTTCGCCATCGGGGTCACGCTGCTGTGCTTCCTCCTGATGAAGTCGCTGCAGCACCAGTTCTTCAGCACCATGTACGGCGTCTACTACTTCGCCGGTAGCGTCTGGACGACCCTGATCACCCTCTACCTGCTCACGATGTGGCTGGCCCAGCCTGGCCGTCCGCTCGAGAAGGTGTACTTCAAGCGCCAGCAGCAGGACCTCGGCGTGCTGTTCTTCGCCTTCACGGTCTTCTACGCCTACATCCACTTCTCGCAGTACTTCCTCATCTGGAACGCCGCCATCCCCGAGGAGACCTTCTGGTACGTGCTCCGCGAGGTGGGCTCCTGGAAATGGGTCGGCATGACCATCCTCTTCGGCCACTTCTTCGTGCCGTTCCTCATCCTGCTCAACCAGGACATCAAGCGGAACCTCGCGGTGATGATCCCCGTCGGGGCCTGGGCCTGGCTCATGCACTACATCGACATGACCTACAACATCATGCCGGTGATCCATCCCGAGGGCCTCCACCTGACGCTGTGGGATCCGCTCCTCTGGCTCGGCATGTCGGCGCTGCTCGGTCGCCTGTTCTGGTCCGAGTACCGCAAGAATCCGGCCTATCCGCTGAAGGATCCGCGCCTGCAGGAGGCCATCATCCACCATGAGGTGCCGGCCCCCGGTGCCGCCGCGGCCCACGGGCACGCGGCCCACTGACGAACCCCGGAGAATCCACGAACCATGAGTTCCTCGAATTGCTGTTCCTCGACGTCGAAGACGACGCTCGCCTACCTGGTGGGCGGGGTTGGCTCGTTCCTCATCATCGGGGCCCTGGCCTGGCTGGTGGTCCGCCAACCGGTGGGTGCCGTCGATGCCGAGCGCGTGGCCCAGCGGGTCAAGTTCCGGGCCGAGGTCGAGGCCGCCTCCGGTCCCAAGGCCAACGGCTACGCCCTGGATGCCGATGCGTTGGCCAAGGGCAACAAGGTGTACCACGTGCCCATCGCCCGTGCCCTTGAGATCGCGGCCCAGGAGTTCAAGGATCCGGCCGCCGGACGTGCCAAGCTCATCCAGCGTCTCGAGGAGAAGTCCAAGCAGCAGTCCTTCGAGTGATCCCATGCCGGTGATCTCCTTCATCCTGTTGGGCAGCGTGGTGTTGCTGCCGGCCGTCGCCCTGTGGGCGTTGCGCTGGGCCACCGCCGCCGGGCAGTTCCGCTGCCCGGACAAGGCGGCCCTGCTGCCGTTTGATGAGTCCGAGCCCGTGGGTGTCGAGACCGACCTGATTCTCGGAGGAAACCGCCGTTGAGCATGAGCCATCAGTCCCAAACGCCGCGATCCCAAACGCTGCGAGCCCTGTTGCCGGGCGACGTCGGTGCCGGTAGCGGTGGCGACGTCCAAACCGGGGGCGTCCAGAAAGCCGCGCTGGCGGAAATCGACGCCTCCTGCCGCGTGCCGGTGCTGTTCTTCTTCCTGAGCGGCCTCGGGTGGCTCATCGCCGGCTCGCTGCTGGCCATCGTCGCCAGCATCAAGCTCCATTCTCCGGGATTCCTCGGCGCGTGGGAGTGGCTGGGCTTCGCGAACGTGCGCACGGCGCACCTGAACACCGTCATCTACGGCTTCGCCTCCCAGGTCTCGGTCGGCGTGAGCCTGTGGCTGATGTGCCGTCTGTGCCGCATCCCGCTGCCGGCGCCGGGCCTGGTGACCGTGGCGAACCTCTTCTACAACCTGGGTGTCACCGTGGGTGTCGTCGGCATCCTCCGGGGTGACTCCACGGCCATCGAGTGGCTTGAGATGCCGCGCTACGCCACGCCGATCCTCTTCGTGAGCTACGCCCTGATCGCGGTGTGGACGATCGTCACCTTCCGTCTCCGGGCCGAGCGTCACCTCTACGTGTCGCAGTGGTACCTGCTGGCGGCCGTGCTCTGGTTCCCTTGGCTCTACGGCACCGCCCAGGTGATGCTCCTGCTGGAGCCCGTCCGCGGGGTGGTCCAGGCGGCTGTGAACTGGTGGTTCGCCCACAACGTGCTGGGTCTGTGGTTCACGCCGATCGGGCTGGCCTCGATCTACTACTTCATCCCCAAGGTCATCGGGCGGCCGATCCACAGCTACTACCTGAGCGTGCTCGGGTTCTGGTCGCTGGCCCTCTTCTACAACTGGAACGGCATGCACCACCTGGTGGGAGGACCTCTGCCGGCCTGGATGATCACCATCAGCATCGTGGCCTCGGTCATGATGCTCATCCCGGTCATCACGGTGGCCATCAACCACCACTTCACCATGCTGGGCCACTTCGGCAAGATGCGCCAAAGCCCGACGCTTCGATTCATCGTGTTCGGCGCGGTGTCGTACACGCTGGCCAGCCTCCAGGGGGTCGCCAGCGCGCTGCGCAGCGTCAGCGAGGTCACCCATTTCACGCACCACACCATCGCGCATGCCCACTTGGGCATGTACGCCTTCTTCACCATGGTGATGTTCGGGGCGATGTACTACATCCTGCCGCGCATCACCCAGCGCGAGTGGCCCTCCAATGGTTTGATCTCGTTGCATTTCTGGGGGGTCGCCCTGGGCATCGTGCTCTATGTGGTCCCCATGAGCCTCATGGGTTTCCTCCAGGGGACCAAGCTCAACGACCCGACGATCCGGTTCCTCGACGTGGTGCAGTTCACGCTTCCATGGCTGAAGCTGCGCACCGTGGCGGGGTTGCTCCTGGTCGTGGGCCATGTGGCCTTCGTCGGGAATGTCGCCTGGTTGCTGGTCCGGATGTTCGAGCCCTACCGCAAGCCGGTGGTCCGCATCCTGACCGGGGAGGCTGAGACGCTGGCCGCCGGAAAATGACCATGAGCTACGGACCGTTACTCTTCCTCGGCATCCTTCTCACCCTGGCCTCGAGCTGGGTGGGCCTGGTCCTCATGCCGCATCGCCAGCTGGGATCGCTCACCCAGCACACGGACACCAACACGGCGGCGATCTTCCCGGCGGCCCGCGCCGGAGAGGCCCAGCAGGGCGCCGAGCATTACCGATCGCTGGGTTGCGTCTACTGCCACACCCAGCAGGTGCGCCCCGAAGGCTACGGCTCCGACCTGGAGCGCGGCTGGGGCCGTCGCCGGACGGTCAGCCGGGATTACATCCACGACCGCACCGTGATGCTCGGCACCATGCGCACCGGTCCGGACCTCACCAACATCGGCGAGCGGCAATCCGATGCCGCCTGGCACTACCGGCATCTCTACAATCCGCAGATCACCAGCCCGGGCAGCATCATGCCCCCGCACGCCTTCCTGTTCGAGACCCGCGCCATCGGACCCTCGGGCCGTTCCACCAACGCCCTCGTCCTGGAGGGGGCTTTCGCCCCCCCGGCCGGGACGGAGGTCGTTCCGACCCGCCGGGCCGAGCAACTGGTGGCCTACCTGCGCAGCCTCAAGTCGTCCGGTGACCTGCCCGAGGCCCCGGTCAAGAAGGAGGAGGCAAAATGAGCAACCCCAAGGAATCTCCCAACGCCTCCTCGCCGTTGGATCGCGGTGAACAGCACGACGTGACCGAGTTGCACGCCGCGGTGCTGCGCGAGAAGCCCGACCCGGTCGAGGGCTTTGAGCCGGTGAACCTCTGGGTGGTGGCCGGCATCGCCGGGCTGCTGTTCTGGGGCGGCTCCTACCTCACCCAATACAGCGGCCGCTTCGAGGCCAACGAGTTCTCGGAATTTCCGCACGGCAAGCCGGCACCTGTCGCCGCCGTGGCGGCCGACCCGCTCGCGGCCGTCAAGCGGGACGGCATGCTCACGTACAACGCCGTGTGCGCGCTCTGCCATGGCGAGGATGGTGCCGGCAAGGCCGGGGTCGCCCCCCCGTTGGCGGCCTCCGACTGGGTGAACGCCGACGGACCCAATCGGCTGGTCCGGATCGTTCGGCACGGCCTCAAGGGCACCGTCAAGGTCAACAAGGACGTCACCTGGAACCCTGCCAACGATCCCAGCATCGTGATGGGCTCCCAATGGGAGGCCATCGGTGCCTCGAACGAGAAGCTCGCCGCGGTGCTGACCTATGTGCGCACCGCCTGGGGCAACACCGGCGCCCCGGTCACCGCCCAGATGGTGGCCGACGGCCTCGCCCCGGTGAAGGACCGCTCTGCCGACGACAACTGGACCCAGGAGGACCTGCTCAAGGTGCCGGCCAGCGGATCCGGCGCTCCTGCCGTCGCCTCGGCCGCCCCGACTCCCGACCAGATCAAGGCCCAGCTCCTGGCCCTGCCGGACGACCAGCGTCAGGCTCTGCTCAAGGAGCTCTCGAAGTGATCCTCGCGGAGGCGGACCGCATGGCGTCCCCTCCGGCATCCGCCATCGACGAGTCTTCACGGCCCGTCGGAGTGGCTCCCCGTTGGGTCCGTCCGAAATCCCGGCAGGAGGACCTCGTCCCCGGGGTTGCAGAACCGGTCTCAGGATGGTTTCTTTCGGCCATGCATCGGTGGAGGAACCTTGCCGTCGGGGCGTTCTCCGGCGGCTGCCTTGCGGTCCTGCTGGTGGGCTGTGAGACCTACGGCCGCGCCGACTGGAACGCCCGGGTCGGCAACTACACGTGGGACCAGTCGCTCCAGGAACTGGGGCCACCCGAGTCCGAGGCCAAGACCTCCGATGGCACCCGGGTGGCCGATTGGGTGGTCTCCCGGTCCCGGACCTACAGCAGCGCCGTCCGCGGGCCGATGTTCTGGAGTTGGAGCGGTCAGGATGTCACCACGACGGCCGAATCCCACCTGCTGCTCACCTTCGGTCCCGATGGCAGGCTTCGTTCCTGGAAACGCCTCTACAAATGAAACGACTCCGCAACGACGCCGGTTCGGCGGTCGACCTTGGATGGATGGGCGCCCTCAATCGCGCCATCCGCTGGTGCCTCTTCCTCGGCATCATCGGCTTCATCATCGCCCAGTACCTGCCGCTCATCCGCAAGAACCAGGCCCTCCGTGAGAACCTGGCGCGGTGGGAGACCCAGGAGGCCCGTCTTTCCGGCCAGGCCGACGACACGGCCGCCCGCCTGAAGAGCCTCCGGGAAGATCCCCGGGCCGTCGAGCGCGCCGCCCGCGAGCGCCTGCAACTGGCACGCACCAACGAGAGCGTGGTCAATTTCGTCTCCCCGCTTCCGCCGACCTCCCGATAGCCGCCGGCCACGCGCCTGCCGATCCCCCATGATTGCCAAGCCTTCCCTCCTCACCCGGTCCGCGAAGGCCGGTGCTTTGGCGTCGCTGCTCCTGCTGGTGTGTGGCTCTCTGGCAGCCCTTCAGGCCGCCACGATCCGGCCCGTTTACGACGCCCTCTGCGCCGCACCCCGGCTCAACCTCGACCTCACGACCGACGACGGGACGGTGGGTGTGCTCGAGGGTTCCGAGTCGCTCGAGGCGGCCGACTGGCGTCCGCTCCTGCAGCTGGGTGCGGTCTCCGGGCACCACGAATGGATGGATCCTGCGGCGCGGTCCGCCGCCCGCCGATTCTACCGGTTGCGACGTGCCCCCAGGGCTCCGCTCCTGCCCGTGCCGAACTTC
>JAJTFN010000049.1:17680-34099 GCA_021298285.1 Verrucomicrobium sp.
GATCGACCACCAGGGTGCCTCGCAGGAGCTCTTCCGCGAGGGCGACGCCCGGGCCGTGGTGCTCGTCTTCACCGACGCCGCAACCCTCGAGTCGCACTGGCGGCAACTGAAGGACATCGTCGCATCGCCGGCCGCCGCGGGCCTCCAGTTCTGGATGATCGACCCCGTCGACGACCGGCGCACGATGACCGACGCCGCCGTCCGCGCCGGCGTGGCCGTGCCGGTGCTGCACGACGCGGCGCAGTTGGTGGCGCGCTCCTACGGGGCCGCGGTGCCGGGCGAGGCGCTGGTGCTCGAGGCCGAGTCGCTCACGCCGGTGTACCGGGGGGCCATCGAGGACACGCTGGACGCCACCTCCGGGCAGCCGGTCCGGCAGGCCTACCTGGCCGAGGCGCTCGCCCGTTTCGCCACGGGAGCCCGACCTGCTGTCGAGTATGCCCGCCCGCAGGCGACGCCCTGGCGGCTGGGCGATCCCGGGATCGCCTCCTACCGCAACGAGATCGCCCCGCTGCTGCAGGCCAAGTGCGTCACCTGCCACCGGCCCGGGGAGATCGGCTCCTGGGCGATCACCAACCACGCCAGCGTCCGGGCCAAGGCCGATTCCATCCGGGCCAATGTGCTCGAGGGCCTGATGCCGCCGTGGCACGCCGACCCGGCCCACGGGCGGTTCGAGAACGACTTCTCCCTCACGCCGGCCCAGCAGGCCCGCCTGGTGGCCTGGCTGGATGCGGGCGCCCCGGTCGACGGGGCAGGCGCCGACCCCCTGGCGACCGTGCCGCCGGCCCCGGGCGAATGGCCCATGGGTCGGCCCGACGTGGTCCTCCGCATCGCGCCGCAGCAGATCAAGGCCACGGGCGAGATGCCCTACGCCTACCTGATCGTGACCAACACGCTGAAGACCAACGCCTGGCTCCGGGCGGCGGTCATCAAGCCGGGCAACCGCACCGTGGTCCACCATGCCCTGATCTTCTACATCAAGGGCGGCTCCATCCTCCAGATGTTCGCCGAGTTCCAGGCGATCCAGGGCGGCCTCAACGGCTTCTACGCCGGATACGTCCCCGGGATGGCCCAGCGCGACTACCCGGAGGGAACCGGCAAGTTCCTGCCCGCCGGCGGGGCCTTCGTCTTCCAGATGCACTACACGCCCAACGGCAGTCCTGCGACCGACCTTACCGAGATGGGCCTCTACCTCGACCCGACGCCGCCGGCCCGGGAGCTCAAGACCGGTGCGGCCCACTCGACGGCCATCGACATCCCGCCCGGGGCGCGACATCACCGCCTGGTGGCCGAGCGGCAGTTCAACACGCCGGTCGAGATCCACGAACTGAGCCCGCACATGCACTTCCGGGGCGACTCGATGCGCTTCGAGGCGCTCCTGCCCGACGGAACCTCGCAGGTGCTCCTCAACGTGCCACGCTATGACTTCAACTGGCAGGCGCTCTACCGGTTGGCCGAGCCGGTCCGGCTGCCGGCGGGCAGCACCGTCCGCATCTCGGGCACCTTCGACAATTCCCGCTGGAATCCCTACAACCCGAACGCCAAGTCCCGGGTGCGTTTCGGGGAGCAGACCGACGACGAGATGTTCATCGGCTACATCAACTACGCCGAGGTGCCGTGATCCCCGGGGTGGGTCATCCGTGGCGGCCGGGCCTCAGAGGAAGCGCCCGAGTTCGGCCCGACCGGTGACCCCCGCCCGTCGTGCCCGCAAGAGCGCCATGCCCAGCGCCAGGGCCAGGGTGACGGCGAGGCAGACTCCGGCCACCACCACGGTGAGGCGCCAGTCGTGGCCGCCCAGTCGCAGGCCCACCGTCGCCGACCCTCCGGCCACCGCCGCCGCGAGCGCGGCCCGTGACCACGAGGACCGGAGCATCGGCCAGGCCGAGCGGCCGCTGGCCCGGGCGAACTCGAGGTGCAACGGCAGCAGGGTGCTGCCCGACGAACCGGCGATGAAGGCGATCAGGATCCCGATCGGGCCCAGCCACAGCCCGAGAGGCAGGCTCAAGGCCAGGCAGCACAGCAGCTCCCGGCGCATGAGCCGGGCCAGGAGTTCCATGTGGCCATGGCCGAACATCCAGTAGCCCGGCTGCGAGGCGATGCCCATGACCAGGTACCGGAGGGCGAAGAGCGCCGTCAACAGCGTGCCGCCGGAGAAGTCCTGCGCCTTGTAGTCGGCGATGAAGGCCGGGATGCAGAGTGCCGAGACGGCCATGGCGCCACCCCAGAGCCATCCATTGAAGCGCAGCACCCCCTCGGCGATGGTCTCGGCCTTGTCGGTCTTCGCCGCCAGGATCGGCCAGACCGCGTCGTCGGCCGACTGCAGCAGCAGGCGCAGCTTGCTGAAGAGGTTGGCCACCAGCAGGTACTGGCCGACCAGCTTGCCCTGCCACAACCAGGCCACCAGCGTCGCGTCGAGGGTGTAGACCAGCAGGGTCCAGAGCTGGAAGCGCATCAGTCCCGACGAGTCGGGCCACAGCTCCTTGAGCCGCGCGGTGTCATCGCGGTCCCAGGCGAAATCCAGCAGCCTGAGTCCCGGCGCCGCCTCCCGGATGCCCGGGGCGGCCAGGCCCATCGCCACGAGGCTCGGGAGGCTCTGGGACAGCACGAACGACCAGACGCCCAGGCCCAGCCGGAAGCCCGCCCAGAGGATCCCGATGGAGGCCCAGGCCATGAAGAGCTGGAGCATGAACATCCGGCGCTGTTGGCCCAGCCCCGTGAGCAGCTGCAGGAACGCCGAGCCCAAGGCCACGATGCCGCCGACGGCGCCCAGCGACGGGTAGAAGGCCCAAGGCAGCTCCAGCGACCGGGCATTGGGCGTGAAGGAATAGGCGCAAAGAATGAGCGTGCCTGCCACCAGCACGGCCGCGCAGAACCGCGTGTACAGCCGCTGCCCGAACCGCAGGGTCCGGAGCGTCTCTCCATCCCTGGGGCGTCCGAGGATGCGCCGGTTGAGCGTGTTGCGGAAGCCGCCGTCGAGCGCCGGCAGGCTGCCCAGCACCAGCAGCGCGGCGCTGATCAGGCCGAAGAGTTCCACCGACTCGAAGACGCGGATCGTCAGCAGCGACACCAGCGCCCACGACAGGTAGGCCAGGGCGCGCCAGAAGACGGTTTGAACGAAGAGGGAACCCAGCACCGCCGCGGAGCCTACCAGGCCCGGGCGCCCGCTGGCGATCCCGGAAGGGGTGCGAGGCTGCTGCGGGTGGGCCGTGGAGGGCACCTTGCCGCTTGCCTCGCCGGGGGCGGTCCGGTAGGGCCGTGGTCCGATGACCGTCGATGACTCGTCCAGCGCCTCCTCCACCCGGCAGGGACGGATCCTCGTGATCCGGGGCGGGGCCATCGGCGACTTCATCGTCACGCTGCCCGTGCTGGCGGCCCTCCGGGAGCGCTTTCCCCGGGCCCGCCTGGAGGTGCTGGCGTACCCGAATGTCGCGCCACTGGCCGTGCGGGCCGGGTTGGCCGACGAGGCCCGGGCCATCGAGTCGCGCCCCCTGGCCGGGTTCTTCGCCCGGGGCCGACGGTTGGATCCCGCCGAATCGGAGCGTCTGGCCGCCTGCGAGGTGATCTTCAGCTACCTGTACGACCCGGATGGCATCTTCCGTGACAACGTAGCCCGGGTGACCCGTGCCCAGGTGATCCCGGGCCCCCACCGGCCCGACGAGACCCAGGGCGTGCCCGCGTCGGTCCAGTTGCTCGCGCCGCTCGAGCGTCTGGCGATCTTCGACGCCGACCCGGTGCCCCGGCTGCGCTGGGCGGGCATGGGCGGGGGCCGCGACGGTTGGATCGCCCTGCACCCCGGCAGCGGCAGCCCCTCCAAGAACTGGCCCCTGGGCCATTGGGAGGACCTGGTCGACCGGTTGGTGGCCGGCACGGACCTCGGCCTGGTCCTGGTGGGCGGCGAGGCCGAGGGGGACGCCCTCGAGGGACTGGGGCGGCGGATCCCCGGGCCGCGCCGGCGCCTGCTGCGGGGCCAACCGCTCGACGGGGTGGCCACGCACCTCTCCGGCTGCCAGGGCTTCATCGGCCATGATTCGGGCATCACCCACCTGGCGGCCGCCGTCGGCATCCCGTGCCTGGCCCTCTGGGGACCATCGAACGAGCCGGTCTGGCGGCCCCCGGGACCGCGCGTCCGGACGCGGTCCCACCCCGCCGGCCTTGCGGCGCTCGCGGTCGATGCGGTCTGGGATGGTCTCCGCGCCCTGCTGGCCTGCCCGTGATGGGGGTGGAGGCCACGCCTTCCGAGCGGCGCATCCGCCCGGAACCGCGGCGAACCGGAGGCCCGTTGCCTGGAAAAAAGCCGTTGCGGATCGGCTCGAAGGCGGTTTTGCTCAGGGGCTCCGGTGGCACGGCCTGAAGCCTGCGACCGGTGGCCCAGAGACTCCCGACGGAGGCTCCGGGCCGTGCGCCTGAATGCGTCGCCCCTCCAAGGAGGTGCCGCCAGGCCCCGGAAGGAGCTGAAATTTGAAGTGAGCGAAGTCAAACTGAAGAAGGGCGAGCCCGTGGATCGCGCGTTGCGCCGCCTGAAGAAGAAGGTGGACCGCGAGAACACCCTCCGTGACGTGCGCATGAAGCGCCATTACGAGAAGCCCAGCGAGACCCGTCGTCGCAAGATGAAGGTCTCCAAGTTCTCCGCCATGCTGGCCGCCCGGTACGCGGACCAGTGATGAACTCCGCCGCAAGGCGGTTTGCTTTCGACAGGGCCGGATGCTTTCCTTCGGGGCGCATCCGGCCTTTTTGTTTCCAGTGCCGTTCCGGTGACCGAACGTCCATCGACCATGTATTCCCTCTCCACCTGCTGGAATTCGAGCCGCCATCAAGACGGGGGCGACATGCTGCGCGAGATCCGGGACCTCGGTTTCGAGTACGCCGAACTCAGCCACGGGATCCGGGTCAGCCTCGTGCCCGGGATCCTCGAGGCCGTGCAGTCGGGCGTCGTCAAGATCAGCACCCTGCACAATTTCTGCCCGCTGCCGATGGGGGTGAACCACGCGGCCCCGAACCTCTTCAAGTTCTCCGCCTCCGAGAAGCGCGAGCGCGACCTGGCCTGGAAGCACTCGATGAAGACCCTCGAGACGGCCGAGCGCCTCGGCGCGAGGCTCGTCGTGCTCCACTCCGGGGCGGTCGACCTGTCGGGTTTTTTCGGTGACCCGCACTACCAGGACAAGCTCGAGGCGCTGGCCGCCGCCGGGAAGCAGGATTCGCCCAAGTACGCGAAGCTGGTCGCCGAGCTCGAGCAGCGCCGCGAGGCCCGCAAGGAGAAACCCATGGAACTGGCCCTGGACATGATCCGCCGCCTGGCCGAGGTGGCGGGCGACAAGGGACTGATGCTCGGCATCGAGAACCGCGAATCGGTGGAGGAAATCCCCTTCGATCACGATCTCCTCTTCTTCCTCGACCAGCTGCCGGACAACGTCCGCTACTGGCACGACTGCGGCCATGCCCAGATCAAGCACCAGATGGGTTTCCTCGATCACCGCATGCACCTCGAGAGCCTCTCCGAGCGTCTCGGCGGCCTGCACATCCACGACGTGGTGCTCACGCCCGACGGGGCCCATGACCATGCGCCTCCCGGGGCGGGGGTCATCGATTACGCCGCCCTCAAGCCCTTCGTGGGACCGGAGCACATCAAGGTCCTGGAACTGAATCCCGGGGTCGCGCCCGAGGATGTCGCCAAGGGGTACGCCCACATCCGTTCGGTCTGGGGGGCGGAGTAGTCCGGATGGCATCGCCGACGGCCCATCCTCCCGCCCCGCCTCGAAGGACGCTGGGGCAGTTCCTCCGCCTGGCCGTCTGCGGCCTGCTGCTGGCGGCCATCTTCCACGCGATCTTCTGCAACGAGGCGCAGATCGACCTGCTGGCCCAGGGAAAGCCCGATGCCTGGAAGTCCATGAGCCTGTGGGAACAGCGCCGATACGCCTGGACCCACAGTCCCTCCAAGCTGCTCGAGACGGCCCGGCGGCTCGACCCGGCCAACCTCGGCCTGGCCTTCGGGCTGTGTGGGGCACTGATCTTCCTGGGCGGGCTCCGTTGGCGCGAGGCGCTCCGGGTCCAGGGCCTTGAGCTGCCGTTGGGCGAGGTCACCCGGCTGTCCTTCGTGGCCCATTTCTTCAACGCCTTCCTGCTGGGATCGACCGGGGGCGATGTCTGGAAGGCCTACGCGGCGGCCCGCAGCACCCGTCACAAGAAGGCCGAGGCGGCCCTCACCGTCTTTGTCGATCGCCTGGTGGGCATCCTGGCGCTGCTGGTCTTCGCCGGGATCTTCGCGATCCCGAACTGGCCCCTGTTCGCCCGCTTCCGTCGCTACGATGGCGTCGGCCTGGCCATCTTCGGCATGATGGTCGTGGCGCTGGTTCTTGCCGGGGCCGGGTTCTTCACCGAGGTCCTCTCCGAACAGGGACGGCTGGGCCGCTGGGCCGGGCGGTTCCCGTGGGCGAGGTCGCCGCTGCGGGCGCTGGCCTCCTGCCGGCTCTTCGGGCGCAACCCGGGCTTCCTCTGGCGCAGCGCCCTGCTGTCGTTGGCCATCAACGTCGCCATCGTCGGCACCTTCGCCTCCCTGGCCTCGGGACTCGGGCTCCAGATCCCCCGGTGGAACCTGTGGTTCGTGGTGCCCGCCGTGGTGTGCCTGGCGGCGCTGCCGATCACCCCCAGCGGACTCGGCGTGCGCGAGAACCTCTTCGTGGTGCTGCTGGCGGTGGACTTCCCCGGCTTCGGCGTGAAGCCCGCCGAGGCCTTGTCGCTGTCCCTGCTGGGCTACTCCCTGAACCTGGCCTGGAGCGCCATCGGCGGCCTCGTCTACCTGACCGTCCGCAAGCACCTCCCGCCGGAATCCCCCCCGCCACCCTGAGCCGTTCGTCCGGGTCGTTCTCCGAGTCGTGGCTTGCCGGATTGGCGGCTGCCTCCAGACTGTCGGGATGCGTGTGACGATGGCGATGGCGCTCTGGGTGTCGGCTTGGGTCGGCTCCGGCTGCGGCAAAGACGAGGTGCGGGTGTACCAGGCCCCGAAGGATGCCCCGGCGATCGCCTCGGCCGGACAGGGCGGGTCCGGCGGCGCGTCCGCCTCGCCGGCCTCCCCCGGAGGTGGCCCCGGTCCAGCGGCCGAGTCGTCCGAGCGCGCCCCCGTGCCGTGGACGGTTCCGGCCGGCTGGGAGGAGAAGCCCGCCTCCGGCATGCGGGTGGCCAGCTACGCGGTCAAGCGCCCCGACGGCCGCTCGGCTGACATCTCGGTGGTGGCTCTCGGAGGCGGATCCGGCGGTGAGGTCGAGAATGTGAACCGCTGGCGCGACCAGATCGGTCTGGAGCCGGTGACCGAGGCCGGACTGGCGGGGTTGCGGTCCCTCGTGGCGGCGGGCGACCGTCAGGTCGTGATGTACGAGTTGGACGGCAAGAAGACGGTCCTCGACGGCAAGTACGCCGCGCGGACACTCGCCGCCATCCTCCCGGCCGGTGAGATGACCGTGTTCTTCAAGATGACCGGCGAGAACGCGCTGGTGGCCGAGCAGAAGCCCCAATTCCTCGCGTGGCTGAAGTCCGTGGACACCGGGGGTGGCCGGGACGCGTCATCCGAGGCTCCGCCGCCGGCGCCGTCGGCCGGGGCCGGGGCTCCCGCCGCGGCCTCGGGCTCCGCACCGTCCGGGGGCGGGGAGGGCCTCCCGGCGTGGCAGGTGCCCGCCGACTGGACGTCCGCCGGATCCAAGCCCATGCGCCTGGCGTCCTTCGACATCCCGGATGCCGCCGGCAACGGCGACGTGTCCGTCAGCAAGCTCAACGGCGACGGAGGAGGCCTCCTGGCCAATGTCAACCGCTGGCGTGGCCAGGTGGGGTTGGCTCCCTTGGACGCCGCGGCCCTGGCGGGCAACTCGAAGACCGTGACCACGGCCGGGGGCGACCGCGCCACCTGGGTCGAACTGGTCGGCAGCGACAAGACGATCCTTGGCGCCATCGTCGCTAGGGATGGGGTGTCGTGGTTCTTCAAGCTCACGGCACCTCCGGCGGTCGCCGGCCGTCACAAGGAGTCGTTCGAGCGGTTCGTGCGTTCGCTGAGGTTCTGACCCGGCACCGCCCCTCCATCCGACAAAAGACCCCCAAGCTTGAGATTCTCCTTCAATTCCGAGCCGTCCTCCGACGTCCGACCCCAGACGCCATGCTTTCCAAGGTCCTCCAGTTCCTCAGTTCCCTGCGCCTGACCGTGGTGCTGCTGGGCCTCGGCGTCGCCGTGGTCTTCTTCGGCACGCTCGGCCAGACCAGCGACGGCCTGTACGTGGCCCAGGAGCGCTATTTCCGCAGTTGGTTCGCCTACTGGACCCCGCACGGATCGGCCTTCCCGGTGGTGCCGCTGCCCGGCGGTTACCTGCTGGGCACGCTGCTGGTGGTGAACCTCATCGTGGCGCACTTCACCCGCTTCCAGTGGACCTGGGCCAAGAGCGGCATCTTCCTGACCCACATCGGCATCATCCTGCTGCTGCTCGGCCAATTGGCGACCGACATGCTGGCCCGCGAGAGCATCATGAGCTTCCGGGAGGGGGATACGCGGAACTATTCCGAGTCCTCGATGGACTTCGAGTTGGCCGTGCTGCGCAGCGCCGGCAGCAACGACCTCGACCAGGTGGTGGCCATCCCGGCCTCGCGCCTTGCCGTGGGCTCGGAGATCCGCCACGAGCTGCTGCCCTTCGCCGTCCGGGTGAAGGAATCCTATGAGAACGCCCGGGTTCGCCAGCGGGCTCCCGTGATGGACTCCAACCGGCCGCCGGCCGCGCCCAATGGCATCGGTGCCCGCATCGTCATCGATCCGCTGCCGCCCAGCCGGGCCATGGATTCCCGCAACGTGCCGGCCGCCGTGGTGGACCTCACGGGGCCGGCCAACCTGGGCACCTGGGCCATCTCCGGGGAGCTCAAGCCCCAGACCGTGACCGTCGAGGGCCAGGAGTGGCGCCTGGAATACCGCCCGGTGCGCGAGTACAAGCCCTTCGCCCTGACCCTGCTCAAGACCACCCACGAGACGTACCCGGGCACGGACATCCCGAAGAACTTCCAGAGCCGGGTGCGCCTCCGCCATCCGTCCACCGGCGAGGACCGTGAGGTGGACATCTACATGAACTCCCCGCTGCGCCATGGCGGGTACACCTTCTTCCAGTACCAGATGGGCAAGGAGCAGCTGGCCGACGGGGGCCGGGGCACCTCCGCCCTGCAGGTCGTGCGCAATCCCTCGTGGATCACGCCCTACGTCGGATGCATCCTGGTGGGCGTGGGCCTGCTGGTCCAATTCCTCATCCACCTCACGAAGTTCATCGCCCGACGCAAGCCGGTGGGCCCCTTGAAGCCCGCCTGAGGACGACGCCCACCGGGAGCCCCGAATCCCCCCTTCCAGCCCCCTGAACCGGCAATCATCGCCCGACTCCAACGTCCCATGAAACAACGCCTTCCGCTGGTCATCACGGGGATCTTCGCCCTCTGGATCCTGGGTGCCTTGGTGCGCCGCCCCGACCGCGACGATGCCCTCGGCGCCTTTGGCCGGCTGCCGGTGGTCTTCAATGGCCGACTGCAGCCCATCGATTCCCTGGCACGCAATTCCCTGACCCGCATCCGCGAGAAGGACACCGCCAACCTCGAGCCTGCCAAGTCGTGGCACGAGCGCCCCAGGATCATCACGGCCACCGAGTGGCTGCTGACGGTGATGACCCGGCCCGAGGTGGCCGACGGCTGGAAGGTCTTCCGCGTGGACCATCCCGAACTGAAGGCCCTGCTCAAGCTGCCCGAACCGAACCCGCCGGCCGGCGAGGACGGCAAGCACTACTCGTGGAACCAGTTCGGTGAGACCGGCCTGAAGCAGATCGAGGACAACGCCCGGAACATCCAGGAGAACAAGAAGGACTCCTCCCAGCGCAACGCCTTCGACAACGCCATCCTCGGGCTCTACGAGGCGATGACCCTCTACCTGCGCCTCAAGAACACCGTCCATCCCCAGGACACCGTGCGCTTCGCCGACGAGATCGCCGCCTACCGGAAGACCATCCCGGCCGGCGTCGAGGCCTTCCGGCAGCGCATGTCGGGTGCCGGCGCCTTCGACACCAATGCGCTCACGGAGCTCTTCGGTCCTGCCGAGCGGTACTTCGTCACCCTCCGGGGCGAGCCGCCGCTGCTCATCCCGCCCGCCGCCGGCGGGGATTCCTTCGAGTGGCAGCGGGTGCCCGAGGCGCTGCTGGATGCGAGCTTCGGCGCGCCGCTGCTCAAGCACCTGATGCGCATCCCCAAGGCCGAGCTGCCGGCCGAGGCCGTCACCGAGGCCATCCGAGCGGCCGGCACCCGGCCGTTGCACCCGGCCGTCGGCCATTGGGCCGCCATGGCCGACGCGTTCCGGGGTGAGGACACCGGGGGGTTCAACGCCGCCGTCGCCGCCTACCGGGGCTATCTGGAGTCGCTGCGGCTGGGCGATGCGCTGGCCAAGGCCGGGCGCGAGCAGCGCTACAATGCCTTCGCGCCCTTCTCCAAGGCCGCGGCGCTCTACCTGGTGGCCTTCCTGTTCGGTTGCGGCTTCTGGTTCAACTTCGCCGAGTGGACCCGGAAGACCTCGCTGAACCTGGTGCGTCTGGCCTTCGTCGTGCACACCCTCGGGCTGCTGGTCCGCATGTGGCTGGAGGGGCGGCCACCGGTGACCAACCTCTACAGCTCCGCCATCTTCATCGGCTGGGGTGCGGTGGGTCTCGGGTGGATCCTCGAGTCGTTCTGGAAGAACGCCATCGGCCTGGCGGTCGCCACGGTGATCGGGTTCTCCACCCAGATCGTGGCCCACAACCTGGCCCTCGGGGGCGACACCATGGTGATGCTCCAGGCGGTGCTCGACACCAACTTCTGGCTCGCGACCCATGTGGTCATCGTGACGTTGGGGTATTCGGCCACCTACGTCGCCGGATTCCTGGCCATCCTGTACGTCGTGCTCGGACTTTTCACGAAGGTGATGACCGCCGACATGGGCAGGAGCCTCTCGCGCATGGTCTATGGCATCCTGTGCTTCGCCACGCTCTTCAGCTTCGTGGGCACCGTGCTGGGCGGCATCTGGGCCGACCAGTCGTGGGGGCGCTTCTGGGGCTGGGATCCCAAGGAGAACGGGGCCCTCATCATCGTGCTTTGGAATGCGCTCATCCTGCACGCCCGCTGGGGCGGGATGGTTCGCGAGCGCGGCATCATGAACCTGGCCATCTTCGGGAACATCGTCACGAGCTGGTCGTGGTTCGGCACCAACCTGCTGGGCGTGGGACTCCACAGCTACGGCTTCATGAGCGGGGCCTTCACGGCGCTCATGGCCTTCGTGGCCAGCCAGTGCGTGCTCATCGCGCTGGGCCTCGTTCCGCAGGCGAAGTGGCGGAGTTTCGCCCGTGCCACGTCGCCCGCTGCGCCGAAGGCCTCCGGGGCAGGCGCTGTCTGAAGGACCCGGACGCTGCCGAACCCAGCGCATGCCCATGACCACCAGCCAGACCCTCCACCACCTCGGGATCACCCTGCCGCCTGCCCCCGGGGCGGTGGCCGCCTATGAGCCGTGGGCCCGCAGCGGGGCGTTGGTCTTCACCTCGGGTCAGTTGCCCTGGCGCGACGGTGCAATGGCCTTCGCCGGTCGGCTGGGGGCCGAGTTGACGGTCGAGCAGGGATATCAGGCCGCCCGCCAATGCGCCCTCAACGCCCTGGCCCAGTTGCGGGAGGCGGCGGGTGGTGATCTGGACCGGGTACGCCGGGTCGTGCGCGTGGAGGGCTATGTCCACTGCGCACCCGGCTTCCGAGGCCATCCGCAGGTGCTCAACGGGGCGTCGGACCTCTTCAACGCGGTGTTCGGCCCCCGCGGGGCTCATGCCCGCCTGGCGATCGGGGTGTCCGACATGCCGCTGGATGCGGCCGTCCAGATCACCGTGACGGCCGAACTCGATGGTCCCGCCGGGTAGTGCCCTGCCTCCCGAGGATGGTTGACCCGGACGGCAATTCCGGCCTGCGGTGCCCCTTTGGATGATCGCCCTGAACCATGAGGGTCGATGCGGTTGGATGTCCCCACAGGACTCCTTGGGGTCATCCGGGCGATGCCGAATCTTCCGCTGATCGGCGGTTTCTCGTCGCATGATCCCTCAAGAAGCTCCCATGTTCCATGATTGCCCCCGGGCGATGTCTTGGAAATGGAGGTTGACGGATTAGGCGTCCGGATGGATTCCAAATAAACCGCCAACAGCGAGAATCTTTTGCATCCTGAAAGATGAGCGATTCATGGAATTTCAGCCGATCCGTCGACGACGGGCCGAGCTGGATCGACCACCTTCGGGATCCCTCGCGCCCACGGGTCGAAGGGCTGGGTGCCGGAGGCATCGTCCAAGCCATGGCCGCGGGCCTTCCGCAGTCCACGCTCGGGTTGCTCGGTTCGGCCGATGCCCTGGAGGCCATTCTCCAACCCCTGTTGCATCCGGCCAATGGTCTGCTGGACCCGTCCGGCATCCGGATCTCCCCGGCCTTCACTTGGAGCCGTGGTGACATCCTCGCCTCGATGGGCGGCATGCAGGTGTCGATGGAGGAGTTGATGGCCGAGGCCCGTTCGCAGGCGCAGGCCGAGGCGGTCCGACAGTTCCAGGTGGCCCGCGAGGCGTTTTCCGACCGCCGCTTTTCCGAGAGCCTTGAGGCTCTGGGCCGGGCCCTCGACATCGGCCCCAGCCTGCAGGTGGCCGGCCGGTTGGCCTGGCGGGTGCATTTGCTGCGCGCCCTGGTCCTCCTCGGCTCCGATGACAACGCCGATCCCGGCTTGGTCAATCCGGCCGAGGCCGAGCAGTCCTTCCTCCTGGCGGCCCGATTCGCCCGCAAGGATTATCGCCTCGACGCGGCCCGGGCGCTGCTGGGTGCCGGGTGGGCGGCCTATGTGAAGGACACCGGCGCCATCGAGCGTCGGTTGGCCAATGCGCTTGCCTACACCGGCGAGGCCCTCGACCTGGACGGCGACCTGTCCGAGGCCCAGTTCCAGTCGGCCAAGTTCCGCATGGCCCTGGGCGAGGTGGACCCGGCGCTCCGTGGGCTTCGCTGGCTTCCGGTCTCGGGAGCCATCCTGCTGCTGAAGGCGGCGGCGGACGGTGATTTCCGCAGGCATGCCGGCCGGTTCGATTCCTTCGTGGACGGACTGCGCGGCGAACAGCAGGTCAAGATCCAGGATGAGGTGACTCCGGTGGCCCGACGGATCCGTTCCTGGCTGCCGGATTGCCCCGATCTGGCCGCGCTGCCGGCGGCCCGGCGGTTGGTGGACTTCTCCGAGAACGCCGCGGGCCTCGGGTTGCTCGAGCTTCAGGGGTATCTCGGTTCCCGGTGGCGGGAAGACCGTGAGAAGCTGCAGGAATCGTTCTTCGAGGCCCGCCGGATGGTGAGCCGGGAACACCATGGGCCGGTCCCGGAGCAGGTCCCCGCCGGGGACGTCCCGGTCGATCGTCCGGCAGGCTCCCAGACCGCCGACCCGATGGACCAGGAGCCGGAGTTCCAGTTTTTCAACGGCCTCGGGGAGGTCCTTTTCACCTACCGCGGCGCGCCGGGATCACGCAAGGTCTACGAGCTGCCGGCTGGTGACGGCGTTGCCTCCCTGCCGGTCCGGTGGATTCCGCCCGGGCAGTTCCTGCGCGGCAGCCCGGTCACCGAGCCCGGCCGGGAACCCGACGAGACGTTGCACCCGGTGGTCCTGAGCCAGGGTTTCTTCCTGATGGAAACACCCTGCACCCAGGCCCAGTGGTCCCGGGTCATGGCCTCGAACCCCAGCCGATTCGTGGGACCAGACCTTCCGGTCGAGCAGGTCAACTGGGAGGAGGCCCGGGAATTCGCCCGTCGGTTGACCGAGTTCCACCGGCTGTCCGGTCTCATTGCGGCCGGGTGGCGCTGGGACCTTCCCACCGAGGCCCAATGGGAATACGCCTGTCGTGTGCGAAAACCGGGCGTGTATCACGGCCCCATCGACTCGGTCGCCTGGTACCAGCAGAACTCCGGCAAGCGGACACATCCGGTCGGTGGCCGACCGCCCAACGCCTGGGGCCTCCACGACATGCACGGCAACGTGGCCAAATGGTGCCTCGACTGGTATGGGGCCTATCCCTCGGAAACGGTCCGCCATCCGTCCGGCCCGCCGTTCGGCACCTTCCGCGTGTACCGGGGAGGAGGCTGGAGCGACGAGGCCAAGTGTTGTCGCTCGGCCTTCCGGGGGCGCAGCGTGCCGGAGTTCCGCAGCAGCAACATCGGCTTCAGCCTCGTGCTGTCGGGCCCGTTGGGATCGGAGGATGCGGAGGAGGCTCCGAAGGCGGCGGGTGCAGGGAGGCCGACGCTCCCGCAGTCCAGTCGTTGAGCGGCCGATGGCCTGGGGTCCCGGCGCCCGGCGAGGTCGGCGCATCGAGCTGTTCCAGCGCTTCGCCGATGAAGTACAGGGATCCCGTGACCGCGACAAACGGTTCCCTCGCGACGGCCCGGAGCGCCTCCGCGACGCTCTGGCAGGCCCGGACGGCCCGACCGCAGCCCGCCTCGAGCAGCGCCCGGCGGAGTTCCTCCGGAGACACGGTCCGCGGACTGGAGACCGGGGCGACCACCAGCCGTGAGGCGGCCTCCCGGGAAGTGCGCGGCCAGGGCCCTTCGGAAGGCCGCGACCCCGTCGGCATTGTGCGCCCCGTCGAGGAGCCAGACCTGACCCTCGCGCTCGATCACCTGCATCCGGCCGGCCCAGCGGGTTTCAGCCAGACCCCGGGCCAGTTGTTCGTCGGACACCGGCAGGAAGGCCCGCAGCAGCCTCACGGTCACCACCGCGGTGGTTGCGTTGACCCGCTGATGCGGCCCGAGCAGCGACACCGGAAGGGTCATCCTGCCGACGGCGGCCGCGTCCACCACCACGCAGTGCGCATCGAGTTCCCTGGCCCGGTACTGGATCACGGCCAGTGCGTCGGTCCGGTCCACCGAGGTCACCACCGGCACGCCCGGCTTGATGATGCCGGCCTTCTCGGCGGCGATCCGGTCGATCGTGTCGCCGAGCACCTGCTGGTGGTCCAGGCCGATGGAGGTGATCACCGAGGCCAGCGGGGTGACGATGTTCGTCGCATCAAGACGTCCGCCCAGTCCGGTCTCCCAGACCACCACGTCGACCCCGGCCTCCACGAAGGCCATCAAGGCGATCACGGTGGTGAACTCGAAGAAGGTGGGCTGAAGGTCCGGGGGCATGTGCCGGCGCAGCTCCGAGACCAGCCGGGCCAGCGTGTCGGCGGCCAGCCTCACCCGGTCGATCTGGATGCGCTCGCCGAAGTGCACGAGGTGTGGCGAGGTGTAGAGGCCCGTCCGAAAGCCCGCCGCCCGGTACGCGCACTCGAGGAAGGCGCAGGTCGACCCCTTGCCGTTGGTGCCGGCGACATGCACGAAGCGCAGCCGGTCCTGCGGGTCGCCCACGGAGGCCGCGAGCCGGCGCGTGGACTCCAGCCCGGGCTGGAATCCGAACTGGGCCAGTTGATGGAGGTAGGCGAGCGCCTCGGCCGGGGTCACGGGATGGCGGGGTGGCAGGGTTGGGAGCAAGGATCCCCTGGGGCCCGGCTCAGAGGTCCACCCAGGCCCCGGTGGCCGCGGAGTGCAGCGCCGCATCCATCACGGCCTGCGTCTGGGCCCCGTCGTGGAAGGTCACCGCGCAGGGCCGTTGCTCGCGGATGGCGTGGATGAATTCCACGGCCTGGTCGTAACGGAAGCTCACCAGCGGGTCGCCCACCCCGGGATCGCGGGGCGATCCAGGCCACACCCAGAACTCGCGGGGCACGGGCAGTGGTGCCATCCCCGGGCCGCCCAGCCGGCCGTGCTGAAGCTCGTTCCATTTGCCGGTGGTGAACTCGAAGCTGGCCTCGCTGCCGTTGATCTCCACGTAGTCGAGGCTGCGCCAGCTCTCGTTGCGGCCGCTGGCCAGCTTGGAGCTCTCCAGCACGCCGGTGGCACCGTTGTGGAAGTCGGCCAGGATGCCCACCCAGTCGTCGGTGTCGTTGGGCCTGCCGTCGCGGATCGGGGTCAGGTTCTTCACGTGGGCCACCATCCGCTTCATGGGTCCGATCAGGTGGTGGGCGAAGTTGATGCGGTGGCTGAGCATGTCGCCCAGTTCGCCGGTGCCGGCCAGCTTCTTGACCATGCGCCAGCCGAGGTTGCGGGTGCCCCAATCCTGCAGGCGGCAGGAGCGGTAGTGCCGCGGTTCACCCAGATCGCCCCGGTCGATGAGGTGCCTGAGGTATCGCATGGCCGGAACGAAGCGGTAGGTGAAGGCCGTCATGTGCCTCACCCCGGCGGCGTCGGCTGCCCGGGCCATGGTGCGGGCCTCCTCGGCGGTCATGGCGATGGGTTTCTCGCACAGCACATGCTTGCCGGCGGCGATGGCCGCCATGGCGATCGGGAAGTGCAGCAGGTTGGGCGTGGCGATGATGA
>JAJTFN010000220.1 GCA_021298285.1 Verrucomicrobium sp.
GGTGGAACTCAAGCGGGTGCTCGTGGTGCAGGCGGCCATGCCCGCGGGTGTCTTCCCCATCGTGCTGTCGCGCCTCTACGGTGGTGATCCGGCCACGGCCGTCCGGATCGTGGCCGGCACCACGCTGTTGAGCCTCGTGACGATCCCCCTGTGGATCCGCTGGGGACTGTCTTGGCTGGACCTGAACCCCTGACCCCCACCCGGCTCAGCCGGTCGACCCCGAGGTTCGTGATGGGGAGGGCGCTTGCAGGTTGCGGTCCCGGGCGCAGGACACCAGCCTCTTGGCCATCGATGTACGGATTCTCCGAGCTCCCGAACGGTCTGCGCGTGGTGACGGCCGCGATGCCCCACCTGGCCAGCGTCTCGGTGGGAGTCTGGGTGGACACCGGGGGGCGGCACGAGGCGGCCCACGAGAACGGGGCGGCCCACTTCATCGAGCACATGCTCTTCAAGGGGACGCGCCGCCGGTCGGCCGCGCGGATCTCCCAGGACATCGAGGGCATCGGCGGCTACCTCAACGCCTTCACCGACGAGGAGCACACCTGCTTCTACAGCCGCGCGGTGGCCTCGCGCCTGCCGGAGCTGATCGACGTGCTGCTCGACATGTTCCTCGACTCGCGCTTCCTGCCGGGCGAGATCGAGCGCGAGCGCGACGTGATCCTCGAGGAACAGGCCATGTACCGGGACCAGCCGGCCGAGCTCGTCCACGACCTGCTGAACCGGGTCCAGTTCCCCCGGCACCCGCTCGGTCGACCGGTCATCGGGACGGTGCGTTCGGTCCGGGGGCTCGGCCGGCGGGAACTCCTGGGCTTCCTGGACCGGCGGTACGTGGCCGGTGCCACGGTCATCGCCGCCGCAGGCAACCTGACCCACGAGGCCGTGCTCGAGGAACTCCGTCGCTGGACGCCCCGGTTCCGGCCCGGACCGCAGCCGCCGCGGCCGTCGGCCCCGCCCGAGCCGTCCGCGCCCCGGTGGCTGCTGCACTCCCGGAAGACCGAGCAGACGCAGCTGGCCCTGGGGTTCCGGACCACCCACCGGCGCGACGAACGACGTTTCGCCCTGCGCCTGCTCAATGTGGTCCTGGGCGAGAACATGAGTTCACGGCTTTTCCAGGGGATCCGCGAGCGCCACGGGCTGGCCTACAGCATCCAAAGCACCGGCACGGCCTGGAGCGATTGCGGCGACCTCGTGATCTCGGCGGGCCTGGACGACACGAATCTGGAGCGGGCGCTCGGGCTGGTGCTCCGCGAGGTGCGGCGGCTGGTGGAGCGGGCCCCGGGCAAGGCCGAGCTCGAGCGGGCCCGCGACTACGCCATCGGCCAGGGCGACCTCTCGCTCGAGGGTTCCGAGCCGATGATGATGTGGCTGGGCGAGCAGATCCTCGGCCACGGACGCGTCGTGCCGCCGGAGGAGACCCGCCGGCGGCTGGCGTCGGTGAGCCCGTCCGAGGTGCGCGCCGTGGCACGCGATTTCCTCCGGGCGTCGCGGCTGTCGCTGGCCTTGGTCAGCCCGCGGTCGTCGGACCGGGGGCTGGGGCGACTCCTGGATTCATGGACCACGGGCTGAGGCGCCGCCCGGGCCCCGACCGATCCTCCGGGCAGCCGGCGGACTACCGTTGCAGGCCGGGGCCGGTCAGGCTCACGCCCTCGCCCATCGCGCGCTCCAACCGGGCCCTGGCCACCGTGTAGTCGCGCAGGGCCTGGCTGTGCTGGGTGCGGGCCAGCTTGAGGGCGGTCTGTGCCGAGAGGACCTCCAACTGGGTGCTGCTGCCGGCCTGGGCCCGCGCCCCCACCAGGCGGACGGCCTCCTCGGCCTGTTCGATCACCCGTGCCTGGGAAACCAGCACCTCCCGGGACTCGACGAACTGCGAGAAGGCCGTGCGGACCTCGAGTTCGATGCGGCGGCGGACATCCTCGGTCTCGAGCCGGGCCCGTTCCTCGCGGGCCCGCGCCACGCCGACCTTGGCCCGGGTCTGCCCGAAGTCGAAGAGCAGCCAGTTGGCCTGGACCCCCACGGTCCACCCGTCGAGGGTGCGGTCGAGGTCCCGGACGAAGTTGCGGTTCTGGACCCCGTAGCCGGCCGTCCCCGAGACCGAGGGCATCAGGTCGGACCGTGCCTGGAGCACGTCTTCATGGCGCAGCTTCGTCGCGGCCTCGGCGGCCCGGATCTCGGGGCGGCGGACCCAGGCGGCATTCAACGCCGTTCCCACCGTGACCTCGAGCGGCTCGGCCCGGAGCGTGTCGGCGGTGCGCAGCGGCACGTCGACACCCGCATCGGCAGGCACGTCGCAACCCAGCAGCATCGCCAGGGTGTTCCGGGCGATGCGCTCCTGGTTGCGGGCCCGGATCAGGGGAGGCAGGGCGTTGGCCAGTTCGACCTCGGCGCGCAGCACGTTGAAACGGGGCACGGTGCCGGCCTCGAGGCTGCGGCGGGCCGTCTGCAGCTCCTCCTCGAGGAGCTTCCTGGAGGCTTCCTGGACGCCGATCTGCTCCACCGCCAGCAGCACGTCGCTGTAGGCGATGCGCACCTGCAGCAGGGTCTCGGCGACGAGGGCCTGGTACGACGCCAGTGCCGCCTCCCGCGTCAGTCGCGAGGAGCGGACCATCGACCGGTACTTGCCACCGGCGAAGAGCGGCTGGGTCACCACCAGGTTGGCATTCCAGCTCTGGTTGTTGAAGAAGGGCGTCGCGGGCTGGGCCGGGCCGAACTGGACCCGCTCGATGCGAGCCTCGTCCAGCTGCTGGTAGCTGCCCGTGGTGGCCAACCGGGGCAGCCGGGCGGTCCGCTGCTGGATCGACACCCCCTGTGATTCCTCCAGGTCCTGCCGTCCCTTGGCGAGGGTCACGTTGTGCGCCAGCGCGTGCTCCAGGGCCTGCTCGAGGGTGATCGGCGCGGCCGGAAGGGGCACTCCCGGCGACTTCCCGTCGGCTCCGAGGACGCGCAGGCAGAGGATCAGGCAGAACAGGATCGGCGGTCTCATGGAAGGTCAGCGGGCGGCGGGGGGTGGAGCGGACTCGGGAGTGGCGGATGGGGAGGATGAGGCCTCGGGTCGCTGGATGAACACATCGACCTGCTGGCCGACGTAGATGGGGAACGCGGGCCGCTCGAAGGCGTAGACCACCTGCAGGACCCGGGTGTCGACCCGCTCGAGGCTGTCGCCGGTGAGGCTGCGCTTGGGCACCACGTACGGCTCGATGCGGACGAACTGCAACGGCACCCGCAGCTCGGAATGTCCCTTGAGCGAGGCCACGGCCGGCTGGTCGGGCCGGATGAGCACGGCGTCCTGCTCGTCCACCTCGGCCCGCACCTGGAAGCGGTCGACGTCGCCCAGCAGCATCAACGGCTCGGCCGACTTCACCGCGGCGAATTCGCCCTCGCGCAGGTTCACCTGCAGGAGCCGGCCGTCCCTCGGGGAACGCACCGTCAGGATGTCGAGGTCGGTGCCGGCCTGGCGGACGGCCTCCGCGGCCGCCGAGACCGCCGCGGCCGTGGCCAGGGCCCGGGCCCGCGCGGTGGCCAGCGAGAACTCCCGGCGCTTGACCTCGTCCTCGGTGGCGACGCGGTCGCGGCCCAACTGCGCGAAGCGCTTCAACTGGTCCGCCAGGTCGGCGATCTGCGCCTCGTCCACACCGGCCTGCGCCCGCAGGGAAGCCACCTGCGCCTCGAGGAAGCGGATGCGCGCCCGGGCCTCGCGGTCGTCGAGCTGGAAGAGCGGGTCCCCGGCCTTCACCGCGTCGCCGACCTTCACGAAGACCCGGCTCACGAGGCCCTCCCTCGGCGCGGCGACCTTCACGTTCTCGCGCGAGGCCTCGATGAGGCCGGTCGACGCCACCGTCCGCGCGTACGGGGACCTGGGCGGCGCCGAGACGGGGCCGGGGTTCGCGGGCTGGGTGCCCTGCCCTTTCACGAGGAAGAGCACGGCGCCGACACCGCACAGCGCCAGCCAGAAGGAGATGCGTTGGAAGAGGATCATGGGGCGGTCATGGGAGTCGTTCAGGAACGCTGGGCAGCCTGGATGAAGGAACCGAGCGACGGGCCGGAGTGCACGGCCGTCACGCGGCCGTCCTCCATCTCGCTGATGCGGTCGGCGTATCCATAGATCCGGGGATCGTGGGTGACAATGAGGACGCAGCGTCCCGGCGCCCGGGCGGCCCCGCTGAGCAGGTCCATGATCTGGTGGCCGGTGACCGAGTCGAGGGCGCTGGTGGGCTCGTCGCAGATCACGGCGCCCCCTGGAGCAGCAGGGGCACGCTCACGTTCTCGAGGAGCGACAGCGTCGGGATGAGGTTGAACTGCTGGAAGATGAAGCCGATGTGCCGGCACCGGAACCGGGTCACCTCGGCGGGCTTCAGGGCGGTGAGGGTCGACCCGAGCACCTCCACCTGCCCGGCATCACACCCGAGGGTCCCGGCCAGCACGCTCAGCAAGGTCGTCTTGCCGCAACCGGACGGACCCACGATCAGGTGGAGTTCGCCCTCGAGGGCATTGAAATCGGCCCCCTTGAGCGCGAGCGTCCGGGCATCTCCCGCACCGAAGGCCTTGACGACGCCCCGGGCCACGATGGCCGGCAAGGGCAGTTTCTGGGAATTGGTCGGCTGGTGGGACACCGGGGGAGATTTCGAGGTGGGACCTGGGACTCTGGATCGTCGGGTTCAGGAACTCTGGGGTTCTGGAGGGGGGGCCTCGGGATCACCCGCGGAAGACGATGGCCGGTTCCAGACGGGCGACCCGACGGATGCCGAAGAGCGCGGCCAACGCGCAGATGAGCACCACCCCGCCCATCGCCTGGAACAGGAAGGGCACCTCGAGCTTGAAGGGCGGCTGTCCCCCCTTGGCCACGGTCAGCCCGAAGAGGGCCGTCAGGCCGATGCCGATGCCGAAGCCGATCAATCCCACCGTGAGCGACTGCACCAGCAGCATGCCCGCCAGCAGGCCGTTGCCGGCCCCCATGGCCTTGAGGGCGCCGAGATTGCGGAGGTTCTCGAGCACGAAGGAGTAGAAGGTCTGGCCGCTGATCGCCACCCCGACGACGAAGCCCAGGATGATCGTGGTCAGGAAGGAGATCGGGATGCCCGTGTTGGTCCAGACCCAGCGCAGGGTGGCCTTCTCGAACTGGGGCACGGTGAAGGCCCGCAGCCCCGTCGCGGCCGAGATCCGCCGGGCCACCTCGGCGGTGTCCTCGCCGGGCTTCGGCTCCGCCAGGATCATCGAGAGCATCTTGCGCTGGCGCGGCGCGTATTGAAGCGCCTGATCGTAGCTGGCGAAGACGTAGGGATAGCCGAAGAAGTGGCGCTCGGTCTGGCAGATGCCCACGACCCGGGCCTCGCGGTCGTTGATCTCGAAGGTGTCGCCGACGCGCAGCGGCCGTCCGAGGCCGGCACCCAGCCGGTTGGTCTCGGCGGCGAGGGTGTCGATCACCACGCTGTTGGGCAGGCGCAACTGCTCGATGTCGCCCTCGAGCATCCGGGGCGGGCGGCCGTAGAGGGTGCCGGCGTGCAGGCCGATCATCTGGATCATCTTGTCGGCCCCGTCGGTGGTCCGGGCCTTGAGCACGCCCTGGAAGAGCGGCACCGCGAAGTCCACGCCATCGACCGACCGCACCCGGTTGACATCGGTGTCCCGCATGGCCTTGGTCTCGTTGACCTGGTCGACCCGCGATTCCACCACCCAGATCGAGGCCCGCATGTTCCGCATGTGGCTCGTGGTCCAGGACAGCAACCCCTGGAAGACGAAGTACTGCGGGGTCATCAGGAGGGATGAGAAGGCCAGGCCTCCGACCAGCATCCAGTACTTGGAGCGGTCGCCGAGGAGCATCTTCAGGGCGATCAGGAACATGGGGATCTCTTCGGGGTGCCCGGTTCCGATCCCGCCCCCCGGGTGGGACCATCGTCCGGGAGGGTCGGCACCGTCAAACGACGATTCCGAGGCGCCACCGGGGAGGGATCGATGGCCCGAAGGTTTTCGAGGGCGGGCGGTTGCCCGGACCGGTCTCCGTCCCTACGTTGACGCCCGTCCATGATCGGAGACCTGTTTCACAAAGCCTACGTGGTGCTCGCGGTGCTGCTCTTCTTCGGCGCCTCGGTCTTCGTGCACGAATACGGCCACTTCTGGATGGCCCGCCTGCGCCGCATGGTGGTGCTGGGCTTCTCCATCGGCTTCGGGCCGAAGATCCTCGGGTGGAGGGATCGCCAGGGCGTCGAATGGGCCCTGCGATGGATCCCCGCCGGCGGCTTCGTGAAGCTGCCCCAGATGCTCACCTCCGAGGCCATCGAGGGGACCGCCGATCGGGCGATCGCCCCGGCCTCGCCCTGGTCCCGGATCTGGGTGGCGCTCGCCGGCCCGGTGATGAACCTGCTCTTCGCCCTGGCGATCGCGACCGTGATCTGGGCCGTCGGGCTCCCGGTGCCGGTCAATCCGCCGGTGATCGGGTACGTCGAGCCGGGCTCGGCGGAAGAGCGCCTGGGCATCCGCGAGGGCGACCGGATCGTCCGGGTCGACGGCCGGACGGTGAAGAACTGGCAGGAGGTGCAACGCTTCACGATCCTGGCCAGGTCCACCAACATCCCGGTCGGGATCACCCGCGGCGAGTCGGTGACCAACGTCGTCCTGACCGCCACCGTCAACCCGACCTTCGGCCTCAAGCTGCTCAACCTCGACCCCCGGGATCACCCGGCGGTGATGGGGCTCTCTCCGGGTGGCTCGGCCGAGGAGGCGGGCCTCCGGGTGGGGGACGAGTTCATCGCCTTCGGGGGAGTTCCCATCCTCGGGCAGGGCCAATTGGTCGACCTCATCCAGCAGCGCACCGGCAAACCCTCCGAGGTCGAGGTGCGTCGGGGAGACCAGCGCCTGAAGCTCACCGTGACGCCGAAGACCGACCCCGCCACGGGCAAGGGCCGCATCGGGGTGAGCATCGCCTCGAGCCGCGTCATCACCTACCAGGTCCAGCGGCCGGGACCGACCCCCTGGGAACAGATCTCCGGGGTGGTCGTCCAGATGGGAGAACTCATCGGCGCGCTGGTGCACTCCAAGGAGACCGGCATCGGGGCCAAGGACATGAGCGGACCGGTCGGGATCTTCGGCAAGCTCGCGGCCGACGTGAACACGGACATCCGCCTGGCGCTGAGCTTCCTGGTGCTGCTCAACGTCAATCTCGCGATCATCAACCTGATGCCCATCCCGGTCCTCGATGGCGGACACATCACGCTGGCGCTCTTCGAGCTCATCACCCGACGCCGGGTCGCCCCGCGCTTCCAGGAGATCGCCACCTCGGCCTTCGCCTTGGTGCTCCTCAGCTTCATGGCCTACGTGTCGTTCTTCGACCTGGTGAAGCGCGGTCCCTTGTTCCGCGCGATGTTCCGTCAGGAGACGGTGATCGAATCGAGCCCAAGCCCAACCCGGCCCTAAGCCCAACCCGGCCCCAAGCCCCGCCCGACTCCCAACATCGCCCGACCTTGAATCTGCGGTGCCCCATGGATGGTCGGCCGAGGCCCGCGGCGCGAACCCAGCCGACCCACCGCCGGCCTCCCCGACGTTGACGCCGCACGCCGACATCCCGTTTATTGCCCCCCGGATCGAGCCATGAAGTACTGCCCCTCCCCTTGGACCCCCCGACGCAGACCCGCCCGCGAAGTCATCGTGGGCGACCCGGCCCGGGGCGGCGTGGTCATCGGCGGCGACCATCCGGTGGTCAAACAGTCGATGCTCACCTGCGACACGATGGACACCGCCGAGTGCGTCCGCCAGACGCTGGAGCTCGTGGCGGTGGGTTGCCAGATCGTCCGCATCACGGCCCCGACGGTGAAAGATGCCGCCAACCTCGAGCACATCGCCCGGGAGCTGCGGACTCTCGGGTGCCACGTGCCGCTCGTGGCGGACATCCACTTCAAGCCGGAGGCGGCCCTCGAGGCCGTGAAGTGGGTGGAAAAGGTGCGGATCAACCCGGGCAACTACGCCGACAGCAAGAAGTTCGCGATCAAGGAGTACACCGATACGGCCTACGCCGAGGAACTGGCCCGCATCGAGTCCCGCTTCACG
>JAJTFN010000221.1:0-7726 GCA_021298285.1 Verrucomicrobium sp.
ATGGCCAGCGGGTACATCGCCGGCGGCAGCATCGCCGGGATCGGGGTGGCCATCAGCCAGGGGGTGTTGACCCGCTTCAACGAGGCCGTCGAGACCTGGATGACCGCCCACAATCCCTTCTTCGACGGGCCGCTGTCCGACGTGCTGTCGTTGCTGCCCTTCGCGGCCCTCGTGGTGCTGCTGGCCCTGGCCGCCAAGTCGGCCGAGGCCCGCCGCGCGGCCCCTTGACCCGGGCGGGGGCCGGTGGGACGGCCATCGCTCACCAGCCGTACTCGATCGAGCGGCGCTGCCAGAGGAACTCGAACATGTTCCCCTCGTGGGGCTGGTCCCACGAGATCTTCATGGTCGAGACGGGGCCGATGTTCAGGCGGTCGATCTCGGAGAAGGCCTCGACCTCGCGGATGAAGGCGGGGTCCTTGGTGATCACCGAGCAGGCCAGCGTGTAGCCGATGCGGTGCAGCACCTCCGACTGCGGGCACTGGACCACGCTGGCGTAGGGGCAGAGGAACTCGCGGTTGGCCAGCGGGTGGTCGAAGGAGTCGCACCGCACGATGGTCGGCCGCATGAAGGTGCCCGCGTCGCTCGACACCTTGCGGGGACCGCCTCGGTAGCGGGCCGTGACGTCCTCCGCGCCCGGGGTCTTGAGGCCGTCCTCGATCTGGCCCTCGATGAAGTCGGCCATCTTGGGGTTGGCGAAGCCGGAGAGCCGGGCCTCGGGATCGTCCGCGGCCGTTGGCGCGATGGGCCCGAGCTTCTTGGCCAGGGCGTCGGCGATCTCTTCCGCGTACTTCGGCACCACGACCGCGCTGGCGTTGATGCAGGAGCGACCGCCGTTGTCGGAGATGCTCGCGGCGATCACGTCGACGAACTCGGGCCAGCGCTCGATCTGGTCCTCGCCGAGGATGAACTTGCTCCAGCCGGGGCCGTGGATCTGGATCGCCGGGTTGTTGGCGTACTGCTGGGTGGTGCTCTTGTCGCCGAAGATCAGCGCCCGTCCGCAGAGGTTCAGGATGGCGCCGGCGCCCTCGTGGTCGGTGGGGTAGAACCCGAAGGCCTCGGCGGGCACCCCGGCCGCGATGAAGGCCTGGATCAACCGGTACGGGGTCCACGGCTCCTCCTTGCCGGGCTTGATGACCACCGGGGTCTTCAGCGAGATGGACGGGATCCACAGCGAGTTCACCGCCGGGGAGTTGCTGGGCATCACCAGGCCGAGGGCGTGGGCCGTCGGGAAGAACGCCAACTGCGTGCCGAACTGCTCGCCGCGCCCCTTGTCGAGGATGCTCAGGTCGAGCCCGCGCGACAGGCCGTTGAGCACCTCGGGCATGTGGGTCAGCGCGTAGTGGATCTTGGCCATGTTGCGCCGGACCATCACGTGGGGCAGGCCGCTGGTGCTGCTCAGGGTCTGCACGTACTCGTCGGCGCTCTGCGTGTGGCCGCGGTCGCCCAGCGGCAGGGTTCCCCGCAGGAACAGCTCGCCGGCCTTCGCGCTGAGGTCCATCAGCTCGGCCACGCTGAACCGGTTCAGGGCGGCCCGCGCGGGCCCGAGCTTGGCAAGGTCGCGCTTCACGATGCCGGCGTTGACCGACGAGACGACCGCCCGCACCTCGCCGGTGCGGAAGTCCTTCACCTCGGACTGTTCCAGGGAGGCGTAGCTGCGGCCGAGGCGGAGGACGGGGAGATGCGGGATGGTGCTCATGGTCGTGTTCGACATCGCAAACTGGTACGTCTGCGTACCATTGGCAAACGCGGGTTTCAAGGAGGACGGCCCGGAAGGGGCCAAAGGTGGCGGGGCCTCAACGGCCCGGTCGGCCCGGCGATGCCGTGTCGGCGGGGGGGGACGCGGGCGGGGTTCCCTGGGCCTTTTGCGGCCGGCCCATGCCCAGGGTCTCGGCCACGGTGGCGGCCCGGTAGTCGGCCTGGGCCCGGAAGCAGTCGGCATCGATGTCCACGGCGCTGACCTGCGCGTCGAAGGCGGCCTGCTCTCGCAACTGCAGGGCCAGCAGGTCGGTCGCCCCGCGCGCGAAGCGCGCGGGCTCGGCCTCCTGCAACTCCACCGCGAGCCGCACGTTCAGGCGGGCCTGGAGGGTCTGCTCGTGGGCGGCGCTCCAGGCGGAGAACGAGTCGCGCACCTCGGCCTGGATGCGGTCGCGGGCGAACTGCTGCTCGCGGGCGTTCTGCTCGAGCTGCGCCTCGACCTCGGCCACGCGTCCCTTGGCCTCGCGCCGCTGCAGCGGCACCCGCAGCTCCACGCCAACCTGCACCTCCGTCTCGGTCTGGTCCTTGTAGCGCCGGTCGCCGTAGTCGCGGCTGGCCGTGACGCCGGCATCGAGGTTGGGGAGCAGCTGGTTCTTCGCGAGGCGGCGGTCCACCTCGAGACGATCCTGGGTAAGGCCCAGGCGCCGGACCTCGGGCCGGACGGTCAGCGCCCGCACGATGTCCTGCTGCAGGAGGCTGGCCTCGGGCCCCTCCGGCATCGGCAGGGCCGGGGGCAGGCGGTCGCGTCCGGCCACCACCGGGTTCTCCTGGCCATCGCGCAGGAACAGCGACAGGGCCAGCCCGGCGGCCTCGAAGCGCCGTCGAGCCTGCACCACGGCCAACTCGCGCGAAACGATCAGGCGCTGGTTGTCGGTGAGCACGATCTTCGGGATCAGGCCCGAGTCGGCCTGGGTCCGGAGGGCGGCCATGCGCTCGCGGGCGATGCGCAGGAGCGCCTCGGACAGCCGAAGTCGCTCCCCGGCCGCCAGCCAGCCGTAGTAGCCGGCGGTCGCGGTCCGGATGAAATCAATCTGCTGGCGGTGGATGATCGGGTCGGCCAGGTCCTTCTCGATCCGGGCCCGGAGGAGGGCGGCCCTTCGGCGGTCGATGGACCCGTCGCGCAACAGCGGCAGGCGGAACCCGATCCTGGGCTCTCCGGAGCCTTGGGTCCGGCTCTTCTCGTAATCGGGCAGGAGTCCGCCGGTGGCGACGCGGTACCCGCCGAAGAGGGTGCTTCCCCAGAGGCCCGTGAACTGCTCGACACCCGTGTCCACCGTGGTGCTGCGGTAGTAGCCGCTGGGGGTGTCGAAAAGGCGCGAGAAGAACTGGAGGTCGAAGGTTCCCTGCGCGCTCTGCAGCCGGCCGGCCGCGACGTCGCGCTCGATGAGCGCCGCCAGCATCGGTGGGTATTGACCCCTTACCGAGTCGAGCACCTCGTGGATGGTCAGGGCGTTGGTGGCGATCGATCGGGAGGGCGGCGGCACACCCGGGGCACGCGCCGGCGCCGGCGCCGCGGCTTGCGGAGCGGGTTCGGCGGCGAGGCAGCTCCCGGTGACCAGTGTCCCGACGACACCGAGGACCACTCCTGCGATGGACGTGATGCCCGGGAGAACGAGGCTTCTTCGGTTCCCACCCCGCGAAACGCCGGATCGGCCCAAACCGGTCCGGTGCGAACCGGATGGATCGGGGTGCGGGTCGTGGTCCATGCCCTCGGCCGTGGTCGGGGAAACGTTCACGCGGTGGAATCTACTTCTTGGGCTCGAGGAGTTCCTCGGAGAGCACCGGCGGGAAGCCGTTGAGCTGGCGCCAGACCTCATACCAGAGGGGCACCCGCTGCAGCAGCACCCAGCCGTTGGCCCGGACCCCCTGGCGCAGCCACCGGTTGTCGGGCCAGGGCACCGGGCGTTTCTGGCCGTCCTTGCCCTCGACGAGATCGGGCTTCTCGGCCACCAGGATGCGGAACTTGCCCTTGCCGTTGTCCGTCGGGTCCACCAGCACCACCTCGCCGCCGAAGGTGCCGCGGGCGAGGCTCGGCCAGCCGATGAGTTGCAGCGCGGGCCAGCCCTCGAACTGCAGCCGCACCGGGCTGCCCTCGCGCAGCACCTCGCCTCCGGGACCGGTCTGGCGGGCCAGCACCAGCGGCATGTCCAATCCCTGCAACCAGACCTCGACCATGGGGCGGTCGGTCCGTGCGATGATGGTGCACAGGGGCGACCCCGCGCGGAGGAACGTGCCCTCCGTGGCCTGGAGGCGGAAGACGATGCCGTCGCGCGGCGCGGTGACCTTCTGCATGCGCGTCTGGTTGATCTGGATCTCCAGTCCGGTGAGGGCCTGTTCTGCCGAGGCGAGTTCGGCCCGGGCCGAGTCGCGCTGGGCGGTGATGCCCTGGATCGATCCGCGCAGGTCCACCGGTGTGCGCTCGAGTTCCGCCTGGGCGCGCACGAGCTCGGCCTCGGTCCGGTCGCGCTTGGCCGCCTCCAGCGCCAGCGGCACGGCCCGCTCCTGCTCGCCGATCTGCAGCCCGAGCGATTCGACCCGGGTGCGGGCGGCGTCCCGTCGGGCCTGAGCGGCGTCCCGTTGCTGCAGGAGGTTGGAGAGCAGGTTCGGGTCGTTGTCGACGATCTCGAAGAGCGCCTCGCCCTCCTTGACCTCCTGCCCCTCGACGACGAAGGCCCGTTGCACCTTGCCCGGCAGCGGGGATTCCACCGTGAGGCTGCGCTCCAGCGGATTGAAGGCGATCACCCGGCCGGAGCCGCTGACGAACTGGCGCCAGGGCAGCACCACGAGCCCGATCACCGCCGCGATGCAGAGGCATGCGCTGATCCGGGTCAGCTGGTGCAGCCGTCCCGGGGCGTGGGTCATCCCGAGTGACGTGAACCCGCTGAGGCGGTCGAGCAGGGGCATCGCGGAGTCCACGGGGGACTCCGGGGCATCGGGTCGGTCCGGGGACGGGGCGCTGTTCATGGGGTCGACGGGGAGACTGGGGTGTGTCCGGGGCGGCTCAGGTGGCAGTCTCCGAGGTGGAGCACCTGATCGCACCGCTGGATGAGGTCGGGATCCCGGGTGACCAGCACCAGGGTGCGCGGCTCCCGGTCGTCGAAGAGGGCGGCCTCGAGCCGCTCCAGGGTCCCGGTCTCGAGCCCATCGAGGGCCTCGTCGACCAGCAGGAGCCTGGGTTTGCGGATGATCGCCCGGGCGAGGATCAGGCGGCTTCGCTGGGATCCCGAGAGCGGGTGTCCGCCGGGGCTCAGCTGCGTTTCGAGGCCCTCCGGGAGTTGCTGGATCGCGCCGAGCAGCCCCACGCCCTCGAGGGCGCGGTTCACCGACTCGATGTCGAGGTCGGGACGTCCGAGACGGACGTTGTCCAGGATGCTACCCTCGACGATCTCCTGGCCCCGGACCAGGAACACCTGCCGCCGGAGTTCTCCCAACTGCCAGAGCCTCAGGTCTGTGCCATTGAGCAGCACCCGCCCCGAGGTCGCTTCCCGAAGCCCCGCCATCAGGTCCAGCAGCGCGCTGCCCCCGAGCCCCCCGGGGCTGACGATGCCCACCCGCGTTCCTGGTCTGATTTCCAGGCTCAGGGCGTCCAGGAGGTGCTGACCGTTGGCGTGGGTGTAACCCAGATCCTGCAGTTGGACGCTCAGGCCCTTGTCCGGGGCGCTCGGCCGCTCTCCGTGGGATCGCTCCACCGGCAGGTCGACCAGGTAGCCGAGCTTGTTGACCGCCGCCATGGCGTCATACCAGCTCTCGAGGTGCTTCCCGAGCTTCGAGATCGCCGCGACGATGGCCGCGACGATGAGTTCGCTGGCGACGAGTTGTCCGAGGGTCAACTCGGCCCGGAGCACCAGCCACCCGCCGATGGACAGCAGGGCGGCACTGGCCACCGCCTGGAGGGCCAGCAGGGAGGCGATCTGCCCCATCAGGACCCGGAAATGCGCCTTGCGTGCCTGGAGGTACTTCTGGGCCAACCGGTCCGCGGTCGAGCAGGCGATCTCGGCCGCACCGCTCGACCGGAACAGGACCGGGAACATCGCGATCTGCTCCAGCCAACCCACCACCGAATGCTTGGCGTACGATTCCTCGATGCTGGTCCGTACGGCCCGCTTGGCCGGCAGGAAGACCACGAGCACCAGCAGCACCAGCAGGATCAGGGCGAACAGCAGGAGCAGGGGATGGTAGAACCCGAGCACCACCAGCCCGATCAGCGTGCTGAAGATCACGTTGATGCCGTCCAGCAACAGGCCCGAGGAGCTCTTCTGGATGGTGACCACGTCGAAGAAGCGGTTCACCAGTTCGGGACCCTGGTGCGCCTCGAGCACCTCCAACGGCACGCGGGGCAGGCGGTAGGCCACGTCGGCGGTGAGACGGACGAAGAGGCGTCGCTGGATGATTTCCATCGCGTAGTCCTGGGCCGCGCGCAGAACCCCCAGCATGGCCAGCAGGAACAGGAGGAACACCGCCAGGACGATCAGCGCCTGGACATAGACCGGTTGTTCGCCTCCGAAGGCGAAGTTGTTGACCACCGCGTCCACGGTGAGCGGGGTCGCCAGGTAGAGCACCCCGGTGATCACCGACAGGACCAGGATGACCCGGATTTCCCGGATCTCGGGGCGGAGCAGGGCGACGAATCGCTGGAAAGGGGTCGGATCGCCCGCCGGAGGGCGCGGATGGCCGTTTCCGCCTGGTGAGGCCGAGGACGCGTGGGAACCCATGTTTCGGAGGTCTCAGAGATAACCCACCGCGCGGATAAATCAAATCGCCCCGGCCTCGATGGGGGTCCACTCGCCCGCCGCCAGACTTCCGAGCTCCAGTTTGCCGAAGCGGCTGCGGTGGAGCGATACCACCCGGAATCCCCGACAGGCGAACATCCGGCGCACCTGGTGGAACCGGCCTTCAACCAGTTCCAGGGAGGCCGTGCGGTCCCCTGTGAGGGTCAGGGTGGCTGGCAGGCAGGGTTCCGGGTCGTCGGGCAGGCGCAGCGTTCCTGAGGCGAACAGCGGCACCAGGTCCGGGTCGAGGTCCCGGTCAACGGTCGCCTCATAGCGTTTGACCACCTTGTGCCGGGGCGAGGTCCACCGTTGCACCAGCGGTCCCTGGTCGGTCACCAGCAACAGGCCGGTGGTGTCCTTGTCGAGGCGGCCGACGCTCGTCACGGGTGGGTTGCGACGGAGCCAGCGTTCCGGCAAGAGCGAGTAGATGTTCGGGCCCTCCCGCCCGTCGTGGGAGCACACCAGGCCAGCCGGTTTGTGGAGCATCACCAGGACGCCCTCGGGATGGTCGACCGGCTCGCCGTCGATCCGGAGGTCCGAAATGGCCACCTTCTCGGAGGGGTCGCCGGCGATGAGGTCACCGATGCGCACGCGCCCGGCTTTCAGCCATCCCCGCGACTCGCCCCGGCTGCAGTAGCCATGGCGGGAGAGGATCTGGTCGATGCGGTGACGCGTCATCGGACACGATGGTATCCGATGGCGGTCGTGGCGACGATTCCCATGTGGCCGGCCGGCCGCTTCCCGGGTCATCCGGCCCAGCGGCTCAGGACGAAGTTTCGCACCAGGTGCAGGTGCAATCCGGCCATCACCGCCAGGCCACACCACCGGAGGATTCGCTGTCCGCGGGTTTGCGGCGGGGCCGACCAGGCCAGGAACACCGGGAAGGCCATGCCCGCGAAGCGGAGGTACGAGGTGAACGATCCGCTCATGGCCGGCAGGATTCCGAGCACATACACCCAGGGCAGGAGATCGCGGTGCCTGCGCCACAGGACCGGCAGGGAGTAGGCCACGGCGAGGAAGCACAGGCGGTCGAGCGCGGAGTCGGCGAATTCGTGGAAGTACCTCGGGCTCAGGTACTCCATCACGAACTTGGGAACGTTGATGAGGTTCAGCAGGGAATGGCGTCCCCAGTGCTTCTGCGCCTCGAAGCCCTCGAAGGGGTTGCCGGTCCAGAGGGTCATCAGGCCGAGGTAGAGGCCCCA
>JAJTFN010000221.1:7758-9536 GCA_021298285.1 Verrucomicrobium sp.
AGCAACCAGAAGGCGATCGGGATCACCGCGAAGGCGCCCACGGCCCGGCTCAGGGGCAGCAGCACGGCCCCGAAGGCCGCGAGACCCCAGCGGCGTTCCTCGAGCCCGCTCCAAAGGCACATCAGCAGCACCAGGAAGGCGCTTTCGCTGTAGCTGAACTGCAGGAACAGATTGCCCGGGAACAGCGCCATCAGGCCCACCGTCCAGAGGGCACGCGACGTGTCGAAGCGTCGCGACACGGCGCGGTACACCAGCGCCAAGCCGAGGGCGGACTGCAGGTTGGACAGCACCAGGCCGCCCCAGACCGGTGGGGCCCCCAGGGCGATGACCCCGCGCCAGAGCAGCGGCCAGAGCGGGTAGAAGGCGCAGGATCGAACCCCGTCGGCGTAGCCCTGGGTCGCCAGAAGCAGGTAGTGCGCCGCATCCCACGTCGCGAAATGGCTTTCGAACACCGGTTGCCCGTCGATGGGCCAGCGGGTCTCGAACAGCGGCAACTCCTCGGGGTGGTTCCACAGCCTCAGGCAAAGGAAAACCAGCCCGAGGTAGGCCACCTTGGCCACGAGGATCCACAGCGCCACCTGCGTCCAGCGGGGGAATGGGGGCTTGGAGGGCGTCATGGCCTGGCGGAGTGGTCGCCCACCGGGGTGGCGGCGCTCCGCACCCGATCAGGCGCCCACCCCCAGAGGCGACTCCAGCCGAAATTCCATCCGCTCACCAGCACGATGGCCGCCAGATTGGCCAGTTCGGCATGGATGCCTGCCCAGCGATGCAGGAGGCCCAGCAGCAGGGTCGCCAGCACGATGCCCGACAGGCAGATGACATGGAACCGGAAGAGCCGACGGGGCCAGGGAGCGTCGGTGCCCGGCCGGCGATGCCCGAAGGTCCAGCGGTCATTCCAGATGAAGTTGTTGAGCAGCGCCGTCTCGGCGGCCAAGAGCTTGGAGACCTCCAGCGGCCAACCGGCCCGCGTGTGCAGCAGGTGAAACAGGGCCATGTCCACCAGGAGCCCGCTGCCGCCGACGGCGCAGAAGAGCAGGTAGCGCTTCCACAGGGCGGCGACATCGTCCGGTCGGTTGTCGGGCACCGTCGTGGAGGTCGTCGGTGTCGATTCGGGCCCCCCGTTCACGGCCGTTGATCCTTGGGCGCGCGCCACGTGGCGTGCTGTTGCAACCAACGCACATCGGGGTCGCCGGGTGCGTCGAAGTCGTCGCGGGGCACGGAGGCCGCACCCAGGGTGCCCCAGCGGTGGGTTTCCACGTGGCCGTCGCCGAAGGCGATGTTCGCCGAGCGGTTGTGCAGGTGGCCCGGTTTGTCCCGTACCCGCCAGTCCGAGGGCTTGGTTTCGTCGAAATCCCACTGCAGTGAAAAGGCCCCGTCATTGATGGTCTCGGGTCGCTCCTCGAGGAAAGTCATCGCCTCGGTCGGCGTCAGGTGGACCAGGTCCGACATCCGGCGATAGGTCTCGGCCGCGGGACTTCGCACGGGCGAACCCATGAACGCATTGAGCGACACCGTGCGGACCCGGGGCATTTGGAACGGGCCGAGCGTCGCCGTGCGGGCCGACGGGCATTTCCACATCGTCACACTTTGAAGGTACGGAGAGAGCAGGCTTTGGCGCAGGTACAGGGTGTTGGTGCAGTCGGGGCCGGGCAGGCCCAGCCATCCCTGCACCCAGGTCTGTCCCAGCGGGATGTCCTCGCCGTCCTGGTTCGGTGGGATGGCGTCGGCGTGGTCGTTGGCGTACAGGCCGCCGGCCAGCCCGAACTGCCTCATTTGCG
>JAJTFN010000050.1 GCA_021298285.1 Verrucomicrobium sp.
CCCGGAACCGGCCCATGCCATCGCCCCGCAGCCACAATCCCCGACCGTTGTCGTCGCGGCTCAGGGCCCCGAGGCGCTCCGAACGGTTCTGACCCAGCACCAGGTCCTCGAGGCCGTCGCCATCGAGATCGGCCACGGCGATGGCGAACACCGGGGACTCCTGCGCCTCGCGCGGCAGGGGCCGGCGCTCGAAACGCCCCCCTCGGTTGAGGAACACCGACGACTCGAGGACGGTGACCTCCAGCCGCCGGGTCCGCCCCGGCCGCCCCTCGAGCAGGGACGATTCGGTCGCGTCGGCGAAGGCCCGATGGGTCGGGAAACGCTGCGGCAGGTCGGGCAGGACCGTCGCAAGCCAGTTCCGGTCCCGGAACGGGCGCCAGACTCCACCGCGCTCCCACGCCTCGAAGACCTGCACGCCCCCCTCGCCCAGCCAGGGTCCATGGACCAGGGCGAGGCGGGCCGGCTGCACCAGCTCGTACTCCGTGTTGCGTCCGGCGTTCCCGGCCACGAGGTCCATCCGTCCGTCGCCATCGAGGTCACCCACGGCCAGGCAGTTCCACAACCCGGTCCCGGCGGCCAGCCCCCAGGCGGTGGACACGTCCTCAAACCGACCTCCCTGATTGAGGAAACACCGCAACGGTCCCCATTCGAGCGCCAGGGCCAGGTCGGCGTCGCCATCCTCGTCGGCATCGAAGAACACCGCGCCCGTCACCCGACCCAGGTCCCGGAAGGGTGCGCTCCAGGCATCGGCACGGACCCACGTGCCCCGGTCGTTGCGCAGGCAGGCCGATGAGGCCGCCTCGGGAAACCGGCCCGGAATCCCACGCCCCGCCACGAAGGCGTCCAGGTCGCCGTCGCCGTCGATGTCCCCGAGCGTCACGGCCCCGATGGCATCCATCCCCACCGGCAGCAGGGAGGGCGCGGCCGTCGGCGAGAACACCTGCAGGCGGCTCGGCTCGCCCGGCCCGGATTCCTCGTTCGAAAGCCCCACGAGGAATCGGTGCCCGCCCACCCCGTCGTCCCAGCCGACGAGGAAGGCGTGGTCGCCCGGCGCAGCCTCGGCCCCATCGAGGCGGACGAAGCCCGAGCCCTTCTGGTTCGCCATCACGGCCAACCGCCCGCCCCGACCGGCCCCGACCAGCAGGTCCTCCCAGCCGTCGCCGTTGAAGTCGTAGACACCGAGGACCGGTCCGGTGCGGCTGGTCCGGTGCGGCAATCCCGGCTGGCGGGCCGCGTCGTCAAAGGGCGCCTCGGCATGCACCGGGGCGACCCACCCATCCCAAGGCACGAAGTGGGCGCGCGGCGGCGGGGCCGGTTCCTCCGGAGGGCGATCCGGTGGTCGGGGTTCGGTCACCTCGAAGCGCCTCCCTGACGGAAGGCCCTCGAAGCGGCTGACCGCCCCGCTGCGCCAGCGGACCTCCAGGCGGTGGACCGCGCCGGTCGGCCCGGGAGCGGCGAAGACCCGTTCCGGCGGCTCACCGGACAGGTAGCGCCCCCCGGCGAGGATCTCCTGGGATTGCGCGACACCCCGGCCGTCGCCGGCGGTCCAGAGGATCCGGGCGCCGATGCCGTGCCGGTTGGCGGCACTACCCCGGAGACGGACCGCCACCCGCGGGGCCGAGGCGTCGTTGCGGTGCACCTGGGCGGGGGCGTTGAACGCGTTGACCACCACGTCCAGGTCGCCGTCGCCGTCGAGGTCGGCCAGGGCCATGCCATGGGAGACCTCGGTGGCGGTGAATCCCCACGCGTCGCCGACCGGCTCGAAGCGGCCTTCCCCCAGGTTGCGGAACACCGCATTGGCCGAACGCCAAGGCGGGTAGAACCTTCGGTGACGCCGGACCTCCTCCGGCGTCCATTTGCGGCGGGCGAACGACTCGCTCGTGTCCTGGTCCAGCACGTCCTGGTCGAAGCCGTTGGTCACGAGGAGGTCCTCCAGGCCGTCGAGGTCGACGTCGATGAAGGCCGGGCACCACGACCAGTCCGTGGCGGCGATCCCGGCCATGAGGGCCGTCTCGACATACCGCTCGCGACCGCGGGCCAGGAAGAGCGAGTTGCGGTTGAAGACGGGGCGCACCTCGACCGGTTCCGGCGGCGTGGACCCGGCCCCCCCGCGCCCCGCATGGCGCATGCGGACGGCCGGATCCCTCGCGAGCATGTCCACGATGAGGATGTCGTCGCGGCCGTCGCGGTCGACGTCGGCCACGTCGAGCCCCATCGACGAGCGGCTGCCATGGCGGACGGCGTCGGGAGCGATGGCCCGGAAGACCCCACGGCCGGTGTTGATCCAGAACCGGTCGGGCGACCCGTTGTCGTTGGACACGACGAGGTCCGGATCCCGGTCGCCGTCGAGGTCCCGGAACTGGACGCCCAGGCCCCAGTCCCGGGGCGGATCCATCGGGCTGCCCGTCGGATCGAGGAAGGTCCCGGGTTCGTGGCCGACCGGGCGGAATCGTCCCCCGCCCTCGTTGCGATAAAGCCCGTCGGCCTCGGGCACCTCCACCACCTCGCCCTCCGGGCCCACCCGGAAGCGCCCCAGCCAGCGCGGGTGGGTGGCTGGCAGGCCGTTGACCTGGGAGATCCGCGGCACGCCGCCCTCCCGCGAGACGACCACCCGGACCGTCGGGTCGGCCAAGGCCACCAGGTCGCTGTAGTGGGCGCAGTACAGGTCGAGGTCTCCGTCGCCATCGATGTCCGCCAGGGCCATCGACATCGGGGTCGCCGTCCGCGAGAGCCCGGTGTCGGTCCCCTCGGTGAAGGTCCCCTTCCCGTCGTTCCGGAAGAACCGCGTGCCGGCGGCGATGCCGTTGACGAGGAGGTCGAGGTCGTCATCGCCGTCGACGTCGGCGAGCACGGCCCCGGTGGACATCTGGTCCGGGCAGGCCGCGGCACCGGTCGGGCGCTCCTCGAACCGGAGGTCCCCCCGGTTGAGGAACAGGCGGTTGGAGCCCTGGAGCGCGCAGAGGTAGACGTCCGGCCGGCCGTCCCCGTCGACGTCCCCGACGGCCACGCCCGATCCATTGTGGGCCACCGCGTTGGTGAGGAAGGCATCGCCCTCGAGGCGGTTGGTGAAGGCGATCCCCGTCCGCGCGGGGTCGAGCCGGGTGAACCCCACGAGGGTCCCCGTCCCTTGGGGCGACGGTGGTGACAGACGGCTGGCCACGAGGCCTGGCACCCCGGGATCGGCGGCCGGTTCGGACCCGGCGGCCCGGAGGCTGCCTGCCACCGGGCCCCACGCGGCACAGGCCCAGACGGCGGCCAGGATCGGCGAGGGCATCGCCCACCGGACCCATCGGCCCATCGCTTGGAATCGAGGCGTCACGAGCAGCACGAGGAAACGCCCCGGACGCTCTCCGCCACCCCGCGCGGGGTCAAGCGGGCGGATTCGGCGCGTCGGCATCCAGGAGGATGCGCCGGCGGGACGGGCGGACGGTCCGCTCCGGGGCTTCGGTCGGCACCTCCCCGCGCAGGAACGGTCCGGTCCGGCTTTCCGGGACGGCGGCGACGTGCTCCGGCGGTCCGGCGGCGACGATCCGGCCACCGGCGTCGCCCGATTCCGGCCCGAGGTCGATCAGCCAGTCCATGCAGCGGAGCAACTCGACATGGTGCTCGATGAGCACCACCGAGTGCCCCTGGTCGACCAGCCGCTGGAAGACCCCGAGCAGGATGCGGACATCCTCGAGGTGCAGGCCGGTGGTTGGCTCATCCAGCAGGAAGAGGGTCGGCTTCGGCGCCCGGGAATCCCCGGGCCCACCCGCCGCTCCCACCTCGGCACCGGCGGCGCGGCCCCGGGCCCCCGGCGTCGCCGACACCATGGCCGCCGTGCCCGCCAGGTGGCTGACAAGCTTCAGGCGCTGGCTCTCGCCGCCCGAGAGGGTGTTCAGCGGTTGGCCCAGTCGGAGGTAGCCGAGACCCACCTCCGACAACAGCGCCAGCTTGGCGCGCGCCCTGCCGGCCGGCTTGGAGTCGGCGAAGGCGTCGAGGAAGCGCACGGCCTCCTCCACCGTGGCATCAAGGAGGTCCGAGATGGACAGGGGCTTCAGGCCAGACTCCGCCGGCGGCACCACCTTCACGGCCGCGACCCGGGCCTGGTACCGCCGCCCTCCGCAGGCCGCGCAGCGGATGAGCACGTCGCTCAGGAACTGCATCTCGATCTTCTCGAAACCTGCGCCCCGACAGGTCTCGCACTGACCCTGGCGCGAGTTGAAGCTGAAGCATCCGGCCGGGAGATCGTTGGCGACGGCCTCGGGACTCGCCGCATAGAAGGCCCGCAGATCGTCGAAGGCACCGATGTAGACCGCCGGGTTCGATCGCGGGGTCCGACCGAGCAGGGACTGGTCGACCAGCACCACCGCGCCGAGGTGCTCGGCACCCTCCAGTTCGGTCGCCAGCAGGGCCTCGCGAGCCTCGCCGATCGACTCCCCATCCACCTCGTCCTCGAGGGCTCCGCCCGGTTCGCCCGGCCCACCGGACTCGGCGGCACTCAACCGGGCCTCGAGCAGGGGGAGCAGGATCTCGCGCACGAGGGTGGTCTTCCCCGAGCCGCTGACGCCGCTGATGCCCACCAACCGGCCCAGCGGCAGGGTGACGGTGAGGTCCCGGAGGCAATGGGCCGTGGCGTGGCGGAGCACGAGGGTGGGCAGTCCCGGCGATGCCCCCGGAGCCGCCCCCCGGAGCGCCGCCGGCAGCGCGTCTCGGAGCAGCATCGGTTCGATGACCGGTGATGCCTCACGGCGGAGGGCAGACTCACGGCCGGTGGAAGGTTCGCCCCGGGCGACTCCAACCCGGGGCAGCGGGACCGGCCGCCGACGGGACTCCCCGACCGACCGGCGGCCGGCAAGGTGATCGCCCGTGAGTGATCCCCGGGCCCGGAGCAGTTCCTCCGGGGAGCCCTGGAAAATCACCCGCCCACCCAGGACCCCCTGCCCCGGGCCGATGTCCACGATCTGGTCGGCCGCCCGCATCACCTCGGGCTCGTGCTCGACCACCACCACCGTGTTGCCGGCGTCCCGCAGCGTCTGCAGCACGCGGATGAGGCGTCGGCTGTCGCGGGGGTGGAGGCCGACGCTGGGTTCGTCGAGCACATAGAGGGTGTTGACCAGCCGCGTGCCGAGGCAGGTCGTGAGGTTGACCCGGGCCGTCTCGCCACCGCTGAGCGTGCGGGTCGTTCGGTCGAGCGTCAGGTAGCCCAGGCCGACGGCCTCAAGGTAGGCCAGCCGTGAGCGGACCTCGGCGAGCACCAGGCCGACCGGGTCGCGTGGCGGCAGCCGGAGCGCCTCGGCGGCGGTCTCGAGGAGGGCCAGCGCCTCGCGCACCGGCAGCTGGTAGAACCCGGAAAGGTCCAGCGCCCCGGAACGGCCCGGAGGGTTCCAGCGGAACGACAGCGCCTCGGGGCGCAACCGCCGGCCCCCGCACTCGGCGCAGGTGCGGTAGCTGCGGTAGCGCGAGAGCAGCACCCGGACGTGCATCTTGTAGGCCTTGCTCTCCAGCCACCGGAAATAGCCCCGGACGCCGTACCACTTGTTCGGCCAGGACCGCTCGGGATCCTTGGGATCGTAGTCGGCCTCGCCGTCCATCACCCAGCTCCGCTGGGCCTCGGACAGGTCGCGGAACGGAACCCGGGTCGGGATGCCCGCGCTCCGGGCCTTGCGCATCATGTCCTGCTGGCACTCGACCCCCATGCCGGTCTGCCATGGCTTGACCACCCCGCCCTCGATGGACTTCGACGGGTCGGGGACCGCCAGCGTGGGATCGATGGAGATGATCCGCCCGAAGCCCTTGCAGGCCGGGCACGCGCCCAGCGGGTGGTTGAAGGAAAACAGCGCGGGCCCGGCCTCGGGGGCGTCGAGATCGCAGGCGGCACAGTGCGTCGTCCGGGAGAAGCGCCGGGCCGAGGCGACGACCTGGCCCCGGAGTTCCCAGACCGACAGGCGTCCCCGACCAAACCGGTATGCCGTCTCACAGGCCTCACGAAACCGGTTGCGCTGGGCGGGTTCGACCTTGATCCGGTCGGCGACCACCTGGACCGATGAAGTGCCCGGCTCCGGTGACCCGGCGGTGTCGTCCAGCCTCAGCACCCGGTCCCCGGCCACGCGACGCTGGAACCCCTGCTGGATCATCCACTGGAACTGCTCCGACACGGCCATCTTGTCGGACAGCGGCACCTCGAAGGCCACGAGGACCTCGGGGCTTCCACCGCCCGAAAGGACGCGCTGCGACACCGCCTCCCAGACCCGGTCCGGGGACTCCGCCTCGACCGGCTTGCCGCACCCCAGGCAATGGGGCTTGGCCAGGTGGGGCCAGACGACCTTCATGTGGTCGCAGACCTCGGTCATCGTGCCCACCGTGCTGCGCGTGGAGCGCACCGAGTTGCACTGCTCGATGGCGATGGCCGGGGGGATGTTCTCAATCCGGTCCACCGCCGGCTTGTCCATCCGGTCGAAGAACTGGCGCGCGTAGGGCGAGAAGGTCTCGATGTACCGCCGCTGGCCCTCGGCGTAGAGGGTGTCGAAGGCCAGCGAGCTCTTGCCCGACCCGCTCAGGCCGGTGACGACGATCCACTTCCCGAGCGGGAGGTCGAGGTCGAAGCCTTTCAGGTTGTTCTGCCGCACCCCCCGGAGCCGGAGGCATGGCTCGGTCTCGGCGCCGTCCGGGGAGGCCCCGGTCCGACGGCGGGAATGGGTACCGGATCCGTTCATCAAGGCCGCCAAGCTATGGCGCAAGCCCGGGGAGTCAAACCGCCGGGCCGGGTCCGGGCAGGCGTGCGGGATCGACGTCCCTCAGGCGGGGATCTCGTCGGCGCGGAAGAAGCGCTTCACCTCGATCTCGGCGTTCTCCACCGAGTCGGAGGCGTGGGCGATGTTGTGCATGTTGGTCTCGCCCAGGTCGCCCCGGATCGTGCCCTTGGCCGCCTTGCGGCTGTCGGTCGGCCCGAGAAGGTCGCGGACCGTCGCCACGGCGTTGTCGCCGGTCAGGATGAGGGCCAGCACCGGGGCCGACTTCATGAAGGCCACGATCTCGGGGAAGAACGGCTTGTCCGTCAGATGGGAGTAGTGCTCGGCCAGCAGGGCATCGGTCAACCGGAGGACCTTCGCCGCCTGGATGCGGAGACCGGCCTTCTGAAAACGGCTGATCACCTCGCCGGCGAGGTTCTTTTGCATGCAGTCGGGTTTGCAGAGAATCAACGTGCGTTCCATGAGCCGGAAATCCTACCCGAGGCTCCGGGCCAAGTCCACGAAACGCCGAGCCTCCTCGGAGACACCGATCCATCGGTCCCGAACGCGGTGGGCCTCACTTGCGGGTTGCGGCGCCGACCGGTTGGGGCAGCGTCTGCCCATGACCACACGGAGGGATTTCCTGACAGCGGCCGGGGCCTGCGCCGCCGTCGCCATGGCCCTGCCCCTCGGCTGCACCCACGGAGCGCCAGCCCCCGGGATCATCGACACCCACACCCATTTCTACGATCCCACGCGGCCCCAGGGCGTCCCGGCGCCCGCCAACGACGACGCGGTCCTGCATCGCCGGGTGATGCCCCGGGATTTCCGCCGACTGGCCGAACCGTTGGGGATCACCGGCACCGTGGTGGTCGAGGCCAGCCCCTGGGAGGAGGACAACCAATGGATCCTCGACCTGGCCGCGCAGGATCCCTTCCTGCTGGGCTTGGTCGGTCACCTCAAGCCCGGCCGGCCGGGGTTCCGGGACCAGTTGCTCCGCTTCTCGGCGCATCGACGCTTCCGGGGCATCCGGACCGGCGGGTGGGATGGAGGCCTGCCGCTCGACAACCCCGACTGGAAGCGCGACATCCGCCTGCTCGCCGACCGGGACCTGAGCCTCGACCTGCTGATCGGGCCCGACCGGTTCCCCGATGCGGTCCGCATCGCCGAGGCCTTCCCCGGGCTGCGGATCATCGTGGACCACTGCTGCAACGTGCCTGTCCGGCAGCCCCTGCCGGAGGCCTGGATCTCGGCCGTCCGGGCGGCCCGTCGCCACCCCCACCTGATCATGAAGGTGTCCGGACTGGTGGAAGGCACCGGGAAGACCGACGGCACCGCCCCGAGGGACACGGAAGCCTACCGCTTCATCCTCGACCCCATCGCCGAGTCCTTCGGCGAGGACCGCGTGGTCTTCGGCAGCAACTGGCCGGTCAGCGAACGGTTCGCCCCGCTGTCGACGGTCTTCGGCATCGTGGACGACTACTTCAGCGCCCGGGGCGCGACCGCGCGGGCCAAGTTCTTCACGCTCAACGCGCGCCGCATCTACCTGGGCAGCCCGGAGCCCACCGGGGGCGGGCGGCGCTTGCTTCCGGTCCCGACGCATCCCCAGTATCCGACACTCCGTTTCGGATGAACCGCCTGATCCCCTCCCTCACCCTCGCCCTCGGACTCGCGCTGGGACCTGCCGCCACGCTCCCGTCGACCCATGCCGCCAGCCTGCTGCTGAGGGACGGCTGGATCTTCACCGCCTCCGGCCCGGTGCTGACCAACGGGTCGGTGCTCGTGCGGGACGGGCGGATCGAGAAGGTCGGTGTCGGACTGACCGACGCCGCCGACACCGTGGTGGACCTGAAGGGCCAGCGGGTGTTCCCCGGCCTGATCGCCCCGACCACCGTGCTGGGACTGCTTGAGATCGACGCGGTGCGCGCCACCCGCGACACCACGGAAGTCGGCCAATACACGCCCGATGTCGCCTCCTGGATCGCGGTGAACCCGGACAGCGAACTCATCCCCGTGGCCCGCGCCAACGGCTACACCCACGCGCAGGTGGTCCCGTCGGGCGGCACCGTCGCCGGCGTCAGCGGCCTCATCCAGCTCGACGGGTGGACCATCGAGGACCTCACGGTCGAGAAGACCGTGGCCCTGCACCTCCGGTGGCCCGGCTTCGGACTCGACACGACCCCGCGGCCGCCGGGCAAGGACGCCGGCCCCTCGCTGGAGGACCAGGTCCGGGACCGGGACCGCAAATTGCGCGAGATCGACACCTTCTTCACCGAGGCCACCGCCTACTCGGAGGCCCGGAAGGCGGGCGGCCCCGGATTTCGGGTGGTGCCAGCCTGGGAGGCGATGCTGCCGTTCGTGCGCCGGGAACGGCCCCTGTGGATCCACGCCGACGAGGCGCGCGCCATCCGGTCGGCTGCCGAATGGGCGGTGCGCAGGAACTACCGGGTCGTGATCGCCGGGGGGCGCGATGCCGCCCGTGAGGCCGCGTATCTGGCGGAGCACCGCATCCCGGTGGTCTTCGAGCACGTCTTCACCCAACCGGCCCGGGACACCGATCCCTACGACGTGCACTACGCCGCCCCGGCGGCGCTGGCCAAGGCCGGGGTGCTGTTCGCCTTCAGCGAGGGCACCGACCAGTTCGGGGCCAGCAACATCCGCAACCTCCCCTACGCGGCCGCACAGGCGCGGGCCTTCGGCCTCTCCCACGAGGAAGCCGTCCGGGGGCTGACGCTGAACGCGGCGAAGATCCTCGGGGTGTCCGACCGTCTGGGCTCCCTCGAGCCCGGAAAGGACGCCACGCTCTTCGTGGCCGACGGCGACGTGCTCGACCTCCGCGCCAACGTCCGGAGGCTGTGGGTCCGGGGTCGCGAGGTGGATCTCTCCTCCCGGCACACCCGGCTCTACGAGAAGTACCGGAAACGGCCCGTTCCAACCGCTCCCGGCAATCCGGCCAAACCTTCGCCCTGAGTGGCCCCCATCGGCCGGACCGGTTCGGATCGTTCCGTGCGGTTGGCCCTCAGGACGCCGGGGAAGCAACCCCGACCGTCGGCATGGCCTTGAGATGCACCGTCTGGGTCGGGAAGGCGAACTCCAGGCCGGCGGCATCGAAGCGCTCCTTCACCTGCAGGTTCAGACCGTGCAACGCCGCCAGGTAGGTGGGCCAGTCCACCGTCTTGCATTGGAACACCACCTGAAGATTCAGGGAACTGGCATCGAAGCGGTTGAACGCGATGAAACAATCCCCGGTCAACGGATGGGACGTGAAGATGGCTCGCAGCAATTGTGCGGCCTCGTCAATCCGGGAAGCCGGGGTGTCATAGGTGAGTCCATAGTCCAGGACTGTCCGGATGAACGGGCGGCCGCTGACATTGATGACCGTGTTGTTGCCCACAGACTTGTTCGGCACCGTGATGAGGAACCCGTCGGCATTCCGGACCTTGGTCGCCCGGAGGCCCATCGTCTCAACGACGCCGTCGACCTCCGATCCCACCTTGATCCGGTCCCCCACCTTGAAGGGCTTGTCAACGAAGACGGCCACCGCGCCGAAGAGGTTGGCCACCGAATCCTGGGCGGCCAGACCGAAGGCCAGGCCAAGCACGGACACCGAGCCCAGGATGGCCGTGATGTCGACCCCGAGGTTCCCGAGCAGGGTCAGCGTGGAAATGAGGATGAGCACCGCCTTGATCAGCTTGCCCACCAGCAGCACGAACTGGTCGTTGAAGGCGACGTCACCTCCCTGGCGGGGTTGCTTGCGCCAGACGGCCATGGCCAGGTCGATGACCCTCAAGGCGATGAAGGTCAGCGCGATCGCGCCCACGATGAGCGACAACCGGGACACGTTGATCTCCAGCCAAGCGGGCCACTCGTAGAGTTCAAGGCCCACATGGACCAGGAAGACCAGCGTGATGGCCTTGACCGGACCGTTGGCGAGCTTGACCACAAGGTCATCCCACTCCGTCTCCGTCCGGGAGGCCCATTGCGTCAGACGCGTCTGGAAAAAGCCGTCAAGGGCCCTGGAGAGCAGGACCGCCAGGACGAGGTAGACGAGGGATGCGGCATACTGCCACAAGGGGATGTTCCAGAGGCGCTGCTCCATGCCCGGGAGGCGGTTGATCCCGAAGGACAGCTCGGTCTGGTGGCTTTGCACGAACTCCTCGTCGATCAACGTCCGGGTCAGGGCGCTGGCCTTGGCGGCGAGGTCGGTCGTCGCCGGGGCGGCCGCATTGGTCTCCGCGGCCGACGCGGAGAGCGACCACAGGCTCCAGAGCAGCGTGGCGGCGCACAGGAGCATCCAGCAGGGGTGGGCCAGTCGGTGCAGCAGACGTCGGTTCATGGCGGTGACGAGTTAGTCGGGGACTCGGCGACTGGCAAGGGACTTTCGGTCCCTGCGGGCGTCAGGGGGTGACCGGACGGCTATTCGAGATCCGCCGGATGGGGTCGCCGGGGCATGCCGGGCCGGCGGTGGAAGACCCGCCACAGCACCAGGCCAAGCGCCGGGGCGGTCATGCCCGCCAGACGACGATCGCGGGTGGCCAGCATCGGGGCGATCGCGTCGGGCCGGAAGCGCCCATGGCCCACCTGCACCAGCGTGCCCACGATGCCCCGGCACATCTTGTACAGGAACCCGTCGGCCTCGATGACCACCGTGAGGCGCGGGCCCGAACGGAGGACGTCGCACCGGGTGACATGCCGGACCGTGTGGTGGCGCTCGTAGCCCGGCGAGGCGCTGAAGGCCAGGAAGTCGTGCCGCCCCACGAGCGAGGCCGCCGCGGCCCGCATCGCCGCGACGTCGATCGGCCTGGGCACATGCCATTGCTGGCGCATCCCCAGTGGATCATGGGCCGGGGCATTCCAGACGGTGTAGCGGTACTGCTTGCCCACGGCATCGAAGCGGGCGTGGAAGTCCTCCTTCGCCCGGGCGGCGGCCACCACGCGGATGTCCTCGGGAAGGTGCGCGTTGACGGCCAGCACCAGCTTGTCCGGCGTCATGCGCCACTCGGCCTCGGGAACGTCGAAATGCACCGCCATGCCCCGCGCATGCACCCCGGTGTCGGTCCGACTGGAGCCGACCGCACGGGGTCCGCTGCGGAAGATCCGCCCGAGGGCGGCCTCCAGGCACCCCTGCACGCTCATGCCCTCGGGCTGGACCTGCCACCCGCAGTAGGCGGTGCCGTCGTAGGCGACGGTGAGGCGGATCCTCCGGAACCCCTCCGGCGCCGCATCGGGCCGCTCGCGGGAGCGCTTGGTGGTGGCCTTCGGCGGGCTTTCGGGCGTTCCGCTCACGGGGTCGGTCACGGGACCAGGCTGTCGAGGTAGCCCTGCAGGAGCACCGCCGCGGCCGCCGAATCGATCTTGCCCCGCTGCTGGGCCGCCTTGGTCCCGCCACTGCGCAGGGCCTTGGCCGCCGACACCGTGGTGAGCCGTTCGTCCCAGGTGCGGATGGGCACGAGGATCACATCCTGGAGGGCCGCAACGAACTCCCGCGCCTTGGCCGCCGCCTCGCCATAGGAGCCGTCCATGTTCCGCGGCATGCCCACCACGATGAGCTCGACCTGCTGGTCCCGGATCAGCTCCTTGAGCCGCTCGGCCAAGGCCGCGAAGGGTTCAGCCGGTAGGAACTCCAGGGGTCGGGCGATCATGCGCAGCTCGTCGCTGACGGCGACGCCGACACGGACGGTCCCGGGATCGAGGGCGAGGATGCGCATGAGGTGGAGGCTCCGATCAGAGGAGCGAGGCCGAGTCGGCGTCGATCAGCAGGACGGCCGCGGGGTTGCGCCTCAGGATCGAGGCCGGACACAGGGAGTTCACCGGCCCCTGGAGCATGTTTTTCACGGGCACGGCCTTCCGCTTCTCGGGAGCCACACAGACCACCTTGCGGGCGGTCATCAGGGCCGGCAACGTGAGCGTGATGGCATAGGGCGGCACCGCCTCCAGCGAAGGGAAATGCCCCTCCTTGACCTGCTGCATCTTGCAGGCGTCGTCGAGGCGCACCAGCTTGACCCACTCGGAATCGTCCAACCGGGCGACATGGGGGTCGTTGAAGGCCAGGTGACCGTTCTCGCCCACGCCCAGGCAGCACAGGTCGATGGCCTGCGACTGGAGCAACGCGGTGTAGCGGGCGCATTCGACGTGCGGCAGGTCGCAGTCTCCGTGGATGTAGTGGAAGGCCCTCGGCTTCACCAGCGACTCGACCCGGTGCTTCATGTAATGCCGGAAACTCGCCGGGTGGTCCGCCGCGATGCCCAGGTACTCGTCCATGTGGAACAGGGTGACCTTCGACCAGTCGATGCCGCCGAGCGCCACGAGGTTTTTCAGGAACTGGATCTGGGAATTGCCGGTGGCGAGGATGGCGGCGGCGGAACCATTGCGGGCGATGGTCTCGGCCAGGTGGTTGCGGACATCGAGCGCCACATACGACGCGAGGTCGGGCTGGCTGGCGAAGACATGGACGTCCAGGGCGTCGGCCTTGAACGAACGGACCGGTGCATGCGTTGAGCTCATCGTGTTGCGTCACCATGGCCCGACTCGCGCCGGAGGACAAGGTCCGGCCGCCCCACCGGTCCGGGGCACCACACCTACCCGACCGCGCGGGGCCGGCTCAGCCGCCCTCGACGGCGGCGGCCAGCAGCGACTCCTCGGACCACTCCCCGGCGGCCCGCAGCGCCACGAGCCGGCCGCGGTGGAACACCCCGATCGTGTCGCAGACTCCCAGCAACTCCGGGAGGTAGGAACTGGCCATGACCACCGCCCGCCCCGACGCGGCGGCCGCGTCGATCTGCCGGTAGAGGTGCACCTTGCTGCCGACGTCGATGCCACGGGTGGGTTCGTCGAGCAGCAGCACCCGGGAGCCGTGGTACATCAACCGGCCGAAGGCCACCTTCTGCTGGTTGCCTCCCGACAGTTCCTGGACCGGCTGGGTCGGACCGTGGGCGCGGATGTCGAGGGGCTCCATCCAGCAGCGGGCCTCCTGGCGTTCGGAGGGCGGATGCCAGAAGCCCCACCGGACCAGCGACCCGGGCCGGGTGATGAAGAGGTTCTCCGAGACACTGCGCGCCAGGAGCAGGCCATCGTCCTTGCGGTTCTCGCTCAGGAACCCGAGGCCCGCCTGCCAGCGCTCGCGCGGCGACCGGTCCGACAGGTCGACGTCGCCCAGATGGACCTCCCCCGACCGCACGGCATCGAGGCCGAAGGCGGCCCGCAGCATTTCGGTGCGCCCCGCACCCACCAGCCCGAAGAGCCCGAGCACTTCGCCCTCGCGCAGGCGGAAGGAAACCTCGCGCGGTTTCTCCACCCCCTCGAGGGCGCGGACCTCCAGGAGCACCCGGCCCGGCGACCGCGGGCTTCTCGGGTACAGGTCCTGCACATCCCGGCCGACCATGGTCCGGATCAGGGTGCTGTTCGGGGTGTCCGCGAGGTCGCCGGTGGCCACGCTGGACCCGTCACGCAGCACGGTGAACCGCGAGCAGACGCGGCGTGATTCCTCGAGGAAGTGCGACACGTACAGCAGGCTGACCCCCTCGGCCCGCAAGCGGTCGAGGACGGCGAAGAGGTGTTCGGTGTCGGCGCGGGTCAGGCTGGAGGTCGGCTCGTCGAGGATCAGCACCCGGGGGCGCGACCGGAGGGCCCGGGCGATCTCCACCAACTGCTGCTGGGCGATCGGGAGTTCCCCGGAGACCGCGTCCAGCGGGATGTCCCCGGCGCCCAGGTGGCGGAGGGCCTCGGTGGCCAGCGCCCGTTGGCGGGCACGATCGACCCAACCCCAGCGCGCCGGCTCCTCGCCCAAGGTGATGTTCTCGGCGACCGACAGGTGCGGGGCGAGGTTGAGTTCCTGATGGATCATCGCCACCCCGGCCCGCTGGGCGGCGATCGGGTCGGCCGGCCGGTAGGGAGTGCCGTCCAGGGTCATCGTCCCCGAGTCGGCCGCGTGCACGCCCCCGAGGATCTTCAGGAGGGTGCTCTTGCCCGCCCCATTTTCACCGATGAGGGCATGGGCCTCGCCCGCCGCAAGCGACAGGCTCACCCCCCGCAGCGCCTGGGTGGCACCGAAGGACTTCCGGATTCCGTCGAGTTCGAGTCGGGTGGGCACGGGGAACGTCGCGATCCCGGCCAACCGCCCCGGGGGACGGCGTCCCCCTCGATCGGCCCGGGAATTCGTGGCGAGCAACCTAGCGATCCGGGCCGGGAGGCTTCAAGCTTCGCCCGGCGTCCGCCGCGCGTCCCATGGAAAGCCTCCCATCCACCACCTCCCACCCGCCGCGCCTGGGCCTCAATCGTGACGGCTATCGCGGCGAGCGGGTCGAGGCCTCCAGCCTGATGCGCGAGATCCGGTTGGCGGCCAGGCGCGCCGGGTTCGCGGAGCACTCGGCCGGCGTCGGCGACCACGAGCTGGTCTTCCTGTCGCGCCTGGGTCGCCCCGGGCCCCGGCTTTACCTCTCGGCGGGCATCCACGGGGACGAACCCGCCGGACTGGTGGCCTTGCGCGACCTGATGCTCGAGGATGCCTGGCCGGCGGAGTTGAACCTCGGCATCTGTCCCTGCCTCAACCCCGAAGGCGTCGCGCTGGGCACCCGTGAAAACGCCGCCGGACTCGACCTCAACCGGGACTACCGCGAACCCCGCTCCGCCGAGGTGCGCCGCCACCAGGAGTGGCTGGCCTCGCTGCCGCCCTGGGACGTGTCGATCTGCCTGCACGAGGACTGGGAATCGCACGGGTTCTACCTCTACGAACTGAACCCGGCCAACCTGCGGTCCCTGGCCGCCTCCATCCTCGACTCCGTCCGCGCCGTCTGCCCGATCGACCATTCGCCCTGGATTGATGGACGCGAAGCCGCCGCGCCCGGACTCATCCGCCCCACGCTCGACCCGGCCCAGCGCCCGGACTGGCCCGAATCCTTCTGGCTGCTCCAGAACGGCTGCCGCCAGGGCTACACCCTCGAAGCCCCCTCCGACTGGCCGCTCGACGTCCGTGTCGAGGCCCTCCGCCGCGCCGTCCGGACCGCCACCTTGCTCGGGGGCCTTGGGTTCGCTCACCATTGACTCGATCCGGCATCCCAACGGCGGCTCGGGGATTCCGCCACGCGATCCGGCCGGCCAGGACCTCTTTTCTTCGACACCCCGGGGAGCGCCTTCCACACTCGGCGGCCGATGCACCTGTCCCGGCTCAAGCTGCGCGACTTCCGGAACTACCCCCGGTTGGACGCGGAGTTCGGGCCCGGCTGCCATGTGCTGCTTGGCGACAACGCCCAGGGCAAGACCAACATCCTCGAGGCCGTCTACCTGCTGGCCACCTTGCGCTCCTTCCGGGGCTGCGCCGGGGCACAGATGATCCGGCAGGGGGCCAAAGGCTACTTCGTGGGCGGATCGGTCACGGGCCAGGGAATCCACGAGATCAAGGCCTACTGGTCACCCAAGGAGCGCCGACTCTCGCTCGACGAGCGCCCCATCCGGCGACTGGCCGACTATTTCGGCATCCTGCGCGCGGTGGTGTTCTGTTCCGAGGATCTCGCCCTCGTGAAGGGGCCGGCCCAGGGACGCCGGCGGTTCCTCGACCTGCTCCTGGCCCAGACCGTGCCCGGCTACCTGGCATTGCTGATGCGCTATGCCAAGGCCCTCCGGTCACGCAATGCCCTTCTCAAGCAGTCGATGGTCGACCTGGTCCAACTCGATGGATTCACCCAGGAACTGGTGCTTGCCGGCGAGGCGCTGATCGCGGCGAGGCGCGACTTCGTCCCCGCCCTCGCTCCGAGGGTGCACGCGGCGTTCCAGAAGATCGCCTCGGAGCGTGATGAACTCACCCTCGACTATCACCCCGGCGTGTCGGGCGATTTCGCCGTCGCCCTCGCGCAGTCGCGGAATCGCGAGCGGGTGATGAAGACCACCGTGGTCGGCCCGCATCGCGACGACCTGACCCTGAGGGTGAACGAGCGCGCCGCCGGCCCCTTCACCAGCGAGGGCCAGAAACGCACCCTGGCGATCGCCCTGAAACTGGCTCAGGCCGAACACCTGGCCCGCGTGCACGGCACGCCCCCGCTGTTGTTGATCGACGATGTGATGGGCGAACTCGATGCGCGGCGCCGGTCGGCCTTCGTGCCGCTGCTCCAGGAGTCGTTCCGGGCGGGCGGGCAGGTGTTCATGACCTGCACGGAGGAGAACTGGCCCCGCCAACTGGGCTGCGACCTGATCCGCTGGCGGGTGCAACAGGGACGGCTGTCGCCGTGGGATGGCGGGCCGGGCGGGGTCTGAACGCGGCGACGCAGGCGCACCTGCGGAAGCGGGATCATCAACGGGCGCGCGGGGCACCCGGGGGCGGCAGGATCGGGGCCGTCGGTTGGCCGTTGGTCCCGGAGACGCGGTTGGTCGTCGCGCCGACCGGAGGTTCCTCGGGCGGCGACACATCATTCGGGCCCGGCCGTCGGGTCGCCCGGACCACCGCCACGTCGCCCGTGCCATCCACCCCCAGCATCGGGCGTCCCACCCGGGAGACATAGGTGTGGCGGACGGACACCGTCCCGTCGGGCTGGATGCGGTGATGCACGAAGTCGTCGGAGCCGTACTGGTGCAGGATGTGCAGCCGGTTCTGCGGATCGAGCGCCATGGCCGGAGGGTTGAAGGACACGACCGTCCCCAGCGGAACCACGTGATGGGTGACCGAGGCCTCGGGGTTGGTGATGACCGCGAAGATCCGGGCCCGCCGCAGGTAGTTGGCCTGCATGATGGCGTACCGCCGGCGCTCCCCGGCCCCACCCACAACTCCGAATTCGCGTTCCCAGCGCACGACCCCGTGCATGATCTCCATCTCGACGGGGGCGGTGACCGCGTGGGTCTCGCCGGGGCCGGTGAAGACGGTGGCCGTCA
>JAJTFN010000051.1:0-8611 GCA_021298285.1 Verrucomicrobium sp.
TACCGCCACATCCACCCGCCGCACCTCGACGGGTTCCTGGTGTCCCGTCGCGGGCAGTTCGAACTGTTCCCCACCGCGACCGGCGGGACCCGGCTGGTCGGCACCACCTGGTACCAGCACGGCCTGTCGCCCGACGCCTACTGGCGCCTCTGGTCCGATGCCATCCTCCACCGCATCCACGCCCGGGTGCTGGAGCACATCCGCACGCTTGCCGAGGCCGAACCACGGCGGTCCGGAGCCCGAGGGGGCATCGGTCGCGGGAGTCCGGGAGGCGCGTCGGCCGGGTTTCCCGGAGTCGATTGACCAGCATTGCCCGCCCGGCATCGCCTTTTCCGTGGCGAAAGTCCGGTCCGCGTCGATATTCGTCCCTCACCGACATGCCCAATCCTCCCGCCACCGCCTCCTCCCCGGCCTCCGCCACCGCCACGGAGACGCTGCATTTCGAGAACGCCCGGGCGGCCCTGCAACTCCTTGGCGGCGACGAGCGCAACCTCCATGCGCTCGAGAAGGAACTGGGCCTGAAGGCCGCCGCGCGTGACGGGTGGATCCGCCTCGAGGGACCGGCCGATGCCGTCACCCGCGGCGTCCGGCTCTTCCAGTTGCTCGAGGCCGCCCAGAAAGATGGCTCCCCGATCAAGTCCCGGGATTTCTCCCACGCCCTGCACGTCGTGCGGCATGACGGGGCCGAGGCGTTGCAGGCCCTCTTCCACCAGAAGATCAGCACCTCGCTCAAGAAGGCCGTCATCACGCCGAAGACCGTCGGCCAGCAACGCTACGTGGCCGCCATCCGGGAGAACGACGTGACCTTCGGCATCGGTCCGGCCGGCACGGGCAAGACCTACCTGGCCATGGCCATGGCGGTGAACGCCCTCAAGGAGTCCCGCGTGGGGCGGATCATCCTGACGCGCCCGGCCGTGGAGGCGGGCGAGGCGCTGGGATTCCTCCCGGGCGACCTGTACCAGAAGCTCGACCCCTACCTGCGCCCGCTGCACGACGCGCTCCAGGACATGATGCCGGCCGAGGAGATCCAGAAGAACATGGAGCGTGGCGTCATCGAGATCGCGCCGCTGGCCTACATGCGGGGGCGGACCCTCAACCAGTCGTTCATCGTGCTCGATGAGGCTCAGAACACCACTACCGAGCAGATGCTCATGTTCCTGACCCGCCTCGGGTTCGGCTCCAAGGCGGTCATCACCGGCGATCCGTCCCAGATTCGAGGCCGAGACGGCCCTCCAAGGTGTCGAGGGCATTTCCCTGATCCGCTTCGAGAAGAAGGACGTGGTTCGTCATCCGCTCGTCCAGCGCATCGTCCACGCCTACGAGCGGCACCGGGGCACGCAGCGGACCTGAGCTCACACGGGCGACCCGATGGATCGCTCGATGGATTGCTCGAAGGGCGACCGAGGTGGAACGCAGGGCGCCCAGGTCAGAGGTTTCGCAGCACTCCGAAGGCGAGGATCGCCGCCACGACGGGAATCCAGGCCCTCCGCCATCCCAGGGGGTGGGGGATCCGGCGGCCTGTCCAACGCTTGAGGGCCAAGGCGGCGGCCGACCAGGCTCCGAGCGGCAGGGCGGCGACCCACAGCGCGTTGAGCCGCCAGGCCGAGGCGACATCGCCATGCAGCAGGGCGTGCGTGGCACGCAGCCCTCCGCATCCCGGGCATTGCAGCCCGGTGACCTGCAGGAAGGTGCAGCGGGGAAAGAAGAACTGCCCGCGGGGCTCGAAGTGCCAGAGCAGGGTCAGGCCCACCAGGCCTCCCGCCGCGATCAGGCAGGCCACCGGGAATGGCACCGGCAGCCATCCACGGTGCGGCGGGATGGGGCCCGGTGCCGCGGAACCCGGTGCGTCGCCGGGCCCGCCGGCAGGCACCGGGTCGGGCGGCAACACCGGGGGTGCGTCCATGGCTTCCTTCGGGGTCAGCGGAAGGCGGCCTTCACCTCGGTGTTGCTCAACACCACCAGCGCCCAGATGCCGAAGGGCAGGCCCAGGCAGCAGCAGGGGCTCACGCAGGGGATCGTGGCCAGGATGACGCCGGCCATGACCAGTCCGTAGGACTTCCTCTGAAGCATCCGGACGCCGGCCAGCAGACTCAAGAGGCTCAGGACCAGCGCCAGGGCATTCAGCGGCACGACGTAGGCCTCCGCGAAGGCGAGGTAGGCCTTGAACATCCGTTCAAACTCCGGGGGCATCCCCGGCGGGATCTCCTGGCGGGCATTCTCGCTCAGGCCGCTGACCAGACCGTAGAAGGACAGCATCGTGCCGACGGCTCCGGTGGTGAGGATGCCGATGGCCGGGATCCGCAACTTTTCGTCGACGACCGTCTCGGAGATGCCCGGCGCGGACCGCAGGCCGGAGCCCGACGGTGCGCTCGGTGATGCCCAGCCTCCCTGGCTGGAAGCCGGTCGCGTCGGGGAGGTGGCGGTCGCGGTCGGCATCGCGATGGGAGCCGGGCCGCCCAGCAGGTCGGCGAACTCGGGCAGGTCGCCCAGGGTCTTCCACGTCGCTTCGCCCTCGGCGCGCGCCGGGGAGAACCGGTTGAGGCGGTTCTCGGTGATCCACTGGCGGAGCTGGTCCGCCGCGATGGGTCCGTACTCCTTCTGGTCGGCACCCTGGATGAAGTACGAGGTGGGCTGCGGGGCCGGTGCGGCCGGCGGCGCCGTCGGTGCGAGTGGTGAGGGCGGAGCCGTCGGTGCGGGCGGAGCCACGGGGACGGGCGCGGGGAGGCCCAGCGCCTCGGCGAACTCGGGGAAGTCACCCAGGGTCTTCCAGGTCGCCTCGCCCTCGGAGCGGGCCGCCGAGAACCGGTTCAGGCGGTTTTCGGCGATCCACTGGCGGAGCTGTTCGGCCGATACGGGTCCGTATTCCTTCTGGTCGGCACCTTGGATGAAGTACATGGAGGGAGGAGGTCAGGCTGCGTTGTCCGTCAGGGCAGATCATGGCCCGAAAGCGGGCGCGGTTCAATGACCCGGCGACCCCGACGGTGCCTTGGATTCCTCGTGGTAGCGGTAGCGCCGGGCGATGAAGACGAACCCGACGGCCACCACCGCCAGCATGGCGGCGCACAGGTTGAAGAACGCCACGCCGGACACGTGCAGCACCTCGGTGCCGTCGGCCAGGCGCTCCTTGACGTTGAGCCCGAAGACCTTGGCGATCGCCAGGTTTCCCACGGCCACCGTCAGCAGCCAGAAGCTCATCATCGTGCTGCGCATCGAGGCGGGCGCCTCCCGGAAGGCGAACTCGAGCCCGGTGTTGGAGACGAGCACCTCGCCGGACGTCAGCACGATGTAGGGCAGGGTCTGCCAGAGGACGCTCAGTTTCTCGCCGCCCGCCACCCGTTGCTCGATGACGGCGACCATGGCGAAGGACGCGGCCGTCAGGAACAGCCCGGTGCCCATCCGCCGGAGCGTCGTGACCTGCACGCCGCGCCGTTCGCTCACCGGGAAGAGCAGGTAGGTGAAGATCGGCACGAGGATCATCACCAGCAGGGCGTTCATGGATTGCATCTGTTCGCCCCCGATCTCCTTGCCGATGATGAACCGCACCACGGCCCCGAGGACCGGGAGGTCGAGCACCCCCTGGCTGAAGACGTACGGGGTCATCCGCTCACCCTGGAGCACCCAGGTCGTGCTGTTCTGGTCGTAGAGCGCCCAGAAAAACGGGATCAGGGCGAACACTCCCGCCACCCGCGTGGCCGCCTTGGCGGCGGCCACCTGTTCCCGGGAATAGCGGTGTTCGCAGGCGCCCCAGAACCCGGAACCCGGCCTCCGGCTGGCCGGATGGGTGAGCGCATGCCAGAGCATCTCCCAGAAGCTGGCTCCCTGCGGCCCGGCCGGCGGCACCTGCCGGTAGTGATTGCGGCCCAGCCAGAAGACCAGCGTGGCCAGCCCCATCAAGATGCCCGGAACCCCGAACGCCCACCCGTAGCCATGGTCCTTGGCGATGCGCGGGATCACCAGGAACGCGAAGAACGCACCAAAGTTGATGCTCCAGTAGAACAGGCCGTAGGCCCGGCGCAGCAGGTGACCCTGGTCGGCCCGGAACTGGTCGCCCACGAAGGCCGAGACGCAGGGCTTGATGCCGCCGCCGCCGATCGAGATCAGGGTCAGTCCCCCATAGAGCAGCCAGAGCTTCTGCTCCTGACCCTGTACCAGGTCGGCCAACGCCAACACCCCGTGGCCCAGGCAGTAGAACAGCGAGATGTAGAGGATCGTCTTGTATCGCCCCAGCACGCGGTCCGAGAGCCAGGCCCCGAACAGTGGCATGAAATACACGCCGAAGACGAAGAGGTGGGCGATCTCCGAGGCCTTGGAAGACCCCTGCCCGAGGTGCTTGGCGATGTACAGGGTCAGGATGCTGCGCATCCCGTAGAAGCTGAACCGCTCGAAGGCCTCGTTGCTGATGATGTACTTGATCTGCGGCGGGAACGAATCGTTCGCGGGCGCGGGGGCCTGGGTCGGGGCGGGGGCGCTGGACACGTCGATGGTTTATCCAAGCCGCCCGCCAAGACCAAGCCGGGAGTGCATCCCGGGGGCGTGTTTTTGGGGGGCCTGCCGACGATGGAGATGGCCGGCGGCCGTGTCCGTGACGCCGGAGGCGGTGCCGCCGTTGTGCCGTCTCAGGCCTTGTCCTGGATCAGTTCGCGGCGGGCCCCGCCGAGGAAGCGCTCGACGAAGTTCGTGGTGTAGTGCCCCCGGCGGAAATCCGGATCCTGCAGGATGGCCAACTCGAAGGGGATGGTGGTCTTGACCCCCGTGACCATGAACTCGCTCAGCGCCCGGGCCATCTTGTTGAGGGCGTCGGTGCGATCGCGTCCCACGGCGATGAGCTTGCCGATCATCGAGTCGTAGTAGGGCGGGATGGTGTAGCCCGCGTAGGCGTGGGAATCGAGCCGGATGCCCGGGCCGCCGGGCGGGTAGTACATCTCGATGCGCCCGGGGCTGGGGCGGAAGTCGTTGAAGGGGTCCTCGGCGTTGATCCGGCACTCGATGGCGTGGCCCTTGAGGGTCACGTCGCCCTGGCTGATGGAGAGCTTTTCGCCGGCGGCGATGAGGATCTGCTGCTTGACCAGGTCCACCCCGGTGACCTCCTCGGTGATGGGGTGCTCGACCTGGATGCGCTTGTTGACCTCGAGGAAGTAGAAGTTGCCCGAGTCGTCGGCGATGAACTCCACGGTGCCGGCGTTCGAGTAGCCGGCCATCTCCGCGATGGCCAGGGCCGCCTTGCCCATCTTCTTGCGCAGGTCCTTGAGGTCCTTCCGGTCGAGCAGCGGCGAGGGGGTCTCCTCGATGACCTTCTGGTTGCGGCGCTGGATGGAGCAGTCGCGCTCGCCCAGGTGGATGATGTTGCCCCGGGTGTCGCCGAGGATCTGGAACTCGATGTGGTGGGGGTTCTCGATGAATTTCTCGATGTAGACCCCGGAGTTGCCGAAGGCCTTCTCGGCCTCCGTCCGGGCCGTGTGGTAGCCCTTGACCAGCGAGATGTCGTTGTGGGCCGCCCGCATGCCCCGGCCGCCGCCGCCGGCGATGGCCTTGATCATCACCGGGTAGCCGATGCGCTTGGCCACCGCGAGGGCCTCCTGCTCGGTGCCGACGAGGCCGTCGGAGCCCGGCGGTGTGGGCACCTTCGCCCGCTTGGCCAGATCCCGGGAGCTGGACTTGTCGTGCAGCGCATTCATCGCGGCCGACCTCGGTCCGATGAAGCGGATGTTGCAGCTGTCGCAGACGTCGGCGAAATGGGCGTTCTCGCTCAGGAATCCGTAACCCGGGTGGATGGCGTCGACGTCGGTGATCTCGGCGGCCGAGATCAGGCGGTCGATCCGCAGGTAGCTGTCCGTGGACGGACCGTCGCCGATGCAGATGGCCTCGTCGGCCACCTGGACATGCATCGAGTTGGCATCCGCCTTGGAGTACACCGCCACCGTCTTGATGTTCATCTCGCGGCAGGCGCGGATGATGCGCATGGCGATTTCACCTCGGTTGGCGATCAGGATCTTTTCAAACATGACGGTAACGTGGATTCAGGGACCCTGCCTCCGGGAATGGCCGGAAGCGGGGCCGGCGGTACAGGGACCGACGGCACTGCAACTCGCTGGGAGGTTCCCGGGCAAGGAGCGGTGCCCCGGGCACAGGGCCGCCTCAAAGCGGGCGAATCTTGAACAGAACCTGCCCGAACTCAACCGGTTTGCCGTTCTCGGCGACCACGGCGGTGATGATGCCCCGGGTCTCGGCCTTGATCTCGTTCATGACCTTCATGGCCTCGACGATGCAGACGACCGTGTCCGGGCCGACCTCGCTGCCCACCTCCACATAGGGAGCGGCATCCGGGGACGGCGTGCAGTAGAAGGTGCCGATCATCGGGCTCTTGATCTCGGACTCCGGGCCGGAGGCGACCGAGGCGGGCGACGGGATCGGGGCCTGGTGGACCACGGCGGCCGATTGTCGGGCCAGGGCCGAGTAGGCGGTCAATTCCGGGTCGTCCACCGGCCCGCCAAGGGCGGGACCGGAACCCCCACCGATGGGGCGCTTGAGCTTGATCTTGAAGTCCTTCTCCTCGAGTTCGAACTCCGAGAGGGAGTTCTTCTTCATCAGGTCGATGATCGATTTGATTTCTTTCAGGTCCACGATGCGATGTCGGTTGATGGATGTCCGGGGAGCAGGCGGAGGGATTCCCGCCGTGGGGTCCGGCCACCGGGATGATTCCCCGGAGGTTGGTTCCGCCTACGGGTGGAGCACTGGATGGCGAACCGTGGCCTCCGGGTGACAGTCCCGTGTCGGACTTGGGACGGACCGTACGGACATCGGCGGTCCCGGGTCAAGCGGCAGTTCCATTGGTTTTGCGTCAACCAAGGGAAAAATACAGGTTTACGCTGGTTGGTGAACGTTAACGGCGGCTTCCAAAGCCAAGATGTAGGAGAAAGCGCCGAAGCCGCTGATTTGTCCGCGGCATACCGGGGCGATCATCGACACGTGCCGGAATGGCTCCCGGGCATGGATGTTGGAGAGGTGGAGCTCGATCACCGGAAGGCCCACGGCCGAGATGGCGTCACGCAGGGCGATGCTGGTGTGGGTGTAGGCCGCGGCATTGAGGGCGATGACCTGGAACGCACCGCGGGCCTCATGGATCCACTCGACCAATTGGCCCTCGTGGTTGGTCTGGCGGAACTCCACGGTCACCCCCAGGGCCTTGGCCCGGACCTGCACGGCGGCCTCGATCGTGGCGAGGGTGTCCCGCCCGTAGATCTCGGGTTGCCGGGTGCCCAGGAGGTTCAGGTTCGGGCCGTTGAGGAAGAGGATCTTCATCGCACTGGTGGCGCAGGATAGGGGCTTCGGGCCGAAGCTCCAGACGGGAATTCAGGCCACCTGTCCAGCCGCATGAGCCCGGCTGGAACCGGGGCGTCGGCCTGAATTGAGGGTCATGGTGCCGCCGAGGAAGCACTCGATCCGTGTCTCGGCATAACCAAGTTCCCGGAGCGCCGCATCGACCCCGTGTTGTGCCGGATACGCCTTGAGGGAGTCCAGGATGTAGCCATGCGTGTCGGCATCCCCGCAGAAAATCCGGCCGAAGAGCGGACAGATGCGCTCCAGGTACTGGTAGTAGGCCCAGCGCCAGGGCAGGAAGTCGGGCTTGCCGAAGTCGAGCACCAGCAGGCGGCCGCCGGGTCGGAGCACGCGGGTCAATTCGCGCAGGCCCCGATGGAAGTCGGCAAGGTTCCGGAGCCCATAGCTGATGGTCACGATGTCGAAGGACCGGTCCGGGAAGGGCAGCTGGAGGGCGTCCCCCTGCTGGAAGCGCACCGAACCGGTGCCGGTGGCCGGCTGGAACCGGGTGGCCCGGTCGGCCGCCACCGCCAGCATCGGGTGGCTGAAGTCGAATCCGACGGCATCGGCACCGCGGCCGGCCAGGGCGAAGGTCACGTCCCCGGTGCCGCAGCAGACATCGAGGGCCGTCTGTCCGGGGCCCGCCGCCGCGGCGGCGACCAGCCGGCGTTTCCAAAGCCGATGCATGCCGAGGCTCTGGAGGTCGTTGATGAGGTCGTAGCGGGGGGCGACGGCCGCGAAGAGGTCGCCCACCTTGGGGGCGCGCCCGTCGCCGGGGACGAAGAACTTGCTGGCCATGGGTCGGAGGGGGCTGGATCAGCGCCCGCGTCGGTGGAAGACCTCGGCCTGCTCGCGCGCGGTCACCGCCCGCCAGGAGGCGCCGGAGGCCAGCCGGTTCTGGGTGGCCTGGGTCAGCTTCTGGAGGCGCTGCTGGAGGGCGTCGCGCTCCTCCTCGAGCTTCCGGACCCGGGTCTCCATCCGGGCCAGCGCCTTGGTGGAATCCTTGGGGTTTCCCGGGGTCTCGAGGCTTGGTCCCGACCTCATGGCCGCGGCAAGGCGTTTCTCCAGGTCCGTCTTCTCGCGGGTCAGGCGCTGGCGGAACTCGCGCTCCGTGGACAGCGTGGCGCGCAGCTCGGCCTCGCGGGAGGCGCCCTCCTTGACCGAGGCCCGGAGCTTCCACACCTCCGTCCGCAGCGTGGCCACCTCGGTGCTCCGGATGCTCGCGTCCACGGCCGCCGTGTTGGTCGACGCGGCGGTGGCGGCCGCCAGCTTGCGTTCCATGGCCGTCAATTCG